>JAZFYI010000148.1:0-4039 GCA_036443455.1 Gammaproteobacteria bacterium
GGCACCGCCTTTGTTTTCACGGCGGCGGTCAGCCTGGTCACCGGAACCATGTTCCTGATGTGGTTGGGCGAGCAGGTCACCGAGCGCGGTATCGGCAACGGTATTTCGATGATCATCCTGGCCAGTATTATTTCCGGGCTGCCATCGGCGATCGGTGGTACCTTCGAGCTGGTGCGCACCGGCCAGATGCTGCCGGCACTGGCGCTGATCCTCTTTGTGCTGGTGCTGGGCGTTACCACGTTCGTGGTCTTCGTCGAGCGTGGCCAGCGGCGCATCCCGGTGCATTACGCGCGGCGCATGCAGGGCCGCAAGATGGTGCAGGGCCAGAGTTCGCACCTGCCGTTCAAGCTCAATATGTCGGGTGTGATCCCGCCGATTTTCGCGAGCAGCATCATTTTGTTCCCGGCGACGATCGCGGGCTGGTTCGGTCAAAGCGACAACGTCGGCTGGCTGCAGACCATCGCTGCGAGCCTGTCGCCCGGTCAGCCGGTTTACATCCTGCTGTATGGCTCGCTGATCGTCTTTTTCTGCTTTTTTTACACCGCCCTTACGGTTAACTCCAGGGACACCGCCGATAACCTGAAAAAATCCGGCGCCTTTATTCCGGGCATGCGGCCGGGTCACCAAACGGCGGAGTACCTGGACAAAGTGCTGACCCGACTGACGATGTGGGGGGCGTTTTACGTTGCCACGGTGTGCCTGTTGCCGGAATTCATGATTATGTACTGGCAGGTGCCGTTCTACTTCGGTGGGACTTCTTTGCTGATTATTGTTGTGGTGGTGATGGACTTCATGGGCCAGCTACAGGCGCACATGATGTCGCATCAATACGAAGGCTTGATGAAGAAATCGAGTCTGCGTGGCTATGGCGGGTCCAGGGCCTGAGGCCCTGTCTGACCCAGGTTTTGACGGGAGTTAGATCATGAAAGTGCGCGCATCGGTGAAGAAGATTTGCCGGAATTGCAAAATCATTCGCCGCAATCGCGTGGTCAGGGTGATCTGTACGGATCCCCGCCACAAACAGCGGCAAGGATAGATTTTGGACACTGATTTTCATATACTGGCCGGCTTCGCGCTGGCTATTGAGGAGCGCCTTTAATGGCTCGAATTGCTGGAATAAACATACCGACCAACAAGCACATCGTGATTGGTCTGCAGCACATCTTTGGTGTGGGGAGAAGCAGCGCCGGCAAGATTTGCGCGGCTGCGGATATTAATCCCGCGACCCGGGTCAGCGATCTGAGCGAGCCCGAAGTCGAGCGAATTCGTGGCGCGGTCGCGAACTATACCGTCGAAGGTGATTTGCGCCGCGAGGTTTCGATCAACATCAAGCGCTTGCTGGACCTGGGGTGTTACCGCGGTATTCGGCATCGACGCGGCCTGCCGATGCACGGCCAGCGTACCCGTACCAATGCGCGCACCCGCAAGGGACCGCGGCGACTGGTCAGGAAATAATTTTTAGCAATGTGGCGCCGCTAAAGGCGCACGGTAGATATTCAGGATACAAATATGGCAACACAGACCAAGGCACGCAAGAAAGTGAAAAAACAGGTGGCAGACGCCATCGCTCACATTCATGCGTCCTTTAACAACACGATCATCACGATTACCGACCGCCAGGGCAATGCCCTTTCATGGGCGACCGCGGGCGGCTGTGGCTTCCGTGGATCACGCAAGAGCACGCCGTTTGCCGCCCAGGTTGCTGCCGAGAAAGCGGGCAACGCGGCGCTGGAGTTCGGCATCAAGAACCTGGAGGTTCGTGTCAAGGGTCCGGGCCCGGGTCGTGAAGCGGCTGTTCGTTCGCTGAATTCAGTCGGTTTCCGCATCACCAGTATCGCGGACGTGACGCCGATCCCCCACAACGGTTGTCGTCCGCCGAAAAAGCGCAGAGTCTGAGGATTAAAGATGGCAAGGTATACAGGTCCGAAGTGTAAGCTGTCACGCCGCGAGGGAACCGATTTGTTCCTCAAAAGCGGGGTCCGGCCACTGGAATCCAAGTGCAAGCTGGACGTGCCCCCTGGCGGACCGGGTCAGCGCCGCACGCGGTTGTCGGATTACGGTCTGCAATTGCGCGAGAAACAAAAACTGCGCCGCATGTATGGGGTGCTGGAGCGCCAGTTCCGCAACTATTACAAGAATGCGGCCGGCCGCAAAGGTGCGACCGGTGAACTGTTGCTCAAGCTGTTGGAAGGCCGTCTGGACAACGTGGTTTACCGCATGGGTTTCGCCCGCACCCGCGCCGAGGCTCGCCAGCTGGTCAGCCACAAGTCGGTGCTGGTCAATGGCAAGGTCGCCAACATTCCTTCCTACCAGGTGGCAGCGGGCGCTGAGATTTCCATACGCGAAAAAGCACAGAAGCAGGACCGGATAAAGGCTTCGATCGATATTGCCGGCCAGGTAGGCTTGCCGGACTGGGTCGAAGTCGATGTAAAGAAAATGAGTGGCGTTTTCAAGGCTGTCCCGGAAAGAGACGAAATTCTTCCGGATATCAATGAAAACCTGGTTGTCGAGTTGTACTCCAAGTAAATGTGAAGGTATCGATCAATGCTGGATAGCACTACAGATTTTCTAAAGCCGCGGGTCGTCAAGCTGATCTCCCGCGATGAAAACCAGGCTCGCGTGGTTATCGAACCGTTCGAGCGTGGTTTTGGCCACACGCTGGGCAATGCCCTGCGTCGTATCCTTTTGTCATCGATGCCCGGCAGCGCCATTGTCGAGGCCGAAATCGAGGGTGTGCTGCACGAGTACACCAGCATCGAAGGCGTGCAGGAAGACATCGTCGATATCCTGCTCAACCTCAAGCAGGTTGCGCTGTGCATGCACACGCGTGAAGAAGCGACGCTGAGCCTGGTCAAGAAAGGCCCCGGTCCGGTGACCGCCGGCGATATTGCGGTCGATCACGATATCGAAGTGGTCAACCCCGATTTGGTCATCGCGAACCTGACAAAGAAAGGCGAGCTTCGCATGACTTTGAAAATCCGGCGTGGCCGCGGCTATCTGCCCGCCAAGCAACGGGTCAGCTTTGACGAGGCTGCGCGCGAGATCGGTGTTCTGCAACTCGATGCCTCGTTCAGCCCGATCCGCCGCGTGACCTACAGCGTCGAGGCGGCCCGGGTCGAGCAACGCACCGACCTCGACAAGCTGATCATCGATATCGAAACCAATGGCGCGATCGATCCCGAGGAAGCGATACGCCGCGCCGGCAGCATCCTCAAGGATCAGCTCTCGGTATTCGTCGACCTGCAAGGGCAGGATGACACGGCGGCCAGCATGGCCGAAGCGCAGATCGATCCGATCCTGTTGCGCCCGGTTGACGATCTTGAGCTGACGGTTCGCTCGGCGAATTGCCTGAAGGCCGAAAGCATTAACTACATCGGCGACCTCGTTCAGTGTACCGAAGTCGAACTGCTGCGCACCCCGAACCTGGGCAAGAAGTCGCTGACCGAGATCAAGGAAGTTTTACTCAGCCATGAACTGTCGCTGGGTATGCGCCTGGAAAACTGGCCGCCACCCAGCCTGCAACCTGAAGAAGAAAGGGTGATTGCCTGACCTTTGGGCCTGAACTCTCAATGAACTGGAAAAACTAGCATGCATCATCGCAAATCTGGCCGCAGACTCGGTCGTAACAGCTCGCACCGCAAGGCTATGTTCAAGAACATGGCTGTGTCGCTGCTGCGTCATGAAACCATTCGCACCACGCTGCCAAAGGCCAAGGAACTGCGTCGGGTTGTCGAGCCGCTGATCACCATGGCCAAGACCGATGGCGTCGCGCAGCTCCGTCGCGCTTTCGATCGCCTGCGCGACAAGGAAGCCGTGGGCAAGCTTTTCAGCGAAATCGGTCCACGCTATGTCAACCGTCCCGGTGGTTATCTGCGCATCCTGAAGGCAGGGCTGCGAGCAGGCGACGCAGCCCCGATGGCGGTGGTCAAACTGGTCGAGGAAGCGCCCGCCAGCGAATAAACGACGGCAACATTAAGGCCAGGCAGGCTGGATAGTCTGTCGGCCGCACCAAAAAAACCGCGGTTTCCCGCGGTTTTTT
>JAZFYI010000149.1:0-5083 GCA_036443455.1 Gammaproteobacteria bacterium
GCCGTCCACTGGATTCGTGCGGAAATACATGAATTTGTCCTGCGCAACTGGCGGCTGGTCAAGGTGGCGACCACCAAGGCTCAGCGCAAACTGTTTTTTAATCTGCGCAAAGCCAGGAAAAATCTCAACTGGCTGAGTTTAGACGAAGCAAAGGCGGTTGCGGACGACCTCGGGGTTTCGACCCGTGAGGTTTATGAAATGGAGAAGCGCCTGTCGGCGCGTGACCTGTCCATGGATCCTGCGCCCGATGCCGGTGACGAGGAAAGTTATTCGCCGGCCGCGTATCTGCCCAGCCCTACACCCGATCCGGCGCAACTGGTCGAACAGGAAGACTGGGAGCAGCAATCCAGCATGCAACTGGCCGAAGCCATGGAGACGCTGGATGACCGCAGCCGCGATATTCTGCAGCGCCGCTGGCTGACCGATGAAAAAGACACCTTGCACGAACTGGCCGATGAATACGGCATCTCCGCGGAACGCGTTCGCCAGGTCGAGGTCGCTGCAATCGGCAAACTGCGCAAGGCGATGGCGGCTTGAGGCCGGGGTAAAATCCGTTTTGTTCTCATCGGGCCTGAAGGCCCTCTTACATTTCCGATAGGGTTTAATTCGGGCCTGAAGAACCTCCTATAACGAATACAAAAAATCCCGGCATAGCCGGGATTTTTTGTATATATGCAACCGCATTGGTTAGCCGGTTATCGGCACCAGCGTCAACTCGACGCGGCGATTCAATAACTGGCCTGCGCTGGTCGAGTTATTGGCCACCGGCATGTCTTCGCCCAGCCCCACGGTAATAATCCGCAGTGGCATCACGCCCTGGCTTTCCAGGTACCTGGCAACCGCATCGGCGCGCTGTTCCGAGAGCGCCTGGTTGTAATCGTTCGAGCCCCGGCTGTCGGTGTGACCGGCGACTTCGATCAGCGTCTTTTCGAACTCTTTGGTGACCTCGCTAACGCCGTCGAGCACGCGGAAGAAATCCCCGTTCAGATTCGAGCTTGCAGTTTCGAAAGTAATGTTACCGGGCATGTTGAGCGTGATGTTGTCACCGACACGGGTAACGCTGACCCCCGTACCCGCCATTTTCTGCCGCAGCTTCGCTTCCTGCACATCCATGTAATAACCGATACCGCCGCCGGCAAGGGCGCCTATACCCGCACCAATCAATGCGTGTTGCCTGCGTTCGACCGCGTTGTCCCCGGTCACCAGCCCGACCACGGCGCCGGCGGCAGCGCCGATCAGCGCACCCTTCGTCGCGTTGCTGGTCTGCGTTTCACCGGTGTAGGGGTTGATCGTCTCACAACCGGCAACAAGAACTGCCGCCAGAAACATCATAGATATACGTGATAATCGGTTACTCATCGGAAATCCTCCCTGTTGTTCCGGCTTCATTGTATCGCCAATCGCTGAACGAACGGTGAATGAATAGACCACTACGTGATCAGAATCGTTCCGTATCTGCCGGTGGCGTCGTCGCCTTGACATAACCGCGCGGTCGAATCGCAACCGTGTTTTCGATATGCGTACACTGCGTGCCGTCGGTCAGGTAAAAACCGTATTCAAAAGTCGGGGTCGCCCGGCCCCGCTCCGCCAGCTCTGCCCGGATCTGTTCTTCCTGTTCCTTTTTCATGCTGAATCGCAACTCGAGATCGGTGCTGCCACCATGGCGAAAATCGATGGTCATCGCGCGGGTCCAGGGCGCGTATCCCGGAAACACCCGGGCGCACGCGAGCGCCGCGATCGGATCCGCGAGCGCCGCCTGGTAGCCACCAAACATGACCCCGCCCGGGTTTCTTGAAATCGTATTCAACGGCAGCAGCATGCGAATTTCCCGCCAGTGCTCGCTGATTTGCAGCACCTTGATGCGCATCAGGAAAAACGGCGGGTATAGCTCCATCCGCCGGGCATCGCTCAGAAAGCTGGAATTGGCGAAATGCTGCAGGACTCGCTGCCCCAGGGTCAGGCGTAGATTCATTTGTGCTCCCTATTCGGACTCGAAGTTTTCACGTCCCGGACTTGCTCGCATCTCTTCTAGGACGTAGATTTAGCGTACCGATCGCAGGAGATTATCATGCGCCCAGCCGACGACTGGTTCAACGATTATGGCGAAAGCCATCAGAACCCAACCAACAAGGCCATCCACTGGATTTGTGTGCCGTTGATCCTGCTGACGGTGCTCGGCATGCTCTGGGCGGCGCCGGTACCTGGGGCGATGGCCGGCGTGTCACCGTGGCTAAACTGGGCCACCGTCGTCATGGCCTTCGCCCTGACCTATTACTTCGCTTTGTCTCCCTCGCTGGGAGCTGGAATGACTATTGTGCTGGCGTTGTTTGCCTATATCCTGCACACGCTGGAAGCCACCGGGCTCCCGATAATGACTGCATCGGTCGGCGTATTTGTGCTGGCCTGGATAGGCCAGTTTATCGGTCATCACATCGAAGGCAAGAAACCCAGTTTTTTCAAGGATATCCAGTTCCTGATGATCGGTCCGATCTGGTTGCTCGGTTTTATTTACCGCCGCATGGGCGTGCCCTACTAAAACCCATTAGCCAGCCTCAGGCCCCTTCCCGACAAGCTCGGCCACCGCCGCCGCCACCTTGTCATGCACATCGGTATCCAGCGCATTCGGAACCAGGTCATCCGGTCCGGCCAGTTCCGCAAGCGTATGCGCCGCCACCAGCAGCATTTCCCGGGTGAAGGTTTTGGCCCTGGCCGCCAATGCGCCCTTGAACAGCCCCGGAAAACCGAGCACATTGTTGATGCCCTTGCCATCGGCGGCAAACGCCGCGCCACGTTCGAGCGCAAGGGTCGGTTCGATTTCGGGATCGGGGTTGGACAGCGCCAGGATCACCTGGCCGTCCCTGACCCACTCGGGCCTGATCAGGTTTTTGACCCCGCTGGTCGCGATCACAAAATCGGCGCGCGCCATCAGTTCCTCTATGGCGACCGCTTTGCCGCCGAGTTTCTCAAGCCGTTCCCGGGCATCGGCTTTGAGATCCGTGCCGAGAACCTCGCAGCTCCCCTTGGCCTTTAACAAGGTGACGATGCCGATGCCGGCGGCGCCAAGACCGATTTGCCCGATCACGGCTCCAGGCAGCGTTTTGCCTACCCTCCTGGTCGCATTGATCAGCGCGGCCAGCGCCACGACCGCGGTGCCATGCTGATCGTCATGCAGGACCGGGATGTCCAGTCTTTGTTTTAATTGTTCCTCAATCTCAAAGCACTCGGGCGCCTTGATATCCTCCAGTTGGATGGCTCCGAACGATGGCGCTATGGCCTCGATGGCATCCACGATTTTCTGCGGGTCCTTGCTGTCGAGCAATATCGGCACCGCCGACAGGCCCGCCAATTCCGCGAACAACGCGGCCTTTCCCTCCATGACCGGCATCCCCGCCACCGGCCCGATATCGCCCAGACCGAGTATCGCGGTGCCGTTGGTCACGACCGCAACTGTCTTGTGGATATTGGTATACAGCCGCGCCTTCTCCGGATCATCCCGTATCGCCAGGCAGACGCGGGCCACACCCGGTGTGTAAATGTCGCGCAGGATTTGCAGCGACGATATGCGGACCCGCGACCGGGTCTCTATTTTTCCGCCGATATGACGATCGAAGACACGATCCGACTTGCCGAGAAAGCGGGCGTTGGGCAATGCGTCGATTTTCTGGAACAGGCTGCGATCGGTCTCCTCATCCATTTCCAGCGTGATTTCCCAGACCGTTTTGCCCTGCTCGCGGCGCAACGACTGCAGGTGTTCCACGACCAGGCCATCGTCGGCAATGACCTGCAAGATGCTGGCCAGGCTGCCGGGTTTCTGTACCGATTCAATGACCAGTATTTCGGGGATTTTCATTGGGGTCTCCGCTATCGACTGCCTACAGCTTATGCTTTGCCGGGCCTATAAAAAAGCGCCGGCCGAAGCCGGGCTGGCGCTTCAATGCCCCGGCAAATGCGGTATTATTGCGCGCCTTGCAAGGCAGGAGTTCACCGTGGCCCTAAATCCCCTGGATTTGTACAACATTCGCGACCAGCTGTCAGAGGACGAGCAGCTGGTGCAGGACAGCGTCGGCCGTTTTGTCGACGAAAAGGTTTTGCCGATCATCGGCAAGTGCTTTGACGAGCATCGCTTCCCCGACGAACTGGTTCCGGAAATGGCGGGCATGGGTCTGTTGGGCAGCTCGCTCGAAGGTTATGACTGCGCCGGCCTGAATGCGATTTGTTATGGCCTGATCTGCCAGGAGCTCGAGCGCGGCGACAGCGGACTGCGCTCCTTTGCCTCGGTGCAAAGCAGCCTGGTCATGTACCCGATCCATGCCTTTGGCAGCGAGGAGCAAAAACAGCGGTGGCTGCCACCACTGGCGCGGGCCGATGCGATCGGCTGTTTCGGGCTGACCGAGGCGCATGGCGGATCGGACCCGTCGAACATGAAAACGACCGCTAAAAAAGACGGCGATCACTGGATCCTGAACGGCTCCAAGATGTGGATCACCAACGGCAATGTGGCCGATGTCGCCGTGGTCTGGGCGGATACCAAAGACGGCATCCGCGGATTTATCGTCGAAAAGGACATGGAAGGATTCTCCGCCGAAGAAATCAAACACAAGTTTTCGCTGCGTGCATCGGTGACCTCCAGCCTGTTTTTCGACAATGTCCGGGTTCCCGATGCCAACCTGTTGCCTGGCGCGAAAGGTCTCAAGGGCCCACTTAGCTGCCTGACCCAGGCGCGTTATGGCATCACCTGGGGTGTGATCGGAGCGGCCCAGGCCTGCCTGCGGGAAGTGCTGGATTACACCGAGACCCGCATCCTGTTTGGCAAACCGGTCAACCAGACACAGATCATACAACTGCGTCTCGCCGACATGGCTCGGCGTATTACCAGCGCGCAATTAATTTCGCTGCAACTCGGGCGTTTGAAAGATGCCGGCAAAATGGTGCCTGCACAGGTATCGCTGGCCAAGTGGAACAATGTGCGCATGGCCCTCGATATCGCCCGCGATGCGCGAGACATGCTCGGTGGCGCGGGCATCAGCGCCGAGATGTCGGCGATAAGGCACATGCTCAACCTCGAAAGCGTGATCACTTACGA
>JAZFYI010000150.1:0-4776 GCA_036443455.1 Gammaproteobacteria bacterium
AACAGATGCGCGTTCGGCCGTGCCGCCCCGATCCTGTAATGCATAGCTGACTTCACGCAGGCGGCTCGGTCAGTTTCAACGTCAGGCACTTGGCGGAACCGCCCGCCTTCAGAAACTCCGTCAACGACGCTTCGATCACTTCGAAACCCGCCTTGGCCAGGTCTCTTTTCAAGCCTGAAGAAACCCGGTTCATGATCACCTTGTCTTCGATGTTGACTGAATTACAGGCAAAGCGGCCCGCATCCTCGTCACTGACTGCGATGCGTTTGTCGCCCGCTACGCGCGCCGTGATTTTTTTCTGTGATTCCTCATCGAACGCCGGTGGATAGTACATCAGCCAGCCGTCGTTCAACGGGCAAAAACAGGTATCGATATGATAAAAACGCGGATCTACGAGCCGGATCGAAACGACCTCTTTTGCAAAGAATTTTTCGAGATGGGGATGCGCTTCGATCTCCGTGCGAAAGCCGTATCCGGCCCAGAGCCAATCGCCACCCCGGTCGAAAAGCGAATCTCCGGCGCCCTCGAAACCGATTTTTTCATCGAGCGGATATAACTCGAACCCATGCTCGCTGAACCATCGCTTGAAGTGCTTTTCCTCCGCCCGTCTTTCCATCGGCAGGAAATGGCTGGCCATGGCTTTCTCACCCAGTACGGTGCCGGCGTTGGCCGTAAAAACCATATCGGGCACGTCGGCCTGAGGCTCAATCAATAACACGTCGGCATGTACTGCGATGGTATCGCGCAGCCGCTCCCATTGTTGTTTCGCCAAGTCCAGCGACAGGTTCCCTTCATTGCCATCCATCCACGGATTTATTGCGTAATCCACGGCGAAGAAATCCGGCGCGCACATGAGTATTTTGTCTTTGGCCATTCGGGCGGAATCCCCAATAAAAGAAGGCGCGATATTACCCCATTCGACGACAGGCTGCGCCGGCGAATATTGTGCTCCAGGGACTACCAGCGGTGATAGGCTGGGTGTCCTTCGCTTACCGCAACAAAGGTGCCCCGGCAAGTGTCGCAAACCTTTCCATCGACGCTGAGTTCACCATCGACCACCACCTTGTTGCCATCGGATTCCACGACCCAGGCGCGCAACGAGACCGGCCCGTTTGAAGGCGTCGGTCTGAGCAATCGAATCGAATAATCCGCGGTCACCGTGCACGGCGGTTTGTCCGCGCCGCTTTGCTTCATCAGGAACCAGCAGGCCATCCAGTTGCAGTGACAGTCGAGCAGGGAGCCGATAATGCCGCCGTTCAGCATGCCGGGAAACGCCTCGTGGTGCGCCTGGGGCATCCACTCGGCAATCACTTCATCGCCGCTTGGAAAACTGCGGATGCGCAGTCCCTTCCTGTTGGCCGGACCGCAACCGAAGCACTCGTTGTCTGGTGCATATTTTTCCTGCAGGCAAGGCTCATTCACTGTCCTGGCTCCCCGGTTTCCTTGGTAAATGAATTTCCGCGAGCATACAGCGCACGCTGCCGCCCGAACTTTTCTCAATGCTGTCGATGGATGCCGCAACGATATGGGCCCGGCTCGACAGGGTCTTGCGTTGCTCCGCCGTCAGGCTGTTCAGCGCCTGACTGGACATCGCCAGTATGCGTCCGCCGTTGGCGGATTTCAGCTCGAGCATATTGCCGGCAAAGCGGGCCATTTGTGCATGACTGATATCAACCACTTCGTGACCGGTGCCACGCAGCCTGTCCAGGACTGCCCGGCGTTGTTCTTCCTTTATCGATACGGAGCAAATGACCGCGAAATCCACGCCTATACACAGCATGACATTGGTGTGGTAGATCGCGGCGCCATCCTCGCCGGTGGCATCGAACACCACCAGCTCATAGTCCATCCGGCGGGCGAATTCACCCAAAAGGTCCACATCGGTGCGCGCCGACAGGCACGCATAGGCAATATGGTTTGCGCGATCGAGAACGATGCTGCCGGTGCTCTCAAGGTATTTCTCCTCGGCCTCGAACGAACTCAGGTCAACGGTTTGCTCTATCCTGAACCCATGATCCGAAGCCAAAGCGCCCAGGATATCCGCACGCCGCTCCGGCCTGCGATTGCTTGCCATCATCGGGTAAAGAACGGCGGTTCCATCGGCGTGCATGCTCAACCAGTTATTTGGAAAAATGGAATCCGGCGTATGTGGTTCCGGCGTATCGTCATAGACCACAACATCGATGCCGACAGCCTCGAGCGTTGCCACAAAATTCTCGAACTCGGCCAGCGCCGTCTCGTGGATGCCGTCGTCGCTGGACGAATGATCCTGTTGCTGGAAGCGGTTGCTTTGGGCGGTTTGCGGGTTGGACTGAAAACGAACCGGCCGGATCATCAGGACCGAGGAACTGGTCTGCGGCTCAGCCGGTCGGGCCATTATTCATCTCCATCAAAGCGACATCACATTCTACTATTCCCCGGCCTTCGTCTGCAGCGATTGCTATACTTGTTGCCGCCGCGGCCTGCAAATTCGGGCCCGGGTTTCAGGAAATGGACGAAACAGAAAAAATCAGCCATGTACTACAGGATGCGTCCCGGGCAATGGATTCCGGCGATTATCGAAAGGCATTTCAATTGACCCGCGAGGCCTGTGATCTGCAACCCGATAACGCCAGGCTCTGGATCACCGCGGGGACGCTGGGCGGCCGGCTCGGCGAACTCGAGCAGGCCGAGCATTGTCTGCGCAAGGCGCTGGCACTGGCGCCTGACTCGGCGACGGCACTGGAAAACCTGAGCGTTACGCTGGTCGGCAGGGGGGAGGCCGAAAAAGCGCTGGAATACTCCACCCAGGCGATACGTTTGAAACCGGCCGCCGCAACTTTTGACCGGCGCGGGTACATACTCGCGCAACTGGGGCGCCATGACGAAGCGGTCCGTGATTTCCGCAAAGCACTGGATGCCGACCCGCAACTGGCCGACGCGCATAACAATCTTGGCGTCTCGCTGCAGGCGACCGGTCATGGCGAGAAAGCAATCGAAAGCTTTTCGCGCGCGGTTGCGCTGCAGCCGTCCTACGCCGATGCGTGGAACAACATGGGGCTGGCCTGCCAGGGGCTGGGCAGGTTTGAAGAGGCGCTGGATGCACACCGCCAGGCGGTGGAGTCGGATCCGCAACATGCTAACGCCCTGGCGGAACTCGCCGCGACACTGGAGCGCGGCAACCAGGTCGTCGAGGCAAGGGATGCCGCGGAACGTGCACTTGAAGTCGATCCGAACCAGCGTAAAGCCGGCCTGGTCCTTGCCGTGCTCGATCGCCGTGACGACGACTTTGAATCGGCGGAAGCGCGCTGCCGGGCGTTGCTGACCAGCACGCAAAGCGATCAGGAGAAAGGCGAGGTCTCGCTGGAGCTGGCTCAATGCCTGGACAGGCTGCAACGCTACGACGAGGCGTTCGGGTTTTTCGTACAGGGGCAGGAATCGTTGCTCAAAAGCTGGCAGCGTGTGCCCGACAAGCAAGTTTATCTCGAGCAGGTCGATGCGAGTACGCGATGGCCCCGACCGGATAAGACTGCGGCCCTGGACGCGTCAGCCCAGAAAAAAAGAGCGCCCGCTTTCCTGGTCGGCTTCCCGCGATCCGGGACTACACTGACGGCGAGGATACTGGATGCGCACCCGGCGATCGGTACGAGCGACGAACAGCCACTGGTGCCTCGCCTGATGCAATTCGCCGAGTCCAGCCTCGATCTGCAACCCGGCTCATTAACGGCAGACCAGCGCAAGGTTCTTGCCGATGAGTATTGGCGAATGGCCGGAACGGACATTGCCGGGTCGGGGCCGGAAACGGTGTTCCTCGATAAACTTCCGCTGAACATCACCCGGATCGGTTTTATCCGGCAGGTGTTTCCGCAGGCAAAAATTATTGTGGCGTTGCGCGATCCACGCGATGCCTGTCTCAGCGCATTCATGCAATCGTTCAAGCCCAACCCGGCAATGGTTCATTTCGCAAGCCTGGGCGATGCGGCCGCGTTGTACGGCAAAGTCATGAATCCGTGGCTGGAGATTTGCCAGAATGATTTGCCCGGGTTTTTTGAATCACGCTACGAGAACCTGGTCGAGAACTTCGCATCGTCTGCGCGACAGTTAGTCGAGTTCCTCGGCCTGGACTGGGCCGAGGATGTCGCCCGTTTCCACGAGAACGCCGGGTCTGATTACCTGAGTACCCCGAGTTACCACGCGATTGGCAAACCCGTCTACCGGTCTGCGCAGAACCGGTGGCAGAACTACCGGAAACCGGTACAGGAGATAACGCCGTTGCTCGCCGTGTATCTGACCGCTTTCGGTTATTCGGACAACGACTGAGACCGACCGGCCGGGAGCCCAGTCGCCGGCGCCTGGCCATCATGGCGCTGCCCGAAACCCCGCTACCCCTTCCGGTAAACCGCCGGATCGACATTGAGCTTGCCAAGATCGCCATCGACCAGGGCAAGGGTCTTCGGGTCTATCACTTTGCGCCACAGGAAGGGCACATAGGCAAGCAGGAACATGCCGAAATAACCCGATGGCAGTTGCGGGGCATCATCGAAATGCCTCAGGGCCTGATATCTTCTCGAGGCGTGGTAGTGATGGTCGGAGTGACGTTCGAGGTGAAATAACAAGATGTTCGAAGCCACGTGGTTGGCATTCCAGGAATGCTTCGGCTGACACGCTGCATATTTTCCATCGGGCAGCTTTTCCCGGAGCAGGCCGTAATGCTCAACGTAGTTGGCGCCGGTCAGCTGAAACCAGGCCACCGGTGCCTGCAGCAAAAGAAAGGCCAGCGCAAACCAGCCGAAATAC
>JAZFYI010000151.1:0-6823 GCA_036443455.1 Gammaproteobacteria bacterium
TTCCCTGCGGTTAACCCGCATAATTCACCAAGGATCGCGGATTCTGGGTGAGGACTCGGGCGACTGAGGGCAGGTCTGGAGCGAAACCCATAGTGGTAACTATGGGTTGAGTGAAGACCAAGCTCAGTCGTCCGAGAACCAGCCAGGGCCGCGATAGGTGGACGCCGGCGTACGATATGTAATCAGCCATCAATGTACCAATACCCAAAAATGCCTGGACATTCCGCAGTTTACACCCGGCGGCCACCGCCTTGGTGAATTATGCGGGTCAACCCTGAACATCTGTCCTGCCCTCCTCGTCCGTGCCATCGCCCGCACTTTGTAACAGACCGGCTTTGTATCCCTGAGTTCGGCCCAGCGCAAAAGACAGCACCCCCCAGGCGCCGGCGATGGGCACGATCGCCGCGGCCAGCCACGACAGGCTCAGCCCAAGCGTTCTGAACAATCCATCGATACCGGCGCCGGCAACATCGCCGCCGCGGTAGAGGAATACATCGATGATGGGTTTGGCCTTGTACTTTTCGGATGCGGGGACGACGCTGAACAGGGTCTCGCGTGCCGGGCGCGATACCGCATACCGCGTTGCCCGGTGCAGGGCCTGGAATATCGCCATGACGCCGAGGGTTGGCCAAACGGCGAGTACCGCGAACCCCGCAGTGGTCACCAGGGGCAGTATGGCCAGCGTGAAACCCACACCGAGTTTGCGAATCAAGTGCGTCGTGACAAAAATCTGGGTAAACAAGGTAGCGGTCTGTGCCAGCACATCGAACAATGCGAAATTCGAAATAAACTCGCTGAAATTATCGGATTCATTGAGCACCAGGTTGGCCTGGGTGAAGTAAATCAACGTGTTCGAAATCGCCATCATGACGATATAACCGCCGATCCCCAGCAGATAGGGGGATTTGAAAACCGCGACCAATCCGTCCATCGCGTTACCACCGATCTTTGCGCGCGCGACCGGCCCGGTCTCCTCCAGGCCGGCCGAGGTTCCGAGCTTTGAATGGCTGGAGCGAATCGCGGCACGGTCCAATGCCAGCATGATCAGGATAGCCACGGCGAACAGCGTCGCACCGGACAGCATCAACCCGGCCGGCAGAAACACCGAGTCGGTCATGCCGGCAATGTGCCGCGTTGCAAAACCACCTGCCAGACCACCCAGCGTGCCGCCTATGCCGATAAACGGGAACAGGCGCTTGCCCTGATCGACATCGAATATATCGACCATGAAGGCCCAGAATATGCTGGTCGCGAAAAGATTGATGACGCTGAGCCAGACATAGAAGGTATAACCGACGATCCTCGATGTGCTCGTCTGGGCGTCGGAACCGATCAACCCGCCACCGGTTGCGCCATCGAACACCAGCAAGCTGGCGAAGATCAGCAGGCAGACGATGATAAAAAAATAGGCAATGGGAATGAATCGCCGCCGGTTCAACCGGCTGACAATTCCGCCGAAAGCGACCACGAAAACCAGCGCCGAAATCGAGGTTACAATAAAAAGCCAGCGAAGCTCGTCCATGCCACGGGACACGCCCATGGCCTCACGGACCGGGCGCAGAAAAAAGTAACCACAGAGCAGGCAGAAAAAGAATGCGGCCGATAACAAGGCCAGCGGGAACTCGCCGCGTTTGAAATTCAATAATCGGTTGAGTCGGTCAGCCATAAGGCTGAACCTCCTGTTCTGGTTACTTTGCTTTGCCGTTGCTATGGCTGAAGCTCAGGCGCCGACGAAATATTTAATTTTTTCCTTGTAGTGCCGCGACAGTTTTAACTCGACGCCATTTTCCAGGGACAAGAAATACTCGCCGTTCATGTGCGAGCGCACTTCCTTGACGCAGTTGATATTGACGATCGTAGAACGGTGAATACGCTGAAAAATATTCGGGTCAAGGCAATCTTCGAGCTTTTTCATGGTTCCCCGAAGAATGTGGGTAACGCCATTGACATGCACGCACATGTAATCGCCGGCTGCATCGATCCAGCCGATATCCGTGACTTCGACTCGCACGGTGATGCGCCCGTCCTTGATCGGCAATTTACTGAGGTATTTCTGACCGACTGCGTCGCGGCCTTTTTCGATGATTTCATCAAGGCTGACGCTGTCCTCGCCGGACATTTCCGCAACGATCTCGAGCAGGCGGGTGCGGTGCTGCACCGCCTCGCGTTGTTCCCATTGCTTGCGAATATGCGACAAGGCCTCTTCGAGGCGGTTTTCATCGATGGGTTTTAGCAGGTAATCGATTGCGTGGGCGTCAAAAGCACGAACCGCATATTCATCATATGCGGTAACGAACACGATCATCGGCATGCGTTTGCAAGCGAGTGTTTTCAGAACGTCGAAGCCGTTCATCCCCGGCATCTGGATATCCAGAAACATCAAGTCGGGTTTGAGCTCATCGACCATCCGCAGGGCCTCTTCGCCATGCGCCGCTTCGCCAATAATTTCTATATCCGCTGCATCTTTCAACCTGATCTTCAGGCCCCGCCGGGCAAGGTCCTCGTCATCGACCAGCAGTGTTTTGATATTCATCTCATCATCCTGTCGGCAAATCAGTTTCCAATGGTATGGAAATCGTAATCTTCAGACCGCTCGATTCACGGTTACGGCACTCGAAATAGTGGTCGGTTCCATAAATCTGGTTCAGGCGTTCCCGGGTGTTGGCCAGGCCGACGCCATCGCGTTCGCCATCGGTCTTTGTCTTTTCCATATCGATACCGGGGCCATCGTCTTCGACGATAATAACCACTGTTTGTCCTTCGAGTCGGGTTCTTACACCAATGGAACCCCCGTCAACCCTCGGTGCTATCGCATATTTGAGTGCGTTTTCGATCAGCGGCTGAAGTATCAGGCTGGGTACCAGTGCATCTTCCGTTTCTCTTGCCACCTCGTAATTGAGCCGCAGCCTTTCGTTGAAACGGACTTTTTCGATGCTCAGGTATAGATCGAGCGCATGGATCTCCTGTGCAAGCGTGACCTTTTTCATCGGGTCGTTATCCAGCGTATACCTCAGAAACTCGCTCAGGCGGGTAACCGACTGGTTGGCGGCCACGATCTGTTTTTCGAGTATCAGCGTGGATATCGAATTGAGCGTATTGAACAGAAAGTGCGGGTTGAGCTGGTAACGCAGCATTTTTAGCTGCGCTTCGTGCGCGGCTGCGGCCGATTTCAGGGAGCGTCTTATTTGCAGTTGCAGTACCTGGTAATACTTGATCCCGAAATACAAGCCGCTCCAGCAAAGCAACACGTAGCTGGAGCCGGTAACGCCGCTGATGTAATCGCCAAGCGATTGCGGCTCATACCAGATTTTGTACGTAAACCAGAGAAACTCGTTGCGCAGCCACGTCCATGGCAAAGCCAGCAGGAAGGACATCCCTATCGCGCCAACCACCTGCCAGACCGGTGGCCTGGTCCACAGAAAACGGTTCCAGTAACGCAGCGGCAGCGAAAGGGCAAATCCGCTGACTGTGCTGGTCAGGATGACCAGGTTGTAAGATACCGGCCGTTCCAGCGCCAGCGCGCCGAGTACATTCGCCACGGCGTAAGCCAGCCAGCCAAGCGAATGCAAAAACCAGAACAAGCGTTCATTACTGTTCAGCAGATTTTGCAGTCTGAGAAATCGGGTTGGCAACGGGATTCCAGTCCATGCATCAGGTCAAAACCGGAATTCCATTATAAACAACCGCTTGCGCAGATTGCTCGCCTCAACCCGCATATTTCACCACCCGTCCCGGTCAGGAGCCTGGCGGGCCGGCGTCAGAGTTTCTCGCAAAGACCACCCAGGTGCGGCTTTTGGCCGGCATGGTCGGCCAGCAGGAAGTGCGTGCCCTGCTCGCTCGACCGGCTGAGAAAAGTGACCCACGCTGGTAACAGGATCGGCGTCTTGAAGTTGCTGCTAACCCGAACCTGCGGCCCGAGTGACGCCTCGCCGATTTCAGCCAGCGATCTGGCCAGCGACCACATGCCGTGGGCGATCGCCGCCCGGAAGCCCAGCAAGCGAGCAGTCGGGCTGCTCAGGTGAATCGGGTTGAAGTCACCCGAAACCATCGCGTATTGCCGTCCGATACCGGCGGGTGCATTCCAGCCGCTGCTGGTCGTGCCCGGCTTGTCGAAATCGGCAACCGTATCGCCGGGTTTTTTTCTGGTGAGACCGGATTTTCTTGCCCCTCTGCGGCGGGCAAGAAAGGTGCTGACCTCTTCCCAGACCACGGAGTCGCGCGTACTGACCACGGTATTCATCGCGAACACCTGGCCCGCGTCGGTTTCCTGATGGCCTTCAATAAAGCACCGGATGCTGAGGATTTCCTGGTTGGGAATTGGGCCATAACAGGTAATGGTATTTTCGATATGCACCATGCCCATGACGCGTGCAGGAAACGCTTCATGCGAGAGTATCTGGAGATGCAGCGGCGTGGCCAGCACGTGCGGATAGGTAATCGGCAAGTAATCACTATCCTGGAACCCACAGACCTTGCTGTAAGCGGCAATTTTGTCGGGCCGGATCGAGACTATATCCATGCGTGCCTCGATGGTCGGAACGGAAGCTCCGTCCGGGACCAGCGCGGGCTTCGATCCCATGAACATCTTCGGGTAAACAGCCACTATCGATGGCATGCTGTTGAAAGTCAGTCTTACGTCGCTCATTTTGTCGTTTCCGCTGCTGTTTGCTTATCGTGGCGCTACCTCTTGTCAGGGTACCACCTGGTCGATCAACAAATCGACAGCGCCGGAGCCCGTGCGATAAAGAACCTCGCCAAAAAGATCCCCCGGCTGGGCGCCCGGACTGCCCGATTGCGAGATGCGGGCGACCAACTGCAATTCATCATGGTCTGCCAACACCGTGTTGGCAAGCATGACATTGTCCTGGCCCAGATTAACACTTAATGGCAATTCTCCGGCAACATGCCTGACTACCGCAAGCGGTGGCCCCGCCGTGCCTGGTGTACGCGCAAACAGGAATAAAACCATGTTGGGATTGACCCGCTGCGCCAGTTCTGTGGAGATTTCGATCTCAACTGGAATGTTGACGCCTTGCGCTTGAGCGGCTGCGGGGATCTCAACACCGATCAGGGACAATTGCTCCCGTACGGTTTTCGCCAGCGCTTCCGGTGGGTCGAGTTTTAACAAAGATTGCCAGCGTTGGGTAGCCAGCTCATCGTCGCCCCTTTCCATCGCCGATACTCCGCCCCACCACAGACCGCGGGGGTCCAACGGCTGAAGCGCGAGCGCTTTGTCCAGCAACTCGGCTCCCAGGTTTCGCAGCGAATCACGATCCGCATAGGCCAGCGACTCGGCATAAGCGATCATGATGGCGGGGTCTTCGCCATTGGTCATTTCATTGACCCGGGCGTACACCTCTACGGCGTCCTGAAATCTCCCCATAATCGCGTAGGAACGACCCAGCATTAACCATTCGTCCGCGTCGCCGCCTTCTCGGGCAAGCCGTGATTCCAGCCTGGCAACCATCTCCTCGACCGGATCGACGCTGGCATGGGCGGCCTGGGGAATGTAATTGGAAAACGCCTGGTACAACAATATCGCGGCCAGCGGCACGATCAGAACAATGGCCAGCATCGTCCAGCGCGCACCGTTTTCCTTCACTCGGCTCAGCGGCACAAAAGCGAGTACAAAGACCGCCAGCAGCAAGGCCGTTGCGAAAATCCAGAACAGACTCATTCGATCGCTTCCTCGTCTTCGTCATCATCATCGATGGGCATCGCCGCTCTTTGCCGAAGTATCCGCGCCAGCACGGCACCTCCGAACAACAGCAAAATCCCGGGAGCCAGCCACAACAGCCAGGTACGCTTTGCAAAAGGCGGCCGGTACAAAACAAAGTCTCCATAACGGTCCGTCATGAAGCTATAGATTTCCGAATCGCTGGCGCCGGACAACAGCATTTCCCGGACCTGCCGGCGCAGGTCCTGTGCCAGCGGTGCATTCGAGTCGGAGATCGGTGTGTTCTGGCAAACCAGGCAGCGCAATTCGCGGGTCAGCGTTTCGTAGCGCGCCTGTAACTCGGGGTCATCCATGGCCTCGCTGTTATCGACGGCAAACGATACCAACGGCAGCAACAACAAAACGGCGATCATTTTTTTCATGGCTGCGCCGCCTTGAGTAGTTGAATCAGCGGCAGGAAATCCTCATGCCAGATTTGCATGGTCATCGGTGCAATCAACTTGTGGATTATGATGCCGTTTTGGTCAACCAGGAAGGTCTCGGGCGCGCCGTAAACGCCCCAGTCAATGCCGACCCGGCCTACCGTATCGACCATCGACGCGACATAAGGGTTACCCAGTTCCGCCAGCCATTGCCGGGCCAGGTGGGGGTCGTCTTTCCAGTTGAAACCGTAAATCGGCACTATGTTCTGACGCTCGATTTCCAGCAACACATCATGTTCCGCGCGACAGGCAAAACACCAGGTGCCCCAGATATTGAGCAGATAAACCTGTCCCAGCAATTTTTCCGTGCCCAGGGTCTCACCCGGCTTTAGCAACAAGGGGAGTTCATACGCCGGGGCAGACTTCCCTATCAATGGTGAGGGCACGATGCTCGGGTCTTTGTACAAGCCGATAAAGAAAAAGCCCACCAGTATCGCGAGAATGATGATGGGCGCGAAGAAACGAATCATGGGGCGGCTCCTGCGGCCAATTCAGGCGCCGATGCTTCGGCTTTTCTTTTTTTCCGGTAACGGGAATCGCTGATCGACAGCAAGCCGCCAAATGCCATCACCAGTGCGCCCAGCCAGATAAATCGAACCAGCGGTTTGAACTGGATCCTGAGGCTCCAGCTGCCGTTGCCCAGGTCATCACCGAGCGCGACAAA
>JAZFYI010000152.1:0-22432 GCA_036443455.1 Gammaproteobacteria bacterium
GGAACTCGGTAAACCGGCAAGCCACAAACGCAAGGCCGCATACCGGGCGCCATACTGGGCCGCCGAAATACGCAAGAGCCTCGACGCGATAATTGCCGAGCATTATCCGGCGCCATAACCAGCGATATATTTTCGATTGCAAGTTGACCGAGGATGATTACTAGAGCGGGTGATGGGAATCGAACCCACATTCTCAGCTTGGGAAGCTGATGTTCTGCCTTTGAACTACACCCGCTGATCCTCGAATGGCAATAGTGTACCGAGATGGCCTGACCGGCATCAATAATGAATCAGCAGAATCATGCTGTCGGTCGATGCTCCGATGTCGTTATTTGTCGTCGGTTTGACCGAAATCCCTGGCTGTAAAAAGCCGCGGCATATCCGGATCGGCGAGGCGATCCGCCAGCGCTCTGATTTTCCTGACCAGGATGGCGCGTGTCGCGCGCAAATCATCGATTTCACTTCCCAGGCGCGTCAACCTGAGTACCGACAGCATCGATACCAACAGGCCCACCTCCGCCTCTATCAAGCGTACCGAGGCAAAGAAACTGAAGGTCAGTGCGACAACCGCGGCGAATGCCCACCAGAACCCGAAGTTGATGCCGACGACTACCGCGATGATCAAATATAAAAGCGGCAACAGCAAAATCGTCGAAAATACCTTCAAGGTTGCGATATCGTCCATTTCATAGCTAAAGCGTTCACCGACCGTGGCCGCTATCCAGCCGACCGGCAAATGTAAAAGTGCGCCGGGTATCGCCAGCGGCAATAAGGTGAGCATGGTCAGGCTACGGAGCATCACTTTGCGAAACGCCCGGGCCAGCGTCATCGGCTGGCGTAATTGAAAGTCTTTAAGACCGAGCATGTCCAGCCGCGCCTGGTAGTTTTCCAGCTCGTCGCGAAACGCCTGCATCTCCGGATCGTCTGCCGCCTTCAGATAGCCATCGACAAAGCGCCGGTTCAACGCTATATATTCCCCCGGGCGAAGGTCTGCCGATGCCGGCTTGTATAAACGTCTGGCCGTTTGTATGAAACGCAATGTGTGCCAATCCGGCGCATTCAGGGTAACGATGGTCAACGCCTCGGCGAGGTGCCCGGTCAATTTCCTGACCGTTCCCTGTTCATCCTGGTTGTATTCCCTGACCCATTGATCGTCGATGACGATCGGCTCGCCAAACTCGATCAGCACCTGGCTCCTGAAACGGTGGCGGTTAATATAATTCAGCCCACAGGGAATAATTTTGACATTTGCCTTGCCGCGGGCAGTTACGGAAAGCGCGATGCGCGCGGTACCGGTTTTCAGCTTGACCAGCTGTGACTCGGCATGGCTGATGCCCTCCGGAAATATGCCCATGCAATTGCCGGACTCGATAACTTTGTATAGCCTTTCAAATGCCTGCGAGTTATCGACCTCGCCTGCATGCTCCTCACGACGGTAAACCGGCACGGCGCCGAGCGCATTCAGGACCGGCGCGAGCAGCCGATATTCCCAGAGCTTGGCGTTTCCCATAAAGTGCAGCGGCCACCGGCCGCACTTCGCGATAAGCAGGAAACCGTCCATCAGGGCGTTCGGGTGGTTGCCGGCAAAAATTACCGGTCCGTCGGCGGGCACATTCTCGATGCCGACCACATCGATCCGGCGAAAGAAAGTGTTGGCGATGATACCAATCAGCGAAATGATCATACGCTGGAACATCGACACGCCCCTCTGCATCCCCGGATCAATTCACTTTGCGATCTTGCCTGCTTGCTGTCAAATTTGCTTCGGCGCCGAGGCTCTGGACGCGCGTTTGCGATCGGTCTCTTTCAATAATTTTTTTCGCAAGCGTATATTTTTTGGCGTTACCTCGAGCAGTTCATCATCGTCGATGAACTCCAGCGCCTGCTCCAGTGAATAACGAATCGGCGGGGTAAGCACGATATTCTCGTCGCTTCCAGCCGCGCGTATGTTGGTTAGTTGCTTGGCCTTGGTCGGGTTTACCACCAGGTCGTTGCCACGACTGTGGATGCCGACGATCATGCCTTCGTAAACCGCGGCGCCGTGACCCAAAAACAGGCTCCCGCGTTCCTGGAGATTGAACAGCGAATAGGCCAGCGCCTTGCCGGCGACCATCGAGACCAGCACGCCGTTGTTGCGTTGCCCGATCGTCCCCGGCACTTGCCGGTCATACTTGTCGAAAACATGGTAGAGCAGCCCGGTTCCGGATGTTGCGGTCAAATATTCGGTTCGAAAGCCGATCAGCCCACGGGTCGGGATGCGGTAATCGAGCCGTACCCGCCCCTTCCCATCCGGGTTCATGCTGAGAAGTTCGCCTTTGCGACTTGCCAGGCGGGTCATGACGGCGCCCTGGTACGCTTCTGCAAAATCGACGCTGAGATTCTCCCAGGGCTCGAGTTTGACGCCGTCTTCTTCGTGAACGATGACCTCCGGTCTCGACACCGACAGTTCATAGCCCTCCCGGCGCATGGTTTCGATGAGTATTGACAAGTGCAACTCGCCACGCCCGGACACCCGAAACTTGTCCGGGTCGTCGGTTTCATCCACGCGCAACGCCACATTGTGTTTGAGTTCCTGCTCGAGCCGCTCCTTGATCTGCCGGCTGGTCAGGAATTTGCCGTCCTGCCCGGCAAACGGCGACTTGTTGACCTGGAAGGTCATGCTGATGGTCGGCTCGTCGACCGCCAGTGCGGGGAGCGGATCGGGGTGATCCACTGCGCACAAGGTATCGGAGATATTGAGTCGATCGATGCCGCTGAAAACGATGATATTGCCGGCATCCGCATGCTGAATTTTCTCCCTCTCGAGACCGTGGAAGGCATGCAGTTCGAGAATCCGCGCCTTGCGGACGGACCCATCGGGAGCCACTACGCAAACAGTGGAGTTGGCCTGAATGCTGCCGCGTTGCACGCGCCCGATGCCCAGGACGCCCACGTAGGCGTCATAATCGAGACTGGAAACCTGGAGTTGCAAAGATCCATCGCGGTCTACTTGCGGAGCAGATACGTGTTCGACAATCGCGGTAAGCAACGGATCCATGTCTCCCTGGCGTACCGTTGAATCCAGTGACGCGTAACCGTGAAGAGCGGATGCGTAAATGACCGGAAAATCGAGTTGCTCATCGGTTGCACCAAGACGATCGAAAAGATCGAAGGTCTGATCCAGCACCCAGTCGGGCCGTGCCCCGTCGCGGTCGATCTTGTTGATGACCACGATGGGCTTGAGACCGCTGGCAAATGCTTTTTGCGTGACGAAGCGCGTTTGCGGCATCGGCCCTTCTACCGCGTCGACGAGCAGCAGTACGCTGTCCACCATGGACAGGACGCGTTCCACTTCGCCGCCAAAATCTGCGTGTCCCGGTGTGTCGACGATGTTGATCAGGTAGTCGTTCCAGCGAATCGAAGTATTCTTCGCCAGGATCGTAATGCCGCGTTCCCGTTCAAGATCGCTCGAGTCCATTACCCGGTCGGGCACGGCTGCGCGCGGCCCCAGGGTGCCCGACTGTTGCAACAACTGGTCGACCAGCGTGGTCTTGCCATGGTCGACATGCGCGATAATGGCGATATTCCTGAGATGCTTGAGATTCAACATGGATGCGGTGGCGGGAGGCGGAAAAGGCGGCGATTATAATGAGCGACCCGGTGAATTGATATGCCGCATTCGAGAAAAGCGACCCGCAGCGGATTTCGGTAAATACGTGGTCTGTCGTTCTTGAATCAATGATATTGTCACATCAGCTCGATTTTGCCGTCGAGGAGATCGTTAAGGGATCTGGATCAGGTGTTTTCTTGGTTATTAACCTTATAAAACAAGCATTTGCACAGGCGCAGCCAAGTTGAAGGCCTCTCTGATTGCCCTGGCCAGGGATGCGATCTCCAGCCTGCGCGATCTCCTGCCGGTCGTCCTGGTAATCACCGTATTTCAATTATTTGTGTTTCACACGCCCGCCGCGGGCCTGATGTCGCTGGCTGCCGGCGGTTTTCTTGTCGTTGCGGGTCTCACCTTCTTCATATTCGGGCTGCGGCTCGCCTTGTTTCCGGTTGGGGAAGGGCTCGCCCATGCACTGGCAAAAAAAGGCAGCGTGTTCTGGCTGGTCCTGTTCGCTTTTGCCCTTGGCTTTGGCACGACCATCGCCGAACCGGCGTTGATTGCGGTTGCCGCAGAGGCAGCGGAAGTCGCAGCGGAGGCGGAAGCGATCGTATGGTCCGCCGAATCTCAGAATAGCTACGCGCTGGGGTTGCGGATGACGGTCGCGCTGGCCGTCGGTGTCGCCCTGGTCGTGGGCGTAGTCCGAATATTGGCCAACTGGTCGTTGCCGATCATGATTATCAGCGGATACTTCCTGGTCATCCTGCTGACGACGATTGCGCCCAAAGACATCATCGGCGTTGCCTATGACTTCGGTGGCGTAACGACATCCACGGTAACCGTGCCGCTGGTCACGGCGCTCGGCGTCGGCCTCGCGAGTTCGCTCAAAGGGCGTAATCCGATGACCGATGGATTTGGCCTGATCGCGTTCGCCTCCCTGTCCCCGATTTTGTTTGTGCTGGTCTACGGAATAATCGTTCAATGGATCTGATCGTCTCCAGCATCGAGTTCATTGCCAACAGCGCTGTCGATGTGTTGCCGATTGCAATATTCCTGTTTGCCTTCCAGCGACTGGTCATCGGCGGGCCGATGCCAAACCGGAAACAGATTGTGGTCGGTTTTCTTTTTGTCGTTGTCGGGCTCGGTCTGTTTCTGGCCGGGTTGGAGCAAACGCTATTCCCATTGGGTCGCCTGATGGCAAAGCAACTGACAGACCCCGAGTTCCTGCAAGCGGTTGCAGGACAAGGCGCGTCGGCCCTCGTCTGGCAGGACTATTACTGGGTCTATTTGTTCGCGCTCGCCATTGCATTCAGCACGGCACTTGCGGAACCGGCACTGATCGCCGTTTCGATAAAAGCGAATATGGTGTCAGGCGGCGCCATCGGCGTATGGGGTCTGCGGGTCGCCGTGGCGATCGGTGCCGGCGTCGGGGTGAGCCTCGGCTGTTTTCGAATCATTACGGGCTTGCCATTGCATTACTTTATCGGCGCGGCGTACCTGGTGGTCATTATCCAAACAGCGATGGCGCCGAAAATGATTGTGCCGCTGGCGTATGATTCCGGTGGTGTGACGACGTCTACGGTAACGGTTCCTATCGTTACGGCACTCGGGCTCGGGCTTGCCGAGGCGATACCGGGGCGCAGCCCGTTGCTGGACGGCTTCGGCCTGGTGGCTTTTGCGGCCCTTTTTCCGATAATTTCGGTCCTCGCATATGGCCAGCTTGCAGTTTTGAAAAACCGCGTCTCCAAATCCGATCCGGATGACCGAGACCCTGAACAGGAAAACAATCATGCACTTTAAACTTATAGTCGCCTTCGTTGAAGACAAAAAAACGGATGAGATCATGGAAGCTGCGCGTGAAGCGGGTGCAACAGGATGCACGGTCATTACCAACGCCCGAGGGGAAGGGATAAAGGAGAGCAAGACCTTTTTCGGCCTGACCCTGGCAACTCAACGCGATGTTTTGCTACTGCTGGTCGAGGAGCATTTGAGCCGGCATATACTCGAACACATTGGAGAAGTCGGTGAATTCGATGCCAAACCGGGTACCGGCATCGCCGTACTCATCGATGTCGAAGACGCGGTTGGCGTAATGCACCAGGCAGAAGAACTCGGGGAAATTGTGGAGGAAAAACTATGACCATTCAAAACTGGGGCCCCGTGCGAGATTGCATGCGTACGGATGTGACGGAGGTTGACGGCCAGCTCGACGTTCTTTCTGCGCTGAAGATAATGAAAAAAGTCGGCGCGACCAGCCTGATCGTCAAACGTCGCGATGAGAACGACGAGTACGGGTTGCTCCTGTTCTCCGATATTGCCAAGAAGGTAATCGCGAAAAATCGCGCACCGGAACGTGTGAATGTCTATGAAGTTATGGCCAAACCGGTCCTGACTGTGCGGCCAGATATGGATATCCGCTATTGCGCTCGATTGTTCGATAATTTCGGTATCAGCCACGCGCCGGTCGTCGAAAACGAAAAAATCGTCGGCCTCGTCAGTTATTACCTGCTGGTACTGCAGGGCTTGCCCAACCTCGACTGACAAGAAAGTCCTTCCATCTGGCTGGGCATCTGTTATAGTCCGCCGCGTTCTGGCGCACATCGGTCTGCGCCAATCGCTCCAGCCCAGCAATTCCGCGGGTTTCGGAGCTACCTGATAATCAAGCCTGGACCGAACCACGCGCGGCATATGCCGCCATCGTGTCAGGCGATCCTGGAGTACAAACACAATGTTATTCAATCAACTCGGCCTGTCGGCCGAATTGCTGCGTGCGGTCGAGGAACAAGGCTATAGCAAGGCAACCCCGATCCAGCAGCAAGCCATACCTTTAATCCTTGAAGGCCGGGATATTCTCGCCGGCGCCCAGACGGGCACCGGCAAGACCGCCGGCTTCACTTTGCCGCTGTTGCAGCGGCTGCAGCAGTCCCCATCCGGCAAGCGACGCGTGCGTGCGCTTATTCTCACGCCAACCCGTGAGCTCGCCGCGCAAGTCAGCGAGAGCGTGCGCGACTATGGCCGTCACCTGCCATTCAAGGCAATGGTGATTTTTGGTGGCGTCAGCATCAATACCCAAATTTTCAAACTGCAGAAGGGCGCCGACATCGTAGTCGCCACGCCCGGTCGCCTGCTCGATCACATGCAAAGGGGCACGATCGATCTCGGTGGAGTCGAAATCCTGGTACTCGATGAGGCCGATCGCATGCTCGATATGGGCTTTATCCGTGACATACGCAAGATTCTCAAAGAACTGCCAAAGGAACGTCAGAACCTGCTGTTCTCTGCAACGTTCTCGAAAGAGATCAGGCGGCTCGCGGCCGACTTGTTAGACGCACCGACCGAGATCCAGGTCGCGCAGCGCAATACGACGGTCGAGCTGGTCACCCAAATCGTGCACCCGGTCGATCGCAGCCGCAAACGCGAGCTGCTGTCGCACCGCATCGGCGCGGAGAACTGGCGACAGGTGCTGGTTTTCACCCGCACCAAGCACGGCGCCAACCGTCTCGCCGAACAGTTATCAGGCGATGGGCTCAAGTCCGTGGCGATTCACGGCAACAAGTCGCAAGCCGCGCGGACCCGTGCGCTCGCCGATTTCAAAGCCGGCGTGGTCCGGGTGCTGGTCGCGACCGATATCGCCGCGCGCGGTCTGGATATCGATCGGCTGCCACACGTCGTCAATTACGAGTTGCCCAACGTCCCCGAGGACTACGTGCATCGTATCGGGCGCACGGCGCGAGCCGGTCAGGAGGGTCATGCCGTATCGCTGGTCTGCATCGATGAGCACAAGCTCTTAGGCGATATCGAGCGCTTGCTGAAATGCAAGATCGAAAAGCAAATTATCCCCGGCTATGAGCCGGATCCGCGGATCAAGGCGGAACCGATTCGGCAAGGTCGTAATCAACGGCCTGCCGGCCGAGCCAACGGTTCGCGCAAGAAATTCAGAACCGGCGCGGCGCATGCTCATGGCGGACATCGCCATCGTTCGCCCGGCCGCCAACGACGCACAGGATAGGGCTAGCGAACAATTTGCGCCGGCTTTTCCTCTATAATGCCGCGTCATGAAAGGCCTCTATAAAGAGCTCAGGCGCCGCAATGTGTTCCGCGTCGGGGCGGCATATGCGGTGGTCGGCTGGCTTCTGGCGGAGATCGGCTCCTTGTTGTTCGGGACTTTCGAAGCGCCAGCTTGGGTCATGAAGGTTTTTGCAACCCTGATTATCCTCGGTTTCCCGTTGGCCCTGTTTTTCGCCTGGGCATTCGAAATGACACCGGATGGGCTGAAACGTGAGAAAGATATAGACCGGTCTCAGTCCGCCGCACCGCAATCCGGCCGAAAGTTCGACTTCGTTATTATTTTCCTGTTGGCCGTTGGCCTGGTTTATTTCGTTTATGAGTCGCGGTTGCGAGATAATCCCGCGACCGAACCACTGTTGACTCAGCCTGATTCGGCCATGAACGCAAGTGCGGATCGACAACGGCTGTCGGCTAAATCAATCGCCGTTTTGCCGTTCGTCAATTTGAGTGGCGTGCAGGAGAATGAGTATTTTTCCGATGGGCTGGCAGAAACCCTGCTACACATGCTGGCACAGATTGAGGAATTACAAGTCGCCGCCCGGACATCGGCGTTCAAGTTCAAGGGCAAGAATGAAGACGTGCGCCTGATTGGTGAACAGTTGGGTGTTGCGACTGTACTCGAAGGCAGTGTGCAACGTGCCGGTAACAGGATTCGCATCACCGTACAGCTCATTAATGTGGCGGACGGCTTCCACTTGTGGTCGCAAAACTATGACCGGACGCTGGATGATATTTTTGCCGTACAAGATGACATTGCCGCGTCTGTCGTAGCGGCCCTGGAGCTGACATTAATGGGCCGGCCGCAAGGCGGGACCGGACGAGATCCCGCCGCTTATGACAAGCTGTTGAGATTGCGGGATGCTCTGACCGGCGGGAAGGCCATTGCAGCCACAATCGATAGACTGGAAGCCTTTACAGCTACCCACCCGGATTACGCAGACGCCTATGCGACGCTGAGTGAGGCCTATGTTATCCATAGAAATCACGCCGGCCTGATACCCGAAAAGCTCGGTCAGCAGGCGATCGAAGCAGCCCGGCAAGCGGTTGAACTGGATCCTGAAGGGCCCGGTGCGCACGCTGCGTTAAGTCGTGCACTCGTTGATCAAGGCCAGTTCATACGAGCAGAACCTGTGCTGGCAAAAGCAATGGTACTGGAACCAGGCAACGCGAATACAATCGTTGATCAGGCCACGGTTCTCTCGGCGCAAGGGCGATTTCAGGAAGCCACAGGACTGATGGAACGGGCGATCAGGCTCGATCCACTTAACGACAACACCAGAATCAAGCTGCGCGAACATTACGATGCGATTGGACGTCCTGATCAGGCGCTGTCGGTGCTCGAGACCGGATTGGAGCTTACGCCCGATAGTACGTCGCTGGTATTCGCGATGGCATTACACCACCAGCAGATTGGCCGCTTCCCCGATGCGGTGGCAAGGCTGCACGAGTTGCTATCGAAAGAGGCCGATCACATCAATGCCTGGCAGATTCTATTCGCTTTGTATATCAGCATGGGGGACATGGCGACGGCTGAGGCCTACCTGAAGCGCGTCGAGGCATTGTCCAGAGACCGGGGCGCGGATGAACGGGCATTGTACTGCTATCTCGAGCAGGATAAAGCGTGTTGGCACGCGGCCACCGCGCGGATGCTCGCGACTCGAAAGGCGTTTTTTGTCCAAATATGGCAAAGCATCATGCTGCTCGAAGATGGCCACCTGGATGATGCAGTCGCGGTCATGATTCCGGTGGTGGAGCATTTCGACGTGAGCGGTGAAATTTACGGGAATTTCGAATCCCGGATCAACCTGGCCACTCTCTACCACCTGGCCGGTGATAGTGAAAAACGTGATCGGCTTTTGAATGACGCAACCAGCGCTCTTCATTTCTCGATCGATAACGGATGGGATGACTGGCATCCCTACATATACCTGGCAATGGCCTCTGCCGCAAAAGGCGATGCATCGAGTGCCGTACAAAACCTGAATGAAGCTTATAGACGAGGCCACCGGGACCTGTGGTCCATCCATACAGACTACGCGTGGAACCCCATACGCAGTGACCCGGAATTCCAGCAAGCGATTCAACGCATCGAGGATGATAACGCGGCGATGCTCGAGCAGATTCAGGCTGCGGACGCCGGCAATCAGTAACCGACCGGCATGGTCAGGTTTTGCGTAACCAGAACTGGTACATGCCGACAAAGGTCTCGGGATGCCGTTGCTCGTATTCATGCCAGTTGTCGAGGCTGGTCATGTCCGGGTCATCCGGACAGGCATCGAGGTATTGTTGCCCGGTGCTCGCGAAGCCGTGTTCGAAACCCAGAAACTCGAGATCGAGGTTGGCCAGAATTTCCTTTATTTGCGGCAGCGTGAAGCGGTGCTCCTGCACATGAAACAGCAGGTCACGGCACAAGGATAAGCTGAAAAAATCACGGCTTTGCGCCACCGGTCTTGCCGGGTGATCGGCGGCCAGTGAAAAAATTGCCTGCCGGCATTGACGAATTCCATCAGCGGTAGCCGCAAAGCCCTGTTCCTCGATCAATGCGCGCGCCGCAACCACCGGCTGCCTGGCCAGATCGCTGTACAGGCCGATACGCATCAGGCCACCCGGCTTGAGCAAACCGCCGAGTACCGCCCAGCCTCTTTTTGGCTCCGCCATATGATGCAGCACACCGCTGCAGTCGATAATATCGAACCGTTCATCGAGCGCCGCCAACTCAAGCACATCCGCCTGGGCAAACTCGATATTCTCGATACCCAGTTCATCGGCTTTGCGGCAGGCGAAGGCGAGACTGGCCATACTGAGGTCTATCGCCAGGGTCGTTGCGCCGGCAAACCTGGCGGCAGTTTCAAATGCGTTGCGACCGGTGCCGCACCCGGCAACGAGTATCCGCGGCTCGCTCGGCGATGCAAATTCCGATAAATCCCGAGCGCGAAAAACCTGGCGCATGACCTCGGCTACGCTTTTTGGCTCCGCCGCGGTGTATTCCGACCAGCGTGGGTACGGATTTTCTTCATACTGGTGTTGCACCGCTAGTGAAACAGCATCGCTAACCTCGCCCATGCGAGGAATATCCTGCGCCAGTGCCGCTTCCGTTTGCGGTTCGTCGATCTGGGCGCGCGCCAATGCCTGCAAAACTTTGTTACCGGACCGGCGGGCAAGCTCGTGTATTTCGGCCGCGGCGAACCACTGTTCCAGCGGCGCGTAGCAGGCCAGCAGAAATACGCCGGCCGGTACCGTATCGGATCGGTTTATCGATGATTTCAAATCGGCTGCCAGCGCCTGCGTTTTTTGCCGTTCCTGATCGCTGACCCGCCAAACGAATTCGTTGAACCAGCATTGCGTTGCCAGCGTTTCGCACAGGCGACTCGATTCCTGTCCGGCCGCGGGCCGGTCTGAAAATTTGTCGAGCAATGCACGTCTGCACCCGGTCAGCAAATGCTCCAGCTTTTCATCGCCAACGATGCACTGGCCGAGCAGCGCCTGCAGCAACGGATCGGCAAGTCTACCGGTCAGATCGTCGAGTACGATCGCGGCGTCGTCCCGGTCCGCCCAATCGGCCGGCAATGTGAATGCGCCACCGACGCTCGGGTCGTTTTTGAGCAGGCTGAGCGCAGGCAACGCCAGGTGCTGATAATCGATACCGTCTTTTGCAAAGCAATCGATCAGCAGCGATTTCAGATTCGCATCGAAACCAGTGAACTCCGTGGCTCGCATCGCCTGGGCCAGCCCGGCCCAGAAGCGCAGCGTGGCCGGCTCGCTCCGTACCGCCACCCGGTATGCGCCAAGGGCTTCATCGTGGCGACCGGCCTGGTCCAGCGCATTGGCAAGGTGGTGGTGGGCGGCGGCATATTCGGGCCGGGCTTTTATGGCGGCCTGGAAAGCCGCAATTGCGGCAGCTAATTTCTGCTGCTCGTGCAGCACGATCGCCTTGTTGTGCAATGCCTCGGCATCGCCGGGGTTGATCGATAATGCACGGTCGTATGCAGCTATCGCCTGTTCCGGTTTGCCCATCGAATGACAAACGATACCGAGGTTGTACCAGGCATCCTGGTGGCGCGGATCCAGTTCAACCGCCTTGTGATATTCCTTGAATGCCTGATCGTCACGCCTTGCATCGCGATATGCATTACCAAGGTTCGAATGCATCGCCGCGACGTCGCCTTGTATGGCGATCGCTTTTTCGAGATAGGCAATCGCGTCATCGGCATCGCCTTGCTGGCGCATTGCAAGACCAAGCAAATGCAAGGCATCCGGATTCTCGGGCTGGCTGGCGAGAACCTGCCGATAAACAGCTATCGCCTCGCCTGCCCGGCCGCCCTGGTGCAGCGCGATGGCGTGTTGCATCGCCCGGGCAATCTGGTCGTCCTGTACTGTCATTAGATCTGCGCGTATCCGCTGCCCGCACGAGCCGGTGGCGCGACTATATAACAGCCACGTATGCCGCGCATCGCACGCGACATCGCATATGAGCTCGATAAAATCGACGAATTGGCGCCAATAACTGGCGACAGCGGGCTGGACAAGGGTATCATCGCCGGCCCCCGCAGGAGATTTTGAACCCTCGAGCTGGCTGGCCCAGGGTGATAATTAATGGATTTCCGCTGTCGAAGGAAAATGAATGATTGAAAAATTCGCAAAAATTCTGGCCACCTTGTTGTTGTCATCCGTGCTGCTCTCATGCGGCGATACCGAACCGCCGTTGCCGAAGCTGCTGTTCGTCGCGGAACCGGCCGTAAGCCCAGTTGCCACGCTGCCGCACGCCTGGGAGTTGACTGTCTCCACTACCTTGTTTACAGCAATCACGGCGATGCTCGATGACGGCATGGGCCACGCCTATACGATCGAATTCAGTCCGCAGCGACGCAACCACGTCCTGACCGTGCTCGGAATGCGCCCCGGTCGGACTTATACCCTGACCGTTACCGCACACACGCTCGACGACATCACCCTGACATCCACAATACCGCTGCAAGTGACAACTCCGCCGTTACCGGCAAACTTCCCGGTAATCAGTCTGTTGTCCGCCGACCCTGCCCTGATGGAACCGGGTTTCACGCTGATGGATACCGGGCGCAAGGACGGCAGCGCTTCATTTATAGTCATTCTGGACGATGCGGCAGAAGTGGTCTGGTATTTCCAGACCAGCTCGCTGTCGGAGACCGAGCGCATCGCATCGGGTAATTTCCTGTCCATCGACGAGGGGTCCGGCCTGATCCAGCTTATCAATGAAAGAGGCGAAATGGTCTCCGCACTGCATTCGGCGCAGTCCCATCCTCCGACCGGCGACAGTCTCCCGGTCGATGTGGCCGAATTTCACGACGACGTCGTCAAACATAATCTGTTCGCCCAGTACTTCACCAGTATTCGCGATGCGTCGCGTACCGTCGATAACTTTCCGCTGGACGAGAACGACCCCTTGCTGACCGGCACCGTAAATGTCGTGGATGAACCGATTATCGAAGTCGATCGCGATGGCAATATTCTCAACCGCTGGGATTTTCTCGATATGCTCAAGCCGACACGTATCGGCTTCGACGGCACTTCCGGGTTACCGGCTGCGGCCGACTGGGCGCATGTCAATTCGGTCGCCTACAACGTACTCACAGACAACCTGATCGTATCGTTGAAAAATCAAGACGCCGTTGTGAATTTTTCTCGCAGCGACGGTACGCTGAACTGGATCCTGGGCACGCCCGCTAACTGGCAGGGCTTCGAGCAATTTCTGCTGACCCCGGATGGCGGTGTCTTCAGCTGGCCTTATCATCAGCACGCCGTCGAAATCGTCGGCAATAACATCATCATGTTCGACAACGGCAATCGCCGCGCCAGCCCATTCACCGCCGAGCCGATCGTAGCCGCGGACGTCAATTCCAGCCGCGCCGTCGAGTACGCAATCGATACGGATACGATGATCATTTCCCAGGTCTGGGAATGGGGTTTGGCGCAAAGCGGTGAACCGCTTTATTCAACTATTGCCGGAGATGCCGACCGCCTGCCCAGAGGCAACACCCTGATTACCTTCGGCGGCCTGTGCGAGGAAAACGGGGTTCCCAGCGACAACCTGGCGCTTTGCCGCTCGACTGCGCGCGTCATCGAAGTCGAAACAGCGACCAGCGCGAAGGTGTTCGACATTTCGATCGATGACGCCGACCCGCTGTCTTCGGGTTATATTGTCAATCGCAGCGAACGGCTTGGCAATTTGTACCCGCTAGGTACAGTCACCATCACGGTGCCATAAATTCGGCATCACTTTGAGTCGACCACGTATTCGACGGCACCATTTTCAGGAATTCGCTTGACCGAAAACCGCCAACGAACCATACGCAGCTTCGTAATGCGGATAGGCCGCATGACAGAATCCCAGGCACGTGCAATTACCGAGCTCTGGCCGGTCTTTGGCATCGACCACGGAAAGAGTCCGCTGGATTTCGCCCGGCTGTTTGGCCGCGCGGCGCCGGTGGTCGTCGAGATTGGATTCGGTAACGGTGAAAGCCTCGCGCAGCAGGCTGCCGACGAGCAGGAAGTCAATTTTCTGGGCATCGAGGTGCATCCACCGGGCGTCGGTCACTTGCTGATCACGATCCGCCAACTCGAACTCAAAAATATCCGCATCAGCCGCGACGATGCGGTTGAAGTGCTGCACGACCAGGTGGCGGACAACAGCCTGGCTGGAGTCAACTTGTTTTTTCCCGACCCCTGGCCAAAGAAACGCCATCACAAACGCCGCATCGTGCAAGCGGATTTCGTCAACATGGTCACGGCGAAACTGCAGCCTGGGGCGTTTTTCCACCTGGCGACCGACTGGCAGCCCTATGCCGAACATATGCTCGAAACGCTGGATCGCTGCCCGGATTTGCTCAACGAAGCCGGGGCCGGTTGCTTCAGCGAGCGGCTCGACAGCCGCACGCTGACCAAATTTGAAGCGCGCGGCCAACGGCTCGGTCACGACGTCTGGGATTTGCGCTATCGCAAACCTGACACCGCTACATGAAGATCGCCTGGATTCCATCCACCACGTACTGGACTGCCAGGGCCACCAGGATTACGCCGAATAGACGGCTGATGACATTCGCGCCGGTCTCGCCGAGCACCCGCATGATGGGCGTGGTCAACAACAACAAACCGAGTGTAATCAGTAAAATCAGGCCGATTACACCCAGCATGCCCAGGAACATGGTCGAATCGCCACGGATATCGCCCATGACCAGGAACAGTGTGGCCAGCGAACCCGGCCCGGCCATCAATGGGAAGGCCAGCGGAAAAACCGAGATGTCCTCCCGGTAGCGTGCTTCATCCTGCTCCCTGACCGTTGTTGAACGCAATCCGGATTGCCGTGCAAAAACCATGTCCAGTGCAATCATGAACAACAGCAGGCCACCGGCGATCCTGAACGCCTCGATCGTGATGCCGAGCGTGCTTAAAAGCAATTCGCCGGTTAGCGCAAACAGCAAGAAAATGCCCGCCGACAACAATACCGACTTGACCGCCATGACACGCCGGTATTTCTTGCCACCGCCGCGGGTCAACGCGCCGAACAAGGGCACCAGCGAGATCGGTTCGATCACGACAAAAAACACGACAAAGATTTTAATCAGTTGTTCAGCCATGATGCCCTGCACCATTCCGGATTTTGTTTGCACGAACGCGTGCGCGGAGTATATTTACTTTGTGAGGAGTTTGCGCGCCGGAAAATATTCTGGCCCGCAGGCTCCCGGGTAAAACATGGAATGCGTTCTGGCGCCACGAAAAATGCGGTGTCAGTCGCTGGAGCGATAAAGGCGGACAGTCATGAAGACTGTATATCCAATTATCGGTGACTGGTATCGTCGCCCGGGTGGCCCGATTTTTGAGGTAGTGGCCACCGACGACGACGAAGGCAGCATCGAAATTCAGCATTTTGACGGCACCGTCGAAGAACTGGATATCGATGCCTGGAATGGCTCGGTTTTCCTGTCAGCTGAAGCGCCTGAAGACTGGTCGGGTTCGCTTGATATAGACCCGGTGGAGAAGGTGCAGGATCAGGATGGCGCAAAAAGCCAGGACTGGGTTTCGGCGATGGATTACGTTGACCACGCAGATTGATACCAGGCGAACCGGTTGAGATGCGCGTAACCGCGCGGTGGCAAACTATGTTTTAATCTCGGCCGGAGCTGGCAATCCGACCAGGACTCTTCCGTCTATAACTTCCACGTCCAGCGAGGTCAGGCTGGCCCCCAGGCAAGCGCCCACGACGCAAAGCCCCGAATCGATCTCGAACAAGGCGCCGTGCCCGGCGCACATGATCAGACCATTATCCCTGGTCAAAAACCTGTCAGGCCCCCAGTTGAGGAATCGGCCCGCGTGCGGGCAGATATTCATATAAGCGAATATCTGGCCGTTTTTTCGAACCACGAACCCGGGTACACGGTCATCCCGACCGCCTAACTCGAACTCGCGGGCTCCCGGGTCGGCGATATCCGATAGCAGCGCTACCTGCTGTTTGCCGATGCGTTCCACTGGGTTTGTAGAAACCTCTCCTGCACAGACTGCCGCCAATACCTTACCATTGGCCCATGGCCGTACCCCAGACACCTTCCCTGCTGCGCTCAAAATTTTTCTGGGTGGGCGTGTTGTATTTCGCCCAGGGATTCCCGGCGGGCGTTTTCTATGAAATTTTCCCGGTGCATTTTCGCGGCGCGGGTTCGTCGCTGACCGATATCGGGTTTTTGAGTCTGTTGGGCCTGGCCTGGACGCTGAAGTTTCTGTGGGCGCCGGCGATCACCCATTACCGGCGCCATCGGCGCTGGATGTTCGTCATGGATGCGTTGATGGCATTGCAAATGGCGTTTTTTGCATCCGCCGCGGGTATCGGCGATTGGGTCTGGATCGCGGTTGGTCTGTTCACGGTTTTTTCCGCAACCAACGACATTGCGATCGATGGCTACACCATCGAAATGCTCAACAAGGATGAGATGGGATTCGCCAACGGGCTGCGCATCGGATTTTACCGTGTGGGTCTGCTTAGCACCGGCGGTTTACTGATGCTGCAGGGACAACTGGGATGGAGCGGCGTATATGCCGGCGCAGCGCTGTTGCTGGTGGCCGCCGGGTTTGCCTGTCTGCAGGCGCCAAAGGAGAAGGACTACGCGCCACCCGACGGCATGACGCTGAGGGAGGAAACGCGAGCGATTCTCGCCAGCCCATTCGCATTTTCCGCGGTCATTCTTTTTCTGCTGGGTACGGTGTGGATGGCCAATCGCACAACCGATTGGTCGGAAACCTACGAGGACTTCTGGCTGGTCGCCGCAGGCATCGCGGCCACGCTGATTATCCTCGACCTGCTGGCCAAGGCGCTGCGGACAAAGGACGAATCCACAGCGACCGATCTGAGCCAGGGCCCAATGTTTGGCGCGATGCTCGACATGATGAAGCGCCCCGGCATGCTGCTGGTGCTGTTTTTCATCCTGACTTTCAAGCTCGCGGATACCTCGATGGGTTTTATGATCAAGCCGTTTTGGGTCGACGCCGGTTTCACGCCGGCCCAGATCGGCCTGGTATCGGTCAATATCGGCATCGGTCTGTCGGTGGTCGGCGGGCTTAGCGGTGGCTGGATCACGGACCGGATCGGAATTTTTCATGCGCTGTGGTCGCTGGGTCTGACGCAAGCCGTTTCCAACCTCGGCTATGCCTGGGTCGCCAGCGTATTGCCGGTGGGGGCGAATGTGGTGCCAGGCGGTAGTGAGCAAATCATCATGTATGCGGCGAGCGGCATCGAATCCTTCACGCAGGGGCTGGGCACCGCCGCGTTTCTCGCATTCCTGATGGCGATCGTGGACAAGCGGCGTTCAGCCACCGAGTACGCGCTGCTGTCGGCGATTTTTATCCTGAGCCGATCGGTCGCCGGTTGGGCTGGCGGGTTCGGCGCCGAGGCGATGGGTTATTCCGACTACTTCCTGCTGACTTTTTTCCTCGCCTTCCCGGCCTATCTCTTGCTGCCGTGGGTCAAGGGCATGTTGAATTACGCGGCCAGCCGCAGCGACTGGAACCAGACCTGATTCAAAGCTCATAGTCCAGGGTCAGCGGCGCGTGATCCGAGAAACGCCGGGCACGAAAAATTTCCGTGGCCCGAACCTTGCCTTTCAACCCGGGTGTGACGACCTGGTAATCGATACGCCAACCGACATTGTTGTCCCAGGCCCGGCCGCGATTCGACCACCAGGTATATTGCTCCGCCTCGGGGTTGAATTCGCGAAAGGCATCGACATAACCTTCGGCAAATAACTGATCCATCCAGGCGCGTTCCTCGGGCAGGAAACCTGAATTCTTCTGGTTGGCCTTCCAGTTTTTCAGGTCGATCTCCCGGTGAGCGATATTCCAGTCGCCACAGAGTATGTATTCGCGGCGCTTTCTCCTGAGTTTCCTGAGATGCGGCATGAGCAAATCCAGGAAACGGAATTTTTTTGCCTGGCGTGCCTCGCTGGATGAGCCGGAGGGAAGATAAAGCGACACGACGCTCAGTTTACCGAACTGTGCTTCCAGGTAGCGCGCCTCGTGATCGAATTCGGCCCAGCCCAGGCCGCGGATTATTCTGTCGGGCTTGCGCCGCGAATAAATCGCAACGCCACTGTAGCCTTTTTTTTCCGCATCGAGATATTCGCAGTGATAACCGGCCGGACTAAACACCGGGTCGTCAAGCTGGTGGATCTGCGCCCTGATTTCCTGGGCGCATACGACATCCGGTTTTTTCGCCGCCATCCAGTCGAAGAAACCCTTTCGCGCCGCCGCCCGGATACCGTTGACATTGATTGAGATCACCCTGAATGGCCTTGCCAAAACTGTCCTCCGGAAAATGGGAGCGTGTATCATAGCGGCATGGTGTCCGACATGCAGCGGTAGATTGTGAAAGCTCACCAAAAAGAATTTCTCGACCTGGCGATGAAAGTGGGCGCGTTGCGTTTCGGGGAGTTCACTCTTAAATCGGGTCGAGTCAGCCCGTATTTTTTCAACGCGGGTCTCTTTTGCAGCGGCCGCGCGATGGCGGTGCTCGGCCGTTGCTACGCACAATCCATCGTCGACTCCGGGCTGCAGTTCGATATGTTGTTTGGCCCCGCCTACAAGGGCATTCCGCTGGCCGCGGTCACGGTGGCGGCGCTGGCGGAGAAATTCGATCGCGACCCGGGCTGGGCCTACAACCGAAAGGAGGCCAAGGAACATGGTGAAGGCGGTATGATCGTCGGTGCGCCGCTGGCCGGACGAGTATTGATCCTGGATGACGTCATCACTGCGGGAACGGCAATTCGCGAAGCCGTAGAGATCATTCGCAATGCCGGGGCCAAGGCAATAGGCGTCGCCATTGCGCTGGATCGCGAGGAGCGCGGCCAGGGGGAATTATCGGCGGTACAGGAGGTCGAACAGGAACTGGGGATGGAAGTCATTCGAATTGTCGGCCTGTCAGACCTGATCGCAATGCTGGCAGGCGATAATAATCACGAGGCCGAACTGGCCGCAGTCAGCAATTACCGGGATCGCTACGGCAGCAGGGCCGGGCCTGAAACCGTTTTTGGCAAAACTGTGAACTGAGGGTCTTTGCAAACGCCGGGACTGTGGTATACGAACCCTATGAAAAGTATAGCGTTTTACAGTTTGACCGTTTTTGCGGGGTTGATCCTGGCCGGGGCTGCGACCGCAGCCGATACCTATCGCTGGGTTGATGAAAAAGGCATCGTCCATTACGGCGACACCGTACCGTCCGAGTATGCCAGACAGGATCAGCAGGTTCTCAATAGCCAGGGCGTCACGATCAGCATCATCGAAGGTTACCGGACGCAAGCACAACGCGAGGAGCAGGCGCGCATCCGCTATGAGCAGGAGCGCATCGCCAGGGAGAAAGCGAAGCGCCAGGCCCGCGATTCCGTATTGCTGAATACCTATCTTTCCGTCGAGGAAATCGAGCGGCTGCGCGATCGTCGCCTGGAATTGCTGCGCGCCCAGTCCATGGTCACCGAACAATACCTTGGCACGCTGAACGCCAGGCTCAGGGGACTGCAGGAAGAAGCTACCAAGTTCAACTACCCCTACGATCTCGACTCCGAACTGCCTCCGCTGCCGGAAAACCTGGCGATGGAGATGGTGCAAACCCTGGAGGCGGTCGCACAGTACGAGTCCAACCTGCAGACCAAGCGTGAGGAGCAGGGTAGCCTGGTCGCCATGTTCGACAGGGACATCGAGCGCTTCAAGGATCTGAAAGGCATCGAATAAAAAGCCGCAAACCAGTGCGGGCCGTGATCAGGCGTTCGAGAACCGGCCGGGGCCGTGATAAATGGTGATTTGCAGGCTAATGACGGCCTGAGTGGCCGAATCCCCCCGCTCCGCGTACGCTCCCCACGAACTCTTCGACCACTTCGAACTCGGCGTGAACGATCGGCAATATGACCATCTGTGCAATGCGTTCCCCCGGTTCTATCGTGAACGGCTTGAGACCGCGATTCCAGCAGGAAACAAAAATCTGCCCCTGGTAATCGGAGTCGATCAAACCGGTAAGATTGCCGAGAACGATACCGTGCTTGTGTCCAAGCCCGGACCGCGGCAGCAATACCGCCGCAAGACCCGGATCGTCCAGGTGTATCGCAATCCCGGTCGGAATCAGCTCGGTCTGACCCGGCTCCAGCAACAGCGGCTCGTCCAGGCAGGCACGCAAATCGACGCCGGCGGATCCTGCCGTCGCCGGCTTCGGCAACGGGTACTCGCCACCGATCCTGGCATCCATAATTTTTAGCTGTATTTTACTCATTCCGGCTGGGTTCCCTTGTCGCTAGTTTGCTTTACCGGCCAGGCGGTTCGCGATCAGATCCACCAGCTTGCGCGCGAGTATAAGTTTGTCCTCGGTGGCAAAATGCTTTTTACCATCCGGCCAGTACGCGGTCAGGGAATTGACCGGCACCTCGAAGCCGAGCCCCGGACCCACCTGGTTCGCGAAAATCATGTCCAGATTTTTGTTTTTCATCTTGGCCAGCGCATTGGCCTCCACATCGTCAGTTTCGGCGGCGAACCCAACACAAAATGGCCGATTCCTGCTCGCAGCGACCCCGGCGAGGATATCGGGTGCGGCTTTCAAGGCTATCGACATATCGGCCCTGTCCTTTTTAATTTTTTTGTGCTGGATCGAAGCCGGCTGGTAATCGGATACCGCCGCCGCGGCGACAAATACATCCGCCCCTGGCAACGCCTCGCTTACCGCCTCATGCATTTGCTCGGCGCTTTCCACATCGACCCTGTCGATGCCGGGCGCGGCAGTCAGATAAACCGGGCCGCTGACCAGGATCACGCTGGCGCCGGCCTCGGCCGCCGCCTGCGCCATGGCAAAACCCATGCGGCCGGAACTTCGGTTGCTGATAAAACGGACCGGGTCCAGCGCTTCCCGAGTCGGGCCGGCGGTAACCACGATTTTCCTGCCGGCAAGCGCCCTGCCGCCGGTCAGACGCATGGCGATATCCAGCGGTTCCAGCATTCGCCCGGGACCGACTTCGCCGCAAGCCTGGTCACCCGCATCCGGGCCAAGCAGCGTGATTCCGCGCTCCCGCAACCTGGCGCAATTCGCCTGGGTCGCCGGGTTGGCCCACATCTGCTGGTTCATCGCAGGCGCGAGGAACAACGGCGCTTGGCTCGCCAGGCACAAAGTGCCCAGCAGATCGTCCGCCGAGCCGCTGGCCAGCCGGGCGATCAGGTTGGCGGTTGCGGGTGCAATCAGGATCAGATCTGCCCAGCGAGCCAGTTCGATATGCCCCATCGCCGATTCTGCGTGTTCATCCCACAAATCGGTGCGCACGGGCCAGCCGGATACGGCCTGCAAGGTCAGCGGGGTGATGAATCGTTGCGCGCCGCCGGTCATCACGACGCGTACTTCTGCCCCCCGCTCGCGCAGCCGGCGCACGAGGTCGGGGCTCTTGTAGGCGGCGATGCCACCGCTGACGCCCAACAAAATTTTTCTGGCTTCAGGCATAGGAGCGGCATTATCCCCGCTCACCGTGACGCGCGCCAGCAAAGAGCCAGGTTGAGCGATATTCAGGCCCGGACGGGCAGATTCCCACGGTGTATACCCAGCCGCTTCGTGACACGCTTTCGGCTGGTGGTTTCCCGGGAGCTGACGATGGGTATTCGCGACTGGCCAAAAACCGAGCGTCCGCGCGAGCGGCTGCTGGCGCACGGTGCAGAGGCCATATCGGAAGCCGAGTTGCTGGCCTGCTGGCTGGGCTCGGGCAGCCGCGGTTCATCGGCGATCGACCTGGCTCGCAGCCTGCTATCCAGGTTTGGCAGTCTGCGCGGCCTGTTTCATGCCTCCAGCGAAGCGTTGTGCGAGCAGCCGGGCTTTGGGCCGGCAAAATACGTTCAGATGCAGGCCTGGCTGGAACTGTCGCGGCGCTATCTCGCGGAAACCCTGCCCAGGGGCCCCGAGCTGACCAGCCCCGGCGCCACCAGCCGATTCCTGCAAGCCAAACTCAGGGACCTCGACCATGAGCTTTTTTGCGCACTGTTCCTGGACAATCGTCACCGGGTGATCCGCTTTCAGCCCCTTTTTCGCGGCACCATCGATGGCGCCAGCGTGCACCCGCGGGATGTCGTCAAACAGGCCCTGGCGCTCAATGCCGCCGCAATGATACTGGCCCATAACCACCCCTCCGGGGTGGCCGATCCCAGCCAGGCGGATCACCTGATCACGCGGCGATTACGGGATGCGCTGGCGCTGGTGGATATTCGCGTCCTCGATCACCTGGTGGTCGGCGATGGAACCTGCTTTTC
>JAZFYI010000153.1:0-8781 GCA_036443455.1 Gammaproteobacteria bacterium
CACGATCCAGATTATCGAGGAAGAGGGACTGGTTGAAAATGCCGCATCGGTAGGAGAATATGCATTGAACCGTTTATTCGAAATGGGCGAAAATCACCCTTTGATCGGCGATGTACGCGGGCGCGGATTTCTGCTTGGAGTGGAACTGGTGAAAAATCGGGATAGCCGCGAACCTGCCAATGAAGCCGCCGACAGCGTGCTCTACAGGTCGCTGGCGAAAGGCCTAAGTTTTAAAACAACAATGGGCAATGTGCTGACCCTGACACCCTCATTAATCACGACTCGCAAGGATATGGATTTTGCGCTGAAAGTGATCGATGAATCTTTGCACGAGACCGAGCGTGAACTCGGCTATTCCTGACCTTTAAAGCAGGATTAAATAATTGAATGGCGTATCTTCGCCGAAACCCACTCGCTGACAATCACAGTTGCGAGGATAACCAGCAGGATCAACGAGACCTGAGTCCAGGTCAGGGTGGAAATTGAAGCGTCCAGTTGCAGGCCGATGCCTCCAGCACCGACCAGTCCAAGGACTGTCGATTCCCGAATATTGATATCCCAGCGAAATACAGAGATGCCGGCAAATGCGGCATTATTTGTGGAACGATGCCAAAGCTTAGCTGTTGGCTGCGGGACGCGCCGGTAGCGATTACCGCCTCCACCTGGTTGGTATCGATCTCCTCGATCGCTTCGTAGAGTAATTTCGCGCAAAATCCAATCGAGCGCAGGCCGATGGCGATAACACCCGCCAGTACACCGGGCCCGATTAAAGTCACCAACATCAGCGCCCATATCAGCGAATTGATCGAGCGTGATGAGACAATAATAAACAATGCAACAGGCCGCACCAGGTGAATACTCGGGGTGGTATTACGCGCCGCGCAAAATGCCACCGGCACGGCGATGACGATGGAAATCATCGTACCCAGCGTGGCGATGTTGATCGTATCCCAGACCGGCGCCCACAAAACTTCCATGTAAGACCACTTCGGCGGCACCATGCGCTCGGCCATATCGGCTGCCTGCCGGGGGGAATCGGAGACAAAAGCCCAGATTGTTCTATCCGATATGAGTTTCCAGCAATAGGCGAAAATCGCCACCCCGGTCAACCAGCCAAGCCACACCGCGAATTGTCTTCGGGTCGTGCGTTGCCGCCAGACTTTAACACCTGAAATTTCTCGAGTCGGCATTATTGTACCCAGCGGCGAATATAACCGGAGCTATATTCCATCACCATGACTATGCCGATGATAACCAGCAATATAGCCGCGGCGGAGCCAAATTCATAACGATCGAAAGATGTCAGAAGTGTCGCACCGATTCCACCGCCGCCGACGATGCCAACTACCGCTGACTCCCTGAAGTTAATGTCGAGCCGATAAATTCCCAGCCCGATCATGCGTGGCATGACCTGGGGTTGTACCGAGTAATTGAGCCATTGCAGCCAGCGCGCGCCAACCGATTTAACTGCTTCCGCCTGGTTTGGGTCCATCGCTTCGATATCTTCGGCCAGGAGTTTCCCGTAAAAGCCTATGGTGCCGACGCTAAGCGCCAGGAAGCCGGCAAATGGACCAAAGCCGAATAGTTTGACGAAAAAAATTGCCAGTATGATTTCGGGGAATGTCCTTGAAACTGGGAGAATGCCCCGGCAAAAATAATAGACAGGCCGGTAGGCGAGGTGCAAGCTTGCCCGCACCGGTCAAGCATAATCCCACGACCAGGACGAAGTTTTTTAAAAAGCGAGTGAAAAAGATCAGCCGGTATTTTTAAGGAACGCATTAGCGACTATTTTGGCTGCCTACAGCAATAATTCTCGCTATTAAAGGTCTAAGGGGTAGCGTCCCTTTAAATACCTTATTCATATTAGCCTGGCATGCTTAAAGTCTTAACCTATAACATTCATAAAGGCTTCAATCGACGCAATCGAGAATTCGTCCTGCACGAAATTCGACAGCATCTACACCAGGCCGATGTTGATATTGTATTTTTGCAGGAAATCCAGGGGCGTCATTATCATCACGAAACAAGGGTTGAGGGCTGGCCAGCGGTGTCACAGTTTGAATTCCTGGCCGACCAACTCTGGCCCCATTACGTCTATGGAAAAAATGCCATCTATAGCAAGGGACATCACGGTAACGCGATACTGAGTAGGCACCCATTCGAGCGTTGGGAAAATATTAACCTGTCGCGTTTCCGTCGCGCCAGTCGAAGCCTGTTACACGGCGTTATCAAATTAGCCGCCAGCAATCTACGAGTACACCTGATTTGTGTGCACCTCGAACTGGTAGGGTTTAAACGTAAACGACAAATTAGTATTCTCCGGCATTTCATCAACGATGCAGTCGCCGAAGGTGAGCCAGTCATACTGGCGGGCGATTTCAATGACTGGAACGGGCGTATGGGCAGGCATCTTGAATCATTGCTGGCGATGCAGGAAGTGTTTCGTGCGTCACATGGAAAATATGCCAAGACCTTTCCATCAAACTGGCCAATTTTAAAAATGGACCGAATTTATTTCAACCATTTAAAATTACTCGATTGCCTGTGTTTAAACGGTCAACCATGGCAGCAATTGTCTGACCATTTGCCCCTGTATGCGCAGTTTGAATACTAGAGGAAATTAACCGTTATCCGCTCCTTGCCCCAGATTTAGTTCTCGGATTTCTACGGTTTCAAGGTGTTGTTGGTACCGTAAGCGCCTGGTGAATCCCTCCTGTTATTCCGGCTTTAGTTCTGTTGGTCGATATGCCAGGGTAGTAGATGATCGATGAAAACGCGCGCATCGTCACAGCTCCCCCCGGGCATTAATCAGGATTGTCGCCAGTTCAGCAAATCCGGCGCCACTCCTGTTTTTAGTGATATAGGTCGGGGCAGTTGTCAGGCGGTTTTCAAAATCGCGTAGGTTGGCTACGCCCACTGCATTAGAAAAATAATCGAACATGGGTGCGTCGTTCGGCGAATCTCCGGTAAAAACAAATTCGTCCTCGGCCTCGTCAAGATTGACGCCAAGACAGTCCGAGGCAAAATGCCTGGTCATCGTCAATTTATCGTAGGCGCCAAACCACGCGTTGACGTGAATGGAGCTTACCTTGGCAGTCGCACCCGCTTCATTGAGAAGAGCGACAATACGATCGACACTGGACATTGGCAACGGGGCGACGTCCTCACAAAAATCTATGGCAAGGTCTGTCTCTCGGTAGTGTTGGTCAGAGGCGACGGCCGCGCCAGGAACCTGTTCTACGATATGACGCCCCAAAGCCACCAGTCGTTTTCGATTGGCGGCGCGCTTTCGATCTCCCTCGCTATAATGTCGACTCATGTGTCGCTTTTCCCGGTCATAGCGAAAATAAAATGCACCGCTCTCCCCGATTACTCCATCCACTGGCCACATCCGTGCAATGTGATCGCACCAACCCGCTGGCCGTCCAGTGACGGGCACCACAGCCAACCCCAACAAGCGCAATCGTTCCATCGCCGTGTAGGCTTCCGCTGTTAACCGCCCATCGGTGGTTAGGGTATCGTCGATATCAGTAAATACCCCCCTGATAGCGTTGAGCTCAGCGTGAGGAAAAGTTGAAAGTGGTTTCATTCGCCTTTGATCCGACACGGTACCCTCGTATGTCCAGCATAGATTTCATTTCTATTTATAAAACAATAACCATGATCTTAAGTATTGTAAATATTCTCACATTATCGATGATGTTAAATTGCATCGCATTATTACTGTTATTCTTTTGCCATATTTGGATACCAACGCAGTAACCCGTTCCATGAACTGGTTGGTGCTTTCCACACCTCAATAAGAAAAATACCGGCAAAAATAATTAGGCCTCGCACCGTAGATGTCAGCGTATCGAGCGACAGTCTCCTCGCAAAGCGGTTTTAGTTCGACGTCGTGTATTCCTCCGGTAATGAGCAGTGAATCAATACCGTAATTGACCGCACCGGCAATGTCGGTTTCGAACGCATCGCCTACCATAAGCACAATCGATTTATCGATATCTTTCCCTGCACCGGCCGCCATCTCAAATATCTCAGCATGGGGTTTACCATAATATATGACAGTTTCACCGCCCAATGAATGGTAATGCCTTGCGATGGCGCCAGCCGAAATACCCAGCTTTCCACTTCGAACGGCAACCTGATCGGGATTGGCACAGATCATCGGAAGTTTCATCGAAACCATTTTTTCAAGCAAGGGGATTAGCGAATTTGAATTTCGAGGGTTACCGACCGGAGCGCCGGTATTGAGTACAAAACAGGCCCCTTCGACAGATTCAAGCCATCGAAAATTCAACCCATCAAGAATCGACTTGCTTCGCTCAGGCCCCAGGTAGTACCCCGTTTCGCCAATTTGTACCGCTGAGTGACCTCCCTGTAACGCTTGCCAGGTTAATTCCCCCGACGACACAACCTTCCGGTACATGTTTCTGGTTATACCCTGGCGTCCCAGTTCCTGGCTAATGGCTTCCTGTCGCCGAGCTGCGTTTGACAGTACGACAACCTGCTTGCCTTGCCCCGCTAGTTGTTCCAGGCAGTGATTTACGCCGGGATAGCAATTTGCTCCATCGTGTAATACACCCCAGGCATCGACCAGGAAAATTTCATAGTCATCATAGATCGATTCCAGGCCGGAAATCTGCTTTATCGGTTCCATATTATGAGGGTTATTTTATACATAAAATTTACTTGGCACGATAACATTACCGCTCTTTTACCCTGCTAAAGTTGCACCAGACGGATTGAATAGTGATAATGAGGGTATTGTCAAGTTAACTGATTTGAGAGTGTAATAAAAGCAGACTGGTGGCTCCAAGTCATTGATTTCTCTTTGTGGAGAAGGGATATTTCGCCTTATAAAGGGCATGATTTACGTTAACTTGACAGCACGTCAATTCGCCCGCGCAACAAATGTTTCATTTTGTTTTTCTATGGATTAGAATGAGCGCTTGGTTTCGCTCGGACACTCCGGGAAGACAGGGTTTCCCGGAAGCTATGTCCGTGCGAGTTTTGGGCACGGGCCTGCGGAAAGGCCGCAGTCTCCTGTCGATAATAACAATCGGAGAGAAAGTCATGTACATCAATATTTTGCTACGGCGGATGACGCGCGCCTGCGCCGCGAGTCTCTTTGCCGCGGCTTTTCTGTTTGGAATATCTGCGCCTCTCTCGGCGGCGGAAGATTGTAGTAACCGGGGTGATCTTGACTCCCGTTTCTGTGACGCTGACGGCGATCTGGTCGCCGATACGCCAACGGATGCAAGTAAATGGCTGAATCCGGATACCCTCATATTCTCCTATACCCCGGTGGAAGATCCTTCCGTTTACGAGAACGTGTTCACCGAATTCATGGCCTATTTATCTAAGGCCACCGGCAAGAAGACCAAATGGTACGGCGCCGAATCCTATGCCGCCCAGGTCGAGGCCATGCGTTCCGGTCGCCTGCACGTCGCCGGCATCTCGACCGGTCCGACGGTGTTCGGGGTCAATCTGGCCGGTTATGTGCCGATCGCCATTATGGGTAAAGATGATGGCAGGTTCGGCTACAAGCTGCAGCTGATCACCCACAAGGACTCCGACATCATGAAAGTTTCCGACTTGAAGGGGCGCAACGTCGCCCACGTCACGCCGTCGTCCAATTCCGGCAATCAGGCGCCACGCGCTTTGTTCAAGTCGCTGGGCGTGGAGCCCGACAAGGACTATGAGGTCAAGTACTCGGGCAAGCACGACAACTCGATCATGGGTGTCGCCAACAAGGACTACGACGCCGCCCCCATCGCCTCCAGCGTGCTCGACCGCATGGCCGAAAAGGGTGTCGTCAACAAGGACGACCTGCGCATCATCTGGGAATCCAAATTATTCCCGACCACGTCATACGGATTTGCGCACAACCTGCACCCGGACCTTCAACGTCAAATCACCTATGCCTTCCTTTCTTTCGACTGGAAGGGCACCGCATTGGATAAGGAGTTCGGCTCAAAATCCGATCGCTTTATTTCGATCAGCTTCAAGGACCACTGGTCAGACATTCGCACCATCCAAAATATAAACGGCACCGTCTATAGCCAGGATGCCTTGAAAGGCTTGAAGGTCAAAAAGTCGAAGAAAAAGAAGTAGAAAGCAAACGCATCTGATCCTACGCTAAAAACCGCCGCCCGTTCCAGTTTCAGGGCGGCGGTTTTCGGCGAAAGGACGTCAATGCTTACCATTCAAGATCTCACCAAGGTTTACCCCACCGGCGCCAAGGCGCTGAACGGCGTTAGTTTTCGCGTTGACGAACCAAAGGTGATCACCATCATTGGCCCTTCGGGCGCCGGCAAAAGCACACTGATCCGCTGCATCAACCGGCTTGTCGAGCCCACGTCCGGGAAAATTCTGCTCGACGGCACGGATATCGCCGGCCTGAGCAGCCGGGGATTGCGTAAGGCGCGCCGGCGCATGGGCATGATCTTTCAGGAGTACAACTTGGTCGAACGCCTGACGGTCATGGAAAACGTTTTGTCCGGCCGCCTGGGATACATCGGATTTTGGCGGGCTTACAGACGCAAGTTTCCGCCGGAGGATGTGACCGCCGCCTTCAAACTTCTCGACAGAGTCGGGCTGGAGGGATACCAAAATACACGCGCCGACGCCATTTCCGGAGGCCAGCGCCAGCGAGTCGGCATTGCCCGGGCTTTGATGCAGCGCCCCGACCTGCTGCTGGTGGACGAGCCGACGGCCAGCCTCGATCCCAAAACGTCGCGCCAGATCATGCGTCTGCTGGTCGAGTTGGCCCATGAAAACAACACACCGGCCCTGGTCAATATTCACGATGTCGCCCTGGCTCAAACCTTTTCAGACCGCATCATCGGGTTGGCCGATGGACGGATTGTTTTTGACGGCACCGCCGAAGATATCACGTCCGATGTGCTGACCCAGATTTATGGCGAAGAGGATTGGAGCACCACCATTCGCAAGGTGGACGAGGAAGACGAGAACGGGGGCGAAAAGGCGAAGGAGAATGGCTTGATCCGGGAGTCATCGGCGGGATGACGTCCCAGACAGAAACTCAAGACGCAACGCCGCGCGAGTGGCACACCATAAAACTGATTGAAAATCCATATTTGAGATATGGCCTCATCGTCGTCGCTGTAGTCTATCTCTTTTGGTCTGTTGGCTCTCTCGACTTCAACTGGCATCGGATGTCCTCCGGCCTGACGCGGGCCGCCAACATGTTAGCGCGCATGGTGCCGCCCGATTTCACCCGTTGGGAGTTGCTGATCAAGGGCATGGTGGAAAGCATCCAAATGGCGTTTGCCGCCAGTTTTTTCGGCATGATCCTGGCAATTCCTCTGGGTTTGTGCGGCGCCTCCAATCTGGTGCCCAGGCCGGTCTATCTGGCGGCACGCACCATCATCGTTTTGTCACGCACATTCCACGAAATCATCATTGCCATATTCTTCGTCAAGATATTCGGCTTCGGACCGTTGGCCGGCGTACTGACCCTGATCGTGTCCTCGACCAGTTTCATTTCGAAAATGCTGGCGGAAGACATCGAGAACATGCCCCCGGGCCAGCTTGAAGCGGTCCGCGCCACCGGCGCCAGCTTTCCAAAGCTGCTGGTCTACTGCATTTCGCCACAGGCGCTGCCGCGCTACCTGGGCGTTTCCATTTACCGCCTTGATGCCAACATCCGCCATTCCACAGTCGTCGGCATCGTCGGCGCCGGTGGTATCGGCCAGGTTTTGGCCGCCACATTCAGCCGCTACGACTACGATTTCTCCCTCGCCATCCTGATCGTCATCGTCTCCATTGTTTTTCTCGGAGAGATTTTCTCCAACTGGGTACGGAGCGGCCTGAGATGACTTTGCAGGAACATGCAAAAAAGTATCCGGAAGTTTGGCAACGATTCAGTCCACGCCAGACACTCATCAGGTATGTGTGGTATGTCAGCATTGTCTTTGTCGCCGTGTGGTCGGTCAGCAACCTGGACATCCCGTGGTTCTATTTCCTCGACGCCCATGTCCAGGCGATGGATCTAGCGACTCGCATGTGGCCCCCTGACCTGGATTTTTTGGGAAAGCTTTACGATCCGTTGATCGAAACCATTCACATCGCCACCCTGGGCACGGTGGCGACTATTCTCATCGCCTTTCCGGTTGCCTTTCTGGCAGCGCGAAACACGACGTTCAACTCCCTGACCTGGTTTATCGGCCGCCTGATCCTGGTGACGTCGCGCTCAGTCAATACGGTGGTCTGGGGGTTGTTGTTTGTCGCCATCTTCGGCCCCGGTCCGATGGCTGGCATCTGGGCAATCGCTTTTCGCTCTATCGGCTTTATGGGAAAACTGACAGCAGAGGCCATCGAGGAAATCGACCAGGGAGCGGTTGAAGCCATCGAAGCGACCGGCGCCTCGCGACTGCAAGTGCTGTGGATCGGTATCCTGCCCCAGGTCCTGCCGGTGATCTATGGCACCACCCTCTATCGCTGGGACATTAACATCCGCGAATCAACGGTTCTCGGTTTCGTCGGCGCCGGCGGTATTGGCATCCAGCTCTACTCTTCCATCAACCTGTTCTTATGGCAGGAGGTCTCGCTGATGCTGGTTGCCGTGTTCGGGGTTGTCGTGTTCAGCGAGTTCATCTCCGCCACCGTCCGCAAAAGAATTAGCTGAGGCTTACCCGCTGGTATGGGCCGGAGATGAAATCAACCCGGACAATGACGAAAAAGGCGTTGAAAGCCCTAACCAGGTGATGGCGCGGGTTACCGCTCTGGTCTGCGAGTACGAAGAAAAAATCTCCGGTG
>JAZFYI010000154.1:0-9124 GCA_036443455.1 Gammaproteobacteria bacterium
CATGTCCAGTCAGAATGGCAAAACCAATACTTTCCATCGCGGCGCCCAGTTGTCGCGAAAATTTCCGCCGGCTCTTTTCATCGCCTGACAGCCACAAAGACATATCGCAGGTCTGAAACTCGAAATCCTCGTCAAACTCTTCGCCCGCGCCCTGCTCGGACAGGAAATAGGATTGCTCCTTCCGGACCTGTTCGTACTGCCGGAACTCCTGGTTCTTCGCCTGCACGCCCGATTCCTGTTTTCGTTTGTCGCCCATCAGGCTTCCGTACCGCTTATCAATGAAAAAAGGTATGTTCCGAGCACGACGATAAGTGTCGGCGGAATCACCCAGCGTAGCCAGAATAAACTGGCCAAGGCAAATGATCCGGCCCGTTGCGGAAAAATTTGCTGCAACGTGGTTCTCCGGCCCAGGCCCCGGGTCAGCGCGATAATCGCGATCAGCCCGCCGGTTACCAGCATACCCGAACCGAAAACCATATCTGCCCAGCCTATGAACGGTGGATACAATGCGCTCGGAATCATCATCAGCGCCAGCAGTACAAAAGTTACCACAACGAGCCGCCCTCGCGGCCACCCATATTGACGCGGGTCGCTGAGGCCGGAAACAAACACCTCGATCGCCGCTATCGCCGAGAGGAAGGCGACCAGCGCCAATACCAGCAGGAACAAGGAACCGGCGAGCCGGCCGCCGGGCATTGCGGAAAACAGCTCGGGCATAGTGCTAAATATCAGACCCGGCCCCGAACTCATGTCGAGCCCGAAAACCAGCACCGTCGGCACAATGAACAACGAAGCCATGAGCGCAGCGGCGGCATCGCTGGAAACGGTGATCAAGGCATCGCGCGGCAGATTCGCATCGTCTTTGATATAGCTCCCGTAGACCAGCATGATGCTCCCGCCAAGTCCCACGGAATAAAATGCCTGCCCCATCGCGGCAAATGCTTCGCGAGATCCGATCCGGGAAAAATCGGGCTTCAGGAATTCGATGACTTTCGGTATCGCCTGCGGCAGCGTCAGTGTTTGAAAAACCAGGTAGAACATGACCAGCGCAAACAGCGGTACAAACAAACGGCTAACCAGTTCGATACCACGATTTAGGCCTTTGTGGACGACAAACAAAGCGGCTGCCGCGATGACGATTGATATCGAATATTGCAGAACACCGTTCGACAAGGATGCCTGGTAGCTGCCCATCGTCTCTGGCGAGAATCACGTTAACAAGGAGAACCAGACGGTCCACGCCACATTGGCAATCACGACGATATAATAGGAATCGGCGATCAAGATTCCCGCGAGTAGCGCAATACCGATAGGCCGGCCAACCCTGTCTCCGAAGGCGACCGCCATCGCTCCGATGGGACCTTGCCGCGTCGCCCGACCCAGCGCCCACTCGGCCGACATGGCCGGCACGGCGATCAAAAGGGCGAACACCAGGTACATCAAAAGAAACGCACTGCCACCGTACTTGCCCATCATGTACGGGAACCGCCAAACGTTGCCCAGGCCGATGGCGACGCCAACCATAGTCAAAATGGTTGTGAGGCGACCGCTGAATCGCAAACTGCTCATCAGAATTAGTAACGGACTGCCGGACTGCCGGCCGGATAAAAATGACCGATCAGATGCATGCCTTCTTCGTTTTGGCATTCCAGGCAATGGGCTTGCTTGCGTGGCAGGAATATCATGCTGCCGGCCCGTATGGTCGCGGATTGCGCACCCGCCAACATCAGCCCGTTACCGGACAGCACGGTGATGACTTCTTCGTAGGTATGAAAATGCTGGGGCGATTTCGATTGCGGGATGACGCCGATAAACTGGGTAATTTGCGTTGAGCCCACCTCGGCATCGACCAGCACCTGGTAGAACCGGTCCCCGGTTGCCTGGCGTTTTTTTTCATCGACCAACACAACCCGCTGTGGATAGCTGTCGTCAAAATCCTCTGCCATCTGCTCCAGACACTCGCCTTCTTTGCTTTGCGGACAAACCGTCATCAGCAATTCCAATGCATCGTCCAGCGGGACGATTCTGAATGCCTCGCCGGGCCTGACAAATGCGCCGCACTCAGGCGAGAGCTCGAAACGACGCCCGCCGATGACGACAAAGCCGCGACCGGTGAGAACGAAAAGCACACAATCGGCATCCGGAAACCGGCGCACCGGCGTGTCGATGCCGTCCAGGCGAACTCGAAACTGAGACAGGGCCGAGGCGCCACTGTCACGATCGACGACGACCGCCTGGTGCCAGTCGCCGGAAGACACTTGATCCAGCCCGTCCGGATCAATAACGAAACAACCTCCTTCCAGCCGTCTTTTTTGCTCCACCTGGTCCCTGCCTCCCGATTCTGCGGACCGGCCAATACTGGCCTCCAATGATGCACGTGCGCTGAGCTGGATAGATCAGAGCTTCCCTTACATCGAAACCAGCTTGGCGCCGATCAGCGCATAAATCAGCGAGCCCGGCAAATAACCCAGCAGCAAACTCGCGACGTGAGTCCGCAAACGGACATGATGGGACCCGGCTATCAGGTCCGCGAGCGAACCACCCGCCCATGGCACCCAGCGAAGCAAAGTCAGGAACAAGAGGTTATCCGCCTGGTAACTCCTCAACCAGACTGGCAATGCTTGTATGCGTGCGCGGATATCCCATTCATGATCGCCCCTTTGCCAGATACGATACATGATAAGGCTGGTCACCATGCTGGAGACCTGGTTGATCAAGGTCGCGACCAGAATTGAGAACAAAGCGCCATTGACGACTGACAATACGATAGCGCCAAACGGCGTGACGTTGGTCAGTGTTTTGAGCAGCGCGGATACCACCGGCGCCCACACGCCCCATTGGGAAACGGCTTCCCGCGCGCCCTCGATTTCGACCCAGTGGTTGGCGGCAAGCGACAACAGAATTATGGTTACCAGCATCCAGACGAAAGGAGAAAGGATTGCGCGCTTGACCCTGTCCATCAGTGCGCGCTATCAGAAAACGCTGTGCACGCGAATGGCGGCGGGAACGCAATCGATGGTGATGGTTTTCTCTGCACTTTGATAAACTTCACCATCGAGTTCGTATCGCGGCGGGGACTCGAATTCAATTCTAACTGATTTAACCGCCTTCATCTGGACCTTCTCTCCGTCCTTGTGCCTGCCGGCGCCGACATCCGAAAATATTTTCATCCGGCCAAATGGACTGGCGTCGTTGATGGAAACCAGGTCGAGATGGCCGTCGGTCAGGCTCGAATCCGGCGCAATATCGAATGAACCGCCAAAATAACGGCCGTTTGCAACGACCAGCATCAGGCGTCTGCCCCGGTGAGATCTCAACTGCTCACAGTCGATGGTCATTTCCACGCCGGGAAACCGGAACAACTGGCGCACGGCGCAGTATTGATAAAGCAGATCGCCTTTCAAGCGGGTAAATCGTGACGCATCGTCGATAACCGCAATGTCAAAACCGCAACCGAAGACGTTTAGAAAATGGCGGCCGTTTAGGCGACCGACATCGATGAGTCGGGGGTCGGAGGAGCTGAGGGCGGCTACAGCCTTGTCCAGGTGCCTGTATACGACGCCGAGGCTTTTCCCGAAATCGCTACCGGTGCCCGCAGGCAGCAAACCCAGGCTAACATCGGCGCGCCCGCTGTTGATTATTTCATTGGCGACGAGCGACCAGGTGCCATCGCCACCCACGGCTACGATGCGCTGGTAATCACTGGCCAGCGCCTGTCGCGTCAGTCGTTCAAGATCGCCTGGTTCCTTGCTGACTTCATAATCGAATGTGCCCAGCGCTGCCGAAAGCAGTTTGAGGTACCTGGCCTTGCGGCGCGCCCCACGACCGCGGCCTGCGGCCGGGTTGAACAGGACAAAGTATCGCGGCGCTGACAAAGCGGTCTGGATTAAAGAGTTTCCAGTTTTTCGAATAGCTGGCGGCCGCGCTTCATCCACAACTCACGAAACGGATAGTCGGTAATCTCGGCCGGGTCCAGACCCGCGCACATGGGATGATCGTGCAAAGTTAGCGAGCCCCGCTCTTCTTCATGCTCGCAAAAATTGCCCTGCATGTGGATATCCACCTTGTAACGCCCGGAATCGTCTTTCATGTTGCACTGATAGAGATGATCGACAACCGCCCATTCATGCTCGGTGACCGTGAAATCCACTATGGGTGCATCCCCTTCCCTGACGGCCACGGTCAAGGAACCGTTTTCCTCACTGAAATTAATGTCTATATTCGCCATGTGGTGCGGCAGGTGCCAGCGTTCGAGGGCGTGTGCACGCGACTCCGCCGTGCTGGTTCCCAGGACAAACGGGTAGAAAGCGGATTTTGGAAATTCGGCCTTCGAACGAATCAGCGGCGGAACGATAACGGACATGACGACTTCCTGGTATGTCCCGACCATGCTTTCGGTGAAATCAAAGGCCGTAATTGCAAAAATCGACGAGCCATGATGCGTTTCCAGCACCTGCAGGGGTTTGGGTAACAATGGCATCGCCATTTCCGTGGGCATTTCAAAAAAGGCGCTTGCCGTCTGGCTGAACTCGTACTTGGTCAATGGCATAACCCGTGCCTTTGCATAACGTTGATCAAAATATCGCATCCGCGCTCGAGCTGCTCAATCGTGTGTCCCGCGCTGATTGAAATCCGGAAGCGGGATCGATGCTTCCCGACCGCGGGAAATCTGACCGGATTCAGGTAAACGCCTTCGTGAATCAGTTGCTCGGCATAGGAAAATATATGCTTGTCATCGCGAATCATCACGGGAATCACCTGTGACTCGGAGTCGCCGATATCCACGCCCGCCTTTCTCAGCTTGTTTTGCGCGAAATGCACGTTGTCCCACAATCGTTTCCTGAGTTCAGGTTCAGCTATGGAGATATCCAGGGCCTTGCTGATGCCCGCGGTCACACCGGGCGGGAGAGCGCAGGAAAATACCCGCGACCTGGCGAAGGCTTTCAGATAATTGGTGAGTTTGAATGAGCCCGCGATGAACCCACCGATGCCACCCAGGCTTTTTGAGAACGTGCCCATATGGATATCGATCTCGTCCTCCAGGCCGAAGTGCTCGGCAACGCCACGCCCGTTCTCGCCGAAAATGAATGCGGAATGCGCTTCATCGATCATGATCCGGGCATCGTAGCGCTTGCAAAGATCAACGATCTCCGGCAGTACCGGCAAATCACCATCCATCGAGTACACGCCTTCAACCACAACCAGTTTCTTGCCGGTCGCGCGCTTCAATTTCTTTTCCAGGTCATCGACCCTGTTATGCCGGAAAAAGCTGACCCTGGCCTTGGACAGGATGATTCCGTCAACGACACTGGCATGCGAATACTGATCCGTGATCACCGTATCGCCCGGACGCATCAACCCGGATATGACACCGAGATTGGCGCTATAGCCAGTGGAAAAAAGCAGCGCGGTTTCTTTCTTTTTGAAATCGGCCAGCTTCTCCGTCAACTCCACGTGTAACTCCATGGTGCCGCTGAGAACCGGTGAGCCCGATGCGCCCAGACCGTATTTCCGGGTCGCTTCGACAGCGGCGTCGATCACTTCCGGCCGGTAAGACAGACCGAGGTAGTTGTAGGAAGAAAAGTTGACCAGGTTTTTGAGCACCTCGTTGTCCAGCGTCTCGCGGATATCGACGGTTGGCAGCGGCGCTGTCTGCATCGGCAGGCCAAACTGGTAATAACCAGCGCCATATGCCCTCGTCCCCCACCATTCATCCATCGGATCGAGCATGCAAAACGCGTCATCACTCGATCCCGAATAAAAATTGCTGTGATCAAAGTCATCGAAACCGTGGGCGGCCGCAGTTGCCGATAATTCCTTAACTTTTTTCTTTGGTGCTTCCATAGTGCTTGTGTTTCCCCGGCCAAAAAAAATCTTGCGGTTGACCCCGCCATGACCTCTGGCCTATTTTCTCAGTTTCCTAATTGCAAACACGAACCAACCATGATCAAACGTAGTCTCAATTATTTACGCGGTGGTGCTTGTCTTTTTGCTATCGGCTTGCTGCTGATCATCGGCGACCCCATTCAACGCGCATTGTTCGCGTTGCTCCCCCTGTCCGGCCGGCACAGTTTACACTTGCAGGCGTCCTGGTTTCGACTCTGGGCCAACATTATGCTCCAGACGATTCGTATTATCTGTGGCGTCAGATTCAGGCCCTTGCCACCGGTCCCAGGCGAGTCGGGCACTTTGATCCTGATGAACCATCAGTCGATACTGGATATCCCCTATCTGGCCGCCTGTCTAAGCGAAAATTACCCTCTTTTTGTAACCCGCCGCCGGTATGCCAAGGGCATCCCGCTGGTGTCCAATATGCTCCGTTTATACAAATTTCCGCTGGTCGATCCCGCCCGGTTTTCGGTATCCCAGCTCAATGCCCTGGCCGAAACCGCTGCCAATGCCCGCTACCCTGTGGCGATTTTCCCGGAGGGCTCACGCACAAGAAACGGAGATATCCGCAGGTTCAGAACCGCGGGTGTCAACGCCATTCTTTCATCCCGGCCCTGGTCCGTCCACCTGGTCATCGTGGACGGCCTTTGGGAGTGCGCGACTTTACCGGATTTTGTCAATAAAATCAGTCAAATCAGGCCAAAATCAGTGGTTATTGGCCCTTTTTCTTTTAACCCGGAAACAGACGATCCCGAGCCGTTTATGGCCATTATGCGTGAGAACATGCTGTCCGGGCTCGCGCAACTACGCAAGAATTCGGACGCTTGAACGAGCACGCCCACAAAGCGGATGCACTGGCGGCACTGGCTGAAAGGGCCGGTAGCAACCTGCGGGCGGTGATTTTTTTCGGCTCTCACCTGGTGAATTCAACGCCGGGCCAGCATAGCGCCGCCGATTGGGTTGTCGTCGTTGACGAATACCGCGCGTTTTATCGTAAATTCAGCGCCTGGTTCGACTACCCGGCCGGCCTGGTCGCCTGGCTGAATCGGCTGCTGCCACCCAATGTTATCCATATTCCAGCTGCGAGCGGGGCAGGCATAAAGGCCGTGGTGATCAGTGAAAAGGATTTTGCGCAAGCGATGAGTGCGCGCGCCAGGGACCACTTCTGCAAGGGGCGCCTGGTTCAGAAAGTGGAAGTCATTTATGCGCGCGACGATAAGATCGGCGAACGGGTTAATCAGCGGTTGCTGGATGCACGTATGGACACGCTGAGCTGGGTGCCACTTTATGCGAATGGGGAATTTACCGTCGAGTCCTATTGCCTGGCCATGATGCAAACATCGTATGGCGCCGAAATCCGCCCCGAATCGGGCGGGCGGGTGCTAGAAGTCATCGCCCAGCAACAAGCTTCGCTGATCGAATCGTTCCAGCCGGTACTGGATGCCGGCGTCGAACAAGGCGTGCTCGAGCAGGACGGGCAGGAATACCGCTTGAGCCAGGCTCCCGGCAAGGCGCAAAAATGGCGCTGGCGATGGTATTTCCGCAAGTCGAAAATTCGCGCAACGCTACGCTGGCTCAAATACGTAATAACTTTTGCCGGCTGGCCCGACTACATAGTCCGCAAACTGGAACGCCGATCCGGGATCAAAGTCGAACTGACCGATGCAGAACGGCGCTGGCCATTGCTGCTGATGTGGCCCAAGATCATCAGGAATTTTGTCCGCCTGCAGCGGAGCAAAAAGGAGCAGCGATAAAACCGATCCGGGATAGCTTTTGCTGGCGTCGGGATCGCTGCGGTCAAGCGGCCAGCCGTTCGATAGCTTCCAGCAAGCGGTCGATCTCGCTCCTGGTGTTGTACATCGATACGCCCATCCGTATCAGCCCGCCGCTTTCGGACAGGCCGAGCAATTCGACGACCCGCTGGGCATAAAAATGCCCCTGCCAAAGGCAAAAACCCTGCGCGCCCAGATTTTTTACGGCGTCGTCGGTGGATATTTTGCCGGAAGTGATCGAAACGGTGGGAGATCGAGGCTTAGCCGAAAAATCAGGCCCCCAGATCCTGACCCCCGGAACAGCCGAGACACGCTGACAATAGTAGGCTGCCAGCTCATGCTCGTAGGCATAGATTTGCCCCATTGCATCGGTCAACCGCTCTCGAAGATTGTTTCCCTGACCCCAGCTGGCGATGTATTCAATCGCGGCCGCGATCGATACGATTGCCGCGTGGTTCAGTGTGCCGGTTTCAATCCGGTATGGCGCAGCGGGACTCTGCGTGCACAACCTGTTGGTCGTCAGGGTATCCAGCAGACCAGGCCGGGTATAAAGAATTCCGACATGCGGCCCATAGAACTTGTACGCCGAGCAAAGCAGGAAATCGGGATCCATCGCCTGCACATCGAGAGCGATATGCGGCGCGTAATGTACCGCGTCCACCAGCATCCATGCGCCGACCTCGCGGCTCAGTTTGCGGGCCAGCGAAAGATCGTTGACCGTACCCAGCGCGTTTGAAGACGCGTTGAGCGCCACCAGCCGGGTACGCTCGTTAATCTTGCTGCGCAGGTCATCGGGATCGAAATAACCCTGCTTATCGATGGCGATCGCGCGGATCGTCACGCCGCGATCCCGCAGTTGCAGCCACGGGCCGCGATTGGCTTCGTGATCCAGCGCAGTGATCACCACTTCATCGCCATCCCCCCAGAGCCTCGAGAACGCATCACTGAGGGAGAAAGCCAGCGTGGTCATGTTGGCGCCAAATGAAATACTGGCAGCTTCGGACGCGCCGATAAAAGTTGCGACTTTCTCGCGGGTACGCCACATGGCTTCCTCGAGATCCCTGGAGGTGACAAATTCGCCGCCGGTATTGGTGTTGAACATCCGGTAGGCGTGATTCTGCGCGTCGATGACCGGGCCGGGTACCTGGGTGCCCGCCGGTCCATCCAGAAAGGCCAGTGGCTGACCATCGAGCGAGCGCGACAATGCCGGGAAGTCCTCTCTTGCCCTGAGGCACTGTTCGTTTGTATAGGGCATCTCTACTCCTTGGTCGAGCCTAGCAGGGTGTTGAAAAAGCCTCATGCGGCACAATCCGGCGTTAAAAATCGGCTCACAATGCGGGGCCGCGCAGCGGCAAACTGGCGTGTACACTGCGCTTGCTCACCACAATTGCCTTGTCTTGCACTCGCCTGAGACTTTTTCAACAGCCTGCTAGTTGCTCCGCGAGCTGGTCGCCGGCAATTTC
>JAZFYI010000155.1:0-5242 GCA_036443455.1 Gammaproteobacteria bacterium
CGAGCGGACCGGTGCGGGTCGATCGTGGGCAAACAAGGTTGTCGCATCGGCGCCGTCGCGAAAAATACTTTCCGTCATGCGGTCGTGGAGCAACGGCAACAACGCGTCGACCTGCGCCGCCGGCAGCGGCTCCCCGGACTGGAGGTAATAAGCGACGCCTCTTTCGATGCGCGACACATTTTCCAGACCACAGATATGGGCGATATCGGTGGCCTTGCTGGACCATGGCGAGATCGTGCCGGTACGCGGCAGCACCACGAGGTACACGCCGGATTCCGAGACCGGCTCGCGCGCGGGCCCATAGCTGAGGATTTTCTCCAGGACCTCTTGCTGCGCCCGGTCCAGCGGCTTGCTGCTTTCGGCAAAATGCAAATACCGCGCGGCGACGCCCTGTACGCCGGATACCTGTTCCTGGAGCTGGGCAAGCAGTCTTTGAAGCCGGAATCGGGACAGCGCCGTGGCGCCGGGCAACTGGATGATGGCCATAGACTCGTCGCGGATCCCTAGCCCGGCTTATTCATGAATCGTCGTGATGATTGCGCAGAGCATTGTTTGCACACGGGATTTTCTGACCGAGCGGAATATCCGTGGGTATTTCCGAGGGAGGAAAATTCCGTGTGCGAACAAGGATCAAGCAAGGGCGCGAGCGCATTCATGAATAATCCGGGCTAGTGACCTGGCGGTCAGAGTGAGGGGCGAATGATACAGGAGGCTGCGATTCTACAGAAGCTTTGCCATCTCGAGGACTTGGCTCAGCCGACCGACTGCCAGTCCAGCCCGCTTTCCTGGCCGGCGATCAGGATTTCTTCGGTCTCGCACTCGAGTGCGCTGGCCATCGCCATGCTCGCCAGCTCCGGCGTATTGTTGGTATCGCTCAGATGCACGCCCGCCACCCAGCGCAGGCGGGAAGTGTCCACTTCTTTCAACAAGTTCCCGGTCTGCTGATTGTTCAGGTGCCCCAGGCGGCCACCCACTCTTTGCTTCAATCGGTACGGGTAGGGTCCGCTGCCGAGCATCTCCACATCGTGATTGGCCTCGATGACCAGTGCCGTGCAAGCGGCCAGGGTCTCAACCACGTGCGCTGTGACATGGCCGATATCGGTCATCACGCCGAGCCGGTCCGATCCATCGTCAAACACGAACTGGCAGGGCTCGCGCGCGTCGTGCGGAACCGGCATCGGTGTAATCTCGAGATCACCCAGTACCAGGGGCTGGTGCGGATTGATAATTCCCGTTTCCACATCGTCGAGCGCCGGGCAGCCTTGCAAGGTGCCGGCGGTTAGCCAGACCGGGATGTTGAAGCGCCGCGCCAGGCGAGCGACACCGGAGACATGGTCGCTGTGCTCATGTGTGACCAGGATTGCGGTGATGGTTTCGGGGGCCCGGCCCAGTCTTTCCAGGCGACGCAGGGTTTCTTTAGTACTGAATCCGCAATCCAGCATCACGCTGGTCCGGCCCGCTTCGATCAGCGCCGAATTGCCCTTGCTGCCGCTTCCGAGATAGGCGATCCGGAGGTCGCCCACTTCAGCCCTGTTTCCCTTTGTCGCCGCTCGGCGCATAGACCGGCATCGGGAAATGGGCGATATTTCCCTCGAGTTTGCTGATCTTGCTGACGCCTTGTTTTTCCACTTCGTCGATCCGGATGACCGCATGCAGCGGGATAAATGTCCGCCTGACCCCCGAAAATTCGTTCTTTATGCGTTCCTCGGATGGATCCACGACGACCGTGGTCCGCTCGCCAAAAACCAGCTTCTCGACTTCCAGAAAACCGAATAACTCGCCCTGGCGGACGCTGCGGGCAAAAATCTCGTAGACCTTGCCCTGGTTCATGAACTGAATCTTGTAAATATGCTTGGATGACATCAAAAATCGCCTGTTTTCGGTGATTTACAGGGTAACACATGGACTGGTTCACAGAATCGACAAGCGAATGTTGCAAACTGTTGAGCAACGGGCCTCGATACACTAAATTGGCAAACAGGATATTTTGTTAAATTAGGAATCTTGCGGACTCCCTATGCCAATGACTTTGCGCATTTTGGCCGGCCCCGGCAATCTTCTCGAAACGGAGACTACAAAAGTCTTTGAAGAAGACGGCGGCACGATCGGCCGTGCACCAAGCTGTGACTGGAATCTTCCGGATCCGGAGAATTTCGTGTCCGGCAATCATGCCAGCGTGATATGGCAAGACGGCGAGTTCTTCCTGATCGACACCAGTTCCAACGGCACTTATGTCAACAACATGCCGGATCCGATTCCATCCGGAAAACCGCTGTTATTGACTCATGAAGACCAGTTCGGGATCGGCAATTACAAGATCGAAGTCAGCCTGGATCCGAAAGACGCGGAAAGAGCCAAGGACTGCTCTTTCGACATCTCGACAATCCTGGTCGAGGACAAGGCTTTCAAGAAACAGCAACTGCCAAAAAGGAAGACGGCGCCGCCGGCGCCAAAGAAAGTCAATCCACTGAAAGCGCCGCTCGAAGATGAAAGCGATGAAGACACTGGCTCGTGGGCCATGCTGGATATCGACCACCCGGAACCGGACGCCGGGCAAACAGCAGCAAAAGCAAAATCCAAAAAGAAAAAAACCGCGGCAAAGAAAAATGGCGGACCTGCAGGAATGACCGCTGCGTCCGAAACGGACTTGAGGCACCTGACCCTCGAAAAACCTCCCGAACCGCCAAAGGCAAAAGAGAAAAAGGGCAAGAAAAAAGACAGCAAACCCGATTTCACGAAAACGCAGCGAGCGGAAATGGAAAACGCGCTGGCCACAACGAAACAGGAAAGCAAGCGCGACTCGGTCTCGATCACGAGCACGAATAAGGCGCCGCAGATGCTCCCGCCCATGGCGAGCAACCACCAGATGTTCGCAGCGTTTCTCAAGGGCCTCGGGGTAGACGCGGACGCGCTGCCAAACCGCCCGCCGGAAGATTTGATCGAAGATGTAGGCCGGGTGTTCGGCGAGTTGCTCGGTGGCCTGCAAACCTTGATGCAAAGCCGCTCCTTGCTAAAGGACCGGCTCAAGTTGGGCCAGACCATGATGAAACCCAATTCCAATAATCCAATCAAGTTCTCGGCAGGCATGGATGACGCCTTGCCCAGGCTGCTATCGGGCAAACGCAGCGCCTACAAAGCCTCGGTAGAGGCGATCCGTGAATGCTATTTCGACGTCAACGCCGACATGGAAGCCATGAACGAAGCCATGCACAGGGCGCTGTCCGAATATCTGAAGATGTTTGACCCGGTCAACCTGCAGGAACAGTTCGAGCACGTCATGGGTAAGAGCAAATTCCTCGGCGGCAACAAGAAGCGTTACTGGGACTTATACGCCGACCGTTATGCGACCATCGTCCAGCACGCAGAAGGCCGGATGCCCGAAGGCTTTTCCAACGAATTCGTCAAAGCCTTCGAAAACTCGCTGTCCAAGCGCAAATTCAAGAAAGGAAACGGCAAGGACTAAGGCGTATCCGGGTCGCGCTGAAAGAGCGCTGGTAGCAGTTTCCGCTCAATCGCCCGCGAGATTCAAACGTTTGAGTATCGCCTGGATTCGCGGGTCGTCGCGCACGGCGTCAAAGTCCGCTGAATTGAGATATCCCAATTCAGGAACATCTTCATCGACATATTGCTCGATCAACGAGATCGCTTGCTCATGCGCGCCGAGCTGTACCAGGCTGAACGGCTTGTTGTAGAGGAAATGCGGCATCTCGACATCCGCCAGCAGCGCTTCCACCGCTGATGGCGCCAGCGCCGGGTCGCGCAGTGCGGCGACATAAGCGGCATTAAGCCCAGGATCGACACCCTCGAGATCATCCGCCCGCCGCATGGCCTCTTCGGCCTCGCCCCACTGCTCGAGATCGATCAGGCCCTGGGCCAAACTGTAGTAATTGATCGCCCAGTCAGGCATCAACTCGACCGCCTGGCGCAAAATCGGCAGGGCTTTTTCATACTGGCCGGCCAGGTGCAATGTGTAGGCGTAATTGTTCAGTATGATCACCGACAGCGAATCCAGCTCCATGGCAAGCCGGTATTGCTCGAGGGCTTCATCGATGCGTCCGACATTTGACAACAAGCCGCCATACCACTGCCGCGCGGTCGGGTAACGCGGATTGAGCTCGATGGCCCGCTGGAAATCCCGCTCGGACCCCTGCCAGTCGTAATGCCATTCGTTGCGCAAATACGCCCTGGCGACATTGGCCTCGGCCAGATCGGGATCGATGCGCATCGCGGTATCGACCGCTTGTTGCACTTTTGGAAACCAGTCGGCTTTGGTCCCGCCATCGTAACCCGGCATCAGCACATAGGTCATGGCCAGCATCGCATACGCCTGGCCATACTCAGGATCGAGCTCGAACGCCTGCTTGAAATACTCCTCCGCTTTGACAAAATCCGCGACCGTGCGGCGATTCCAGAAAAACAATCCCCGCAGGTAGCTGGCATAGGCTTTGGCATTGGTGGTACCGACACCACCACCGGCGCCGGCCTGCTCCTCGACCGACAATGTCACTTTCAGCGCCTTGACGATAGCCGATGATATTTCCTGCTGGATCGCGAAAATATCGTCTAGCTCACGCTCATAGGTAGCCGACCACAGGTGGTAACCATCGCTGGCATTGATCAACTGCGCGGTAATCCGCACGCGATTGCCCGCCTTGCGCACGCTGCCTTCGAGGATGTTTTTCACATTCAATCGCTCGCCGATTTCCCGCAGGTCCATGTCCTTGCCTTTGAAAGCGAAAGACGAGGTGCGACCCGCAACGCGCAATGCATCGATTCGCGCGAGATCGTTGAGCAGTTCCTCGGCCAGCCCATCGGAAAAGTATTCGTTGGCCGGGTCATCGCTCATGTTGACGAACGGCAGCACCGCGATCGATGCGGGCGATGCCTCCACGCCGGCGCCCTGCTCCACTTCCGTGCCGGTTTGTCCGGCGGACTTCCCGTTACGATTTACAATGTTGCTTGCGCCAAGCACGACCAGGGCGACGACCAGCAGGATGATGGTTATCAGGTCCAGCTTGCGTGCCGTCAGTTGAGTCACCGAGACACTGCGGTCGACATTTTTTTCCAGCTTGACGCCTTCGGCGGTGAGTTCGAACACCCAGGCGAAGATCAGCGCCAGCGGGAACCCCATGCCCAGCATAATGACAACCAGGCGGCCGCCCCACTCAGGGATGTTGAACATCGGGAAAAGAATGTCGGACAACTGGATCAGCACCCAGCAGAACACCAGGTACATCACCGC
>JAZFYI010000156.1:0-13057 GCA_036443455.1 Gammaproteobacteria bacterium
GCCGATATGGCCGGCGTAAACAGGATCCAGCGCGTGTTCGGCATCCACGAAGGCGGCCGTGCCACCGACTTTCTGGCATTCCGCGACGATCTGCAGCGCCAGCGTTGTTTTACCGGATGCTTCCGGGCCGTAAATCTCGACCACCCGTCCCCTGGGAACGCCACCGACACCCAGCGCGACATCCAGCGCTAGCGAACCGGTCGATACCACCTCGATGTCCCGCACGGCACCGGCATCGCCGAGACGCATGACCGAACCCTTGCCAAACTGCTTTTCGATTTGCCCGAGTGCCGCGGCCAGGGCTTTCTTCCTGTTGTCGTCCATTGCTCACCTGTCGTGTTGCCCCCGGGATTCAGAATTGATCCCGGAAAGGACTCATTATTCCACATTATGCTCCGCTAAACAGCTGGGCTTTGTCGGTCTATCCCGCGGTTTGTCCGAACCGTTCCCGCTGCCATAGACTAGCAGGGGCCAACGCTGCAAAACCTGGTACACGGGGCCGCTCGAACGGGTCTCCGATGACACCAGGACAAAATCGGCCGGCGTCCACAGGATGCTCTCGGGCGCCGTCAGATCGAGCCGCGCGGTGACTTTGCGCGCCAGCGTCAGGTGCGGCTGGTATGGCCGCGGGTCTGTTTTGAGGCCGCAGGACCCGGCCACATCCCACAATTGGCCCACCAGCCGTTCGAGCTCACCCGGGACCGCGGCCGGCGTCAGGTAAAAAACCTGGGCCCGGCGGAAAAAGCCCCAGCGATCGAGGAGTAAATCAAAACTGCCGGCCTGGACGCGACCGGCCGAATTTGACAGGCATTGGTACTGCTCGTCCGGCACATTGCCAAGAAAAGCCAGCGTGATATGGATATTGGCGGTATCGACCATTCGCGCGCCGGCTTTGCTCAGTTTCCGTCGTGCGTGACGGGTCGATTCAACAAGTTGCGAGCGCAAAACCTGGTCGGGCCACAGGGCAAAAAACAGCCGTCTGACGGGTTCGTTCACCGGCGGCGATTCACAATTCGAGCAGACCCTTCAGCGCATTGCCTACCGTGTAACGGCGGATCTGCTGACGATCGCCCTTGAAAAACTTAATCCTGGCGCTGCTTTCCACGGCCTGGCCGCGCCGCGACGACCAACATATCCAGACTGTGCCGACCGCCTTGCCGTCTGGCGAGGCATCCGGGCCGGCGATGCCGCTGACGGCTACCGCAACATCCGCGCTGGACTGGTCCAGCGCGCCTTCGGCCATTTGGGTCACGATCGGCTGGCTGACCGCACCCTCGGCTTCGAGCGTCGTGATATCGATCCCCAGTATATCGCGCTTGGCAATATCGGCATACACGGAAAAACCATACTCAAACCATTGCGAGCTACCGGGCACATCGGTAATGGCCTTGGCGATCCAGCCACCGGTACAAGATTCGGCGATCGTCAGCATGCGCCCGCTGCTTTTCAAATGCTGACCAACCTTTTCAGCGAGTTCATAAAGCTCTTTGTCGTCATACATATGCAATCCTTCGTGATCGGCCAGATCCTAATGCCGATTCAACACTTCCCTGTAAACCTCTAGATTACCCTGCACCATCGCGGAAATCGAAAATCCTTCCGCCACGAACCCAGGCCCTGCATCTCCCAGCCGTTGCCGCAATCCCTCGTCGTCCAACAAGCGAAGTATTGCGCAGCTCAATTGCTCCGCGTCACCGGGGCTGACCAGCAGGCCACTGATGTCCTCGGCCACCGCTTCCGGCAAGCCCCCCACCCTGCTGGCAATGGCCGGTACGCCACAGCTTTGTGCCTGCAACGCCGCCCCGCAAATCCCTTCGGTCAGCGCCGGATGCAGCGCCATGGCGCAACACGGCAGGATTTTCTCCAGGTCGTCGCGAAATCCCAGCAACCGGACATGTTCCGCCAAACCGCGCTGCTCGATTTGCGCCGCCAGCGCCGCCTGTTCCGCGCCACTGCCGCAACAAAGCACCTGCAGATTCGCGTGTTTTTCCAGCACCGCCGGCAGGGCATCCAGCATGATGTGATGACCCTTGCGATGAATGTATTGCGCAACCATGGCGATGACGATCGTGTCCTCGGCAATTCCGAGTTTCGCGGCCAGCCAGCCGCGATCCGGATTCGGCTTGAACCTGCGCTGGTCGACACCGCTGTGTACGAGTCTCAGGTGGTCCCCGGGCACGCCTTCGGCCAGCAACACATCGCGGATTCCATCGGCGACCACGATCACTTTCCGGTACAGGCGGTATTTCAATCGCGCCAGCCAGCGATTCTCCGCATTATCGACGCGCCGGGAGACGATCACCGGGACGCCGGACAGGCGCGCGGCAATTGCGGCCAGGGGATCGGCGCCGCGCCGGCTGTGGACGTGCACCAGGTCGGGCTGCTGTGCTTTCAACACCGCCCGGAGTCTGCCGATGAAGGCCAGGTCCAGATCGCCGGCCATCGGCAGCGCAACCACCAGGCAGTCTTTTGGGGCGTTGTCGGAGACCGCGCTGTTTTCGGTACAAACCAGCACATTGGCAATATCCAGCCGGCCCAGGCCGTTGACCAGGTACAGGACCTGCTGCGCGCCGCCCCACAGGTGCCGGCCGGTTTCTACATGCAGTATTTTCATGGCTGCGGCCCCGCGAGTTTCGGCGCCAGTTCGCGGCAATGCTGCAAGACATCGCCGACCACCAGGTTCTTCATACAGGTATACGCTCCGTTGCAGGTCGGGTGTCTGCGGCACGGTGCGCAATGCATATCGTGATAAAGGACCGCGACATTATCCTGGGTGGTCACGGTATAGGGCCGGGTCGAACCAAACAGCATGACGGTCGGCCGGTCGAAGGCGATACCCATGTGCCCGAGACCCGTGTCGATGGCAACCACCAGCTCGCTGCCGGCAACCAGCCCGGCGGCTTCCGCGACCGTGGTCCGGCCCGCCATGTTCAACAGCTTCCCGTTGCTGTTTGTGCCGGCCAGGTCAACGATTCGCTGAGCCGCGGCCTCATCCGCCTTGCCACCGAGCAACAGCACCGGCCGTCCCGACTGCTGGCTCAAAGCACTCCCGAGCTCTGCCCAATAAGCTTCCGGCCAGTGCTTTTGCGGCCGGGTGGTAAAAGGGCAAAGGGCGATATACGGGCGGGATACTCCCAGGCTATCGAGTAAACGCTTGCCCGCCTCGCGCTGCTCGCCATCGAGATCCAGCGTGGGCTCGAAAGACCCGGCGGCCAGGCCAAGCGCATTGGCCAGGCTGAGATACTCCGAACTGATCCGGCTGTTGTCGGGGTTGGCGGCCACCGTTTGATCCAGCAGCCAGTGCGAGCGTTCTTTCGATTTGAGACCGATGCGATACCGGGCGCCAGACAGCTTTAGCAACATAGCGCTCTTCAACAATCCCTGCGCATCGATTCCCAGGTCAAAACCAAAGCCTTTAAGGTATGAGCCAAAAGATCGTATCGCGCGCATCAGCGACCACAATTTTTTCTCGCGCCAAAGCGCGATCCACTCGTTCCTGGGCCAGACCAGCACCTCGTCAACCGCCGGGTGGCCGGCCAGCAAATCGCGCCATTCCGGCTGCACCAGCCAGCAGATCTTCGCCATCGGGTAGGTTCTTTTGAGCGCCGAGGCAAGCGGCGTCGCCATCACGATGTCACCCATCGCGGATAACCGCACGATGAGTATGGAATCCGGATGCATCTGACTTTGCGGCGGGCGATCTTTCACGACTCAATCATCCCATATTTTTGCAAGTCATCGTTGCGATTTGCCAGCACGCGAGACCCCGACTAGCATGCATTACCTTGAAACTGACCAGCGACCATCACCCGTGAACAGCGCCGCCGCCGAAAAACACACGCCGATGATGCAGCAGTATTTGCGCATCAAGGCCGAGCACCCCGACCTGCTGATGTTCTATCGCATGGGCGACTTTTACGAGTTGTTCTTCGATGACGCGCGGCGCGCATCGAGGCTGCTCGATATCGCCCTGACCTCGCGCGGCAAGACCGCGGGACAGGCCATACCGATGGCCGGCGTGCCGGTACATGCCCTGGACAACTACCTGTCCCGCCTGGTCAGGCACGGAGAATCGGTGGCGATTTGCGAGCAGATCGGCGACCCGGCCACGGCCAAAGGCCCGGTGGAAAGAAAAGTCGTGCGTATCGTGACGCCGGGTACGGTGACCGAGGATTCGTTGCTGGAATCGCGCCGCGATACGCTGCTGGCCTCGGTTTTTCGCGATGGTCGCGGTTACGGGCTGGCCTGGCTGGATATCAGCAGCGGGCGCTTTAGCGTTTGCGAACCGGTGGGTGCGAGCGAGCTGGCCGGCGATCTGGAACGTTTGCGACCGGCCGAACTGCTGGTACCGGAGGATATGGAATTACCCGCCGCGGCCGGTAAGCAGCCGGGAATGAAGCGGCGACCGCCCTGGCATTACGATCAGGAAACGGCGACCGACCTGCTGTGCCGGCAATTCGGCACCCGCGATCTCAGCGGTTTTGGCGGTGACGTCCTCGGTCCGGCGCTGTGCGCGGCCGGGTGCTTGTTGCAATACGTTGCCGACACCCAGCGCAGCGCGGTCCCGCACATCCGGGGCCTGCGCGTCGAAACCCGCGACCAGGCGCTGATCATGGATGCCGCGACCCGGCGCAACCTCGAGCTCGAGTTCAGCCTCGGCGGCGATCACAAAAACACGCTGGCCGGGATCATGGATCGTTGTGCCGGCGCCATGGGCAGCCGCCTTCTGCGCCGCTGGATCAACCGGCCGCTGCGTGACGCGTCGATACTGGAAGATCGTTACGAGGCGGTGGCGGAGCTGGCGGAAAGCGGCGCTCACCGCGACAGCCGCGAGTGCCTGGCCGGTGTCGGCGACCTGGAACGCATCCTGTCGCGGATCGCGCTGAAGTCGGCCAGACCCAGGGACCTGTCGCAACTGCGGGACAGCCTCGGGCGGCTGCCGCGGCTCGGCGCGATCCTGTCCGACACAAGATCGGATCTGCTGCGCCGCTTGCGCGGCCTGGCCGGAGAACATCCCGACACCCGTGAGTTGCTGGCGCGCGCCATCGTCGAGACGCCGCCGGTACTGATTCGCGATGGCGGCATGATCGCCACCGGCTACGACGAAGAACTGGATGAACTGCGCGCACTGAGTGAAAACGCCGATCAGTTCCTGCTCGATCTCGAGGCCCGGGAAAAAGAAGCCACCGGCATCCGCGGGCTCAAGGTCGGCTACAACCGCGTGCACGGCTATTACATCGAAATTTCGCGTCTGTATTCGGCGCAGGTGCCCGCCGAGTACACGCGCCGGCAAACGCTGAAATCGGCCGAGCGCTTCATCACCGAGGAACTCAAGGCTTTCGAGGAAAAAGTCCTGAGCGCCCGGGAGCGCGCCCTGTCCAGGGAAAAACAGTTATACGAGGAATTGCTTGAGACGCTGGGCCAGGTGTTGCCGGCCTTGCAAGACAGCGCCAGCGCGCTGGCGCAGATCGATGTGCTGGGCAACCTGGCGGAACGATCGATCACACTGGACCTGTGCCGTCCCGAATTGCGCGATCAGCCAATACTGAATATCACAAACGGCCGCCACCCGGTTGTCGAACAGGTCCTGGATGACCCCTTCGTACCCAACAGCCTCGACCTCGACGATCAGCGCCGCACGCTGGTGATCACCGGGCCCAACATGGGTGGCAAATCCACCTATATGCGGCAAGCCGCGCTGATCGCGATTCTTGCCCACATCGGCAGTTTCGTGCCGGCCAAAAAAGCGATCATCGGCCCGCTGGATCGCATATTCACCCGCATTGGCGCGGCCGATGACCTGGCCGGCGGTCGTTCGACGTTCATGGTCGAGATGTCGGAAACGGCGAATATCCTGAACAACGCAACGCGCTGCAGCCTGGTTTTGCTCGATGAAATCGGCCGCGGCACCAGCACCTTCGACGGCCTGTCGCTGGCCTGGGCAAGCGCCCACTATATTGCGGAACATATCGGTGCGTTTACCCTGTTCGCTACCCATTACTTCGAATTGACCGACCTGGCCAGGGAATTGCCCAGCTGCCACAACGTTCACCTGGACGCGATCGAACACAACGGCAAGCTGGTTTTTTTGCACAGCGTCCGTGATGGCCCGGCCAACCAAAGTTACGGTCTGCAGGTCGCCGCGCTGGCCGGCGTACCGCAGCGAGCGATTCGCCATGCCCGGCAATACCTGGAAAGACTGGAACGACAGCAACTGAGGATGACCGAGCGCGACGGCCAGGCCGAACTGGCGCTGGCCCCGCCGGCAATGGACGAGCCCGAACCAGACCCGGCGACCGAGCTATTGCAGACGACCGATGCGGATGGCTTGACCCCACGCCAGGCGCTGGACCTGGTGTATCGCCTGAAACAGATGATCGAGAAATAATGCGGCTATCGCCAGGGTGACAGGCGGATTGCTTAAAATTTCCCGTGGCGCAGAAAATCCGCAGCCCGGTCGGCGGCCCGGCGCGAGAAATAGGACGTCGTGTGGGTCTGGTCGGGCATCTCCAGGATTTCTTTGGCCCCGGGCAACCGCGTCTCATCGGCAAATACGATGCCATCGTGCGTCGCATCCATGCTGCCGAGGATTTTCCCCGGTCCCCGTGGCTTCGCCGCGGCAATGACGCCGATCTCGCGCTCACCCTGGTAAGCCATCGGTTCCCGGCTATGTGCCTGGGTGATGCTGCGCCCCAGGGCCTTCCCGAGCAGGGGGATTTTGGCGAGCCGTTTGCCCGATTCTGAATGGGCAAATGGCGTGCCGATAGCCACCACCCGCCCCGCTCGGTCGAAATCGTGGCGATTCAGCATATTGACGATAACCAGGCCACCGAGACTGTGCCCGACGAGGTGCACGGTATTTTCATCGAGGGCCTCGCAGTAATCGAACAACTGGTCCGAGTTATGGTCGAGGGAACGCAGCGTAGACCAGTAGTCGAAGGTATAAACCGGGCAGCCCATTTTTCTGCGCAGGTGCCTCGCCATGGGCAAAGACATCACCCCGCGCATCCACAAACCATGGACAACGACAACGCATTCGTCGGGACGATTCATTTTTTCTGCAGTTTTTCCTCGGCCTGCGGGCGGCGGATCCGAATACCGAGTTCGCGCAATTGCTGCTCATCGGCAGCGCCCGGCGCGTTGGTCAGCGGACAATGCGCGGATTGAGTTTTCGGGAAAGCGATTACTTCGCGAATACTGTCAGCGCCGGCGAGCAACATCACCAGCCGATCCAGGCCAAAGGCGATGCCGCCGTGGGGCGGGCAGCCATAGCGCAGGGCCTCCAGCAGGAAACCGAATTTTTCCCGGGCCTCGTCTTCGCCGATGCCCAGCAACTCAAACACGGCCGCCTGCATGTCGCGGTCATGAATACGCAACGAGCCGCCACCGACTTCCGAGCCGTTCAACACCATGTCGTAAGCGCGTGACAGCGCATTTCCGGGGTCGGCCTTCAACGCCTCGGGATCGGTATTCGCCGGCGCGGTAAACGGGTGATGCAACGCGTTCCAGCGCGCATCCTCCGCGTCGCGTTCAAACATCGGGAAATCGACGACCCACAGCGGCCGCCAGCCTTTCTCGACGAGATCCAGGTCGTGACCGAGTTTCTCGCGTAATGCGCCCAGCGCATCGTTGACCACACGCGCCTTGTCCGCGCCAAAGAAAAGCAAGTCGCCGTCTTCGGCCGCCGTTCGCTCGAGCAGGCTGTCGACCACGGCATCGGGCAGGAATTTGAGGATTGGCGATTGCAGACCATCGCGGCCTTTGCCGGTCTCATTGACCTTGATATAGGCGAGCCCGCGAGCGCCATAGCGGCCGACAAAGGTCGTGTAGTCATCAATCGCCTTGCGCGTCAGCTGACCGCCGCCGGGAACCTTGAGTACCGCCACGCGGCCATTGGCATCCGCGGCCGGGCCGGCGAATACCTTTAATTCGACGCCAGCCATCAGGTCGGAGACTTCGACCAGCTCCAGCGGTATCCGCAGATCCGGGCAATCGGTGCCGAAGCGCTGCACCGCCTCGACATGGCTCATCCGCGGAAACGGGTCGGCCAGATCGACATCCAGGATTTCCTTGAACAATTCGCGAATCATCACTTCCATCAAACCCATGATGCCCGCTTCGTCCATGAACGAAGTCTCGACATCGAGCTGGGTGAACTCGGGCTGGCGATCGGCGCGCAGGTCCTCGTCGCGGAAACAGCGCACGATCTGGTAGTAGCGATCCATGCCGGACATCATCAGTAGCTGCTTGAACAGTTGCGGCGACTGCGGCAAGGCAAAAAACTGCCCCGGGTGGGTCCGGCTGGGCACCAGGTAATCGCGGGCGCCTTCCGGCGTCGCGCGCGTCAGCATCGGGGTTTCTATGTCTATGAAGCCGTTGTCATCGAGATAACGGCGCAACGCACGCGTGACCTGGTGACGCATGAAAAGCCGGGCCTGCACCTCTGGCTTGCGCAGGTCGAGATAGCGATAGCGCAGACGCAGCTCTTCGTTGGCATGCTCGTCGTGATGAAACGGCGGCGTGTCCGAGGCGTTCAGGATGGTCAGTTCTTCGGCCAGCAGTTCGACCTGGCCGGTCGGCATTTTCGGGTTGGCGGTACCCTCGGGGCGTCGTCGCACCCGGCCTTTGACGTGCAACACATACTCGCCGCGCACGCGCTCGGCCAGTGCGAAAATCTCCGGCGCATCCGGGTGAAAGACCACTTGCAGCAATCCTTCACGATCCCGCAAATCGATAAAAATTACGCCGCCGTGGTCACGACGACGATGCACCCAGCCCGAGACTTCGAGGGTCTGGTCGATATGGCTTTCATTGACCTGGCCACAATAATGGCTGCGCATACTGATCATCCGTTGCAGCGGCGTGTGCCGCAGTGTAAAAGACGCAAAATTCTAGGGGCTGGCCGGTTGGCTGGCAAGCCAAATCGGGTGAAGCCAGCTCTCCCGGCGGCCGCAAAACGATCCCGCCAGGGCGGTCTTCAGCCAGATGACTTACCGGCCGTGGATTTCGCGGCGGCGGCGGCGCTTTTTTTCGCGGCCGGTTTGTTATCGGCGGATTTTTCGGCTGCGACCTTTTTCTTGTCCGCGGGCGCACCCTTGTTGTCGTCACCCACCAGGTTGCGCTGACGACCGGTCTTGAAATCGGTTTCGTACCAACCCTTGCCCTTGAGCCGGAATCGCGGCGCCGACACCAGTCGTTTCAAACCCTGCCGGCCACATGATGGGCAAGTCAGCAACGGCTCTGCGCCGATCTTTTGCAAGGCATCGAGACTATGCGCGCATTCCTTACACTGGTATTCGTATATTGGCACTGAGGGCTCCGTGAGGACCGTGGGCTTCGAAAGATAAGGTCTCGGCGTCGTTTTTCAAGTGCTTGCCGCCATCAACCGAGTCGCAGCATGGCCTGGTCCAGCCAACGGGTCGGCAACAAACGCTTGAGTACCGCCGTAACCCTGGCCGGCGTGGTTACCCGGTAGCGAGCTTTCGGCTTTGCGCTGGTCATCGCCTTGAGTACGACATCGGCCACTTTTTCCGGTCCCAGCTCGAATTTTGAAGTCGATTGGCCGCTCCGGTAGCGCTCTTGCATTTTCTGGTATGCCTGCTGGTGGGCACTGCCGCCGGCCGTAATCTCCTCGTTGAACAAGCTGGTCGCGGTATTGCGGAAATGGCTTTCTATCGGGCCGGGCTCGACCAGCGAAACGAAAATTTCCGAGCCCATCAGTTCCAGGCGCAGCGTGTCGCTCAAGCCTTCGAGCGCGTATTTACTGGCGTTGTATGCGCCGAAATACGGCAGCGCGACGAATCCCAGCATCGAGCTGATTTGCACGATTCGTCCAGCGCCTTGTTTGCGCATCATGCGCAGGGCAAGACGGGTCAGCTGGTGGCAACCGAACACATTGACCTGGAATTGCTTCTCCAGTGTTTCCCGGCTGATATCTTCCAGGGCGCCTGGCTGCCCGATGCCTGCATTGTTGACCAGGCCAAACAGTTTCCCGCCGCAAGCCTGGTTCACTTCCACCATGCAATTGCGTACCGACTGGGGATCGCTGACATCCAGGTTGATGGTCTCAAAACCGGCATTTACGAGTTCATCGATATCTTCGCGCGTCCGCGCAGTGGCGAAAACCCGAAATCCCTCGTCCTTGAGCAAATCGGCGCTGGCCCGCCCAATACCCGAGGAGCAACCCGTCACCAGTACGCTTTTGTTATAGTCGCCTGCCATTATTTTTCCATTCCTTATTCAAAAAACCCGCTAAGCCAATAAACGCGATGGATCCCACCCCCGAAGAGCGCCTGCAACAAGCCAACCACCTGCAACAACAGGGACGGCTGGAAGACGCCGCCGGATTGTATCAGGCTCTGGCCAACGAATACCCTCGGGATCCACGAGGCCGGTTTGGGCTGGCAATGATCGAGGTGTCGCGGGCCGATCCGTCCGCCGCGGTCGGTCATCTCGAATCGGCCTTGCAGATTACGCCGGACATGGCTGATGCGAGGCGCTGGATGGGGCGCTGCCTGCGCGTTCTGGGCAGAAACGATGAAGCGGTCAAAAGTTTCGAAGCGTGTACCGACGAGGCAAGCTGCGATCCACGAGAATTGCTTGAGTTGGGCGAGGCCCGGCTGGCGGCAGGTTACACGGACCGGGGACGCGCCACGCTGGAGGATTTTGTCGAGCGCTCCGCGCATCATCCCGAGGCCATGCTCGATGCCGGCCTGAGCTACCACCAGGCCGGTCTGCTCGATGAAGCCGCGGCGCAATACCAGCTGGCCTTGGATCGCGAGCCCAAACTGCTTTTGGCGCGACGCAACCTGGCGGCTGTTTTCCAGGCCCAGGGCCGTTTGGATGAAGCCGAATCACTGTACCGGCAGGTGCTCGAGGCGGACACCGGCAACCACGAGGTCTGGCAAAACCTGGGTACCTTGCTAAAAGACAAGGACCAGCTTGCCGATGCACTGAACTGCTACGAGCGAGCCATGCGCTTGTACCGGTTGCCCTGCCCCGGCGATCTGGCGAAAGTGCTGCAGCAAAATCCCGAAGCCAGGCTGACCTCTCTGCATCATCTGAAGTTGCAGGCCGAACAACTGGAATACCTGGGCGCCCGCGGCCGGCTGGCACCGGCCAACACCGGTCTGGCCGGCCGCTATCGTGAAGTGATCGCGGAAATTGAGGCAAGCAGCCCTACGTCTCACCGCATCGTGATGAACGAAGAACAATTCAAACGCATCGGCCCGACCAATGGCCGCCTGATGCACCTGACCCCGGCCAACACCGTGCCCGGGGGCGCGCTCAACCCTGATCTGGACTTTGCGAGCATCAGCGGCGGCTATTGCGCACAAAGCCCCGGTCTCGTGGTTATCGACAATTTCCTGAAAGCCGACGCGCTAAAGCGGCTGCGCGATTATTGCCTGGAATCCACGGTCTGGTTCGATTTCCGCAAGGCTGGCGGCTATTGCGGAAGTTATATGCAGGACGGTTTTGGCAATGACCTGTTGATGCAACTGGCCGGCGAACTGCGCGAGAAATTGCCGGAGATCCTCGGGCAACACCCGCTGAACCAGATGTGGGGTTATATCTATGACAGCGAGATGAGCGGGATCACGGCCCATGCCGATGCCGCCGCGGTCAATCTCAATTTCTGGATCACGCCCGATGAGGCCAACGAGGACCCGGAAAGCGGCGGCTTGATCGTGTACACCAAGGAAGCGCCTGCCGAATGGGATTTTGACAAATACAACAATGAGTACGAGGCGATCGAGGCTTTCGCCCGGGGATCGGATTCGGTGGTCGTAACCCACCGCTGCAACCGCGCGGTGCTGTTTCATTCCAACCTGATCCACAAGACCGACAACATCCGTTTCAAGACCGGCCTTGAAAATCGCCGCATCAACATCACCATGTTATTCGGTCAACGCGCCGGGGCGTAAGGCCATAGCCTGATTTTGCCAAGCCGCCAACACGAAGTGCAAGGAATTGGCGATAGCTTCGCGGCATGGTCTCCAGGCAACTGGTTATTTTCTGCTTATTGCGACGGCGACTCACTGCCGATTTGTCGGTCCAGAAAATCCGCTACCATCGTATAGAATTCTATTTTTTGCTCGAGGCTGGTCGACTCGTCAATATCGTAGGGAACCTTCTCGTGTTCGACATGGGTACCCTGGTCAGTGAGTCTGTAGACGAATTCGGTCAACGCCTTTTCAAATTTGTTCGGTTTGGTTTTCTCGTCAGTATGCGGGACATTCTCGATTATCAGCAATGCAGACTTGATCTCTTTCGCATGATTTATGGGCGAAATGAGATCGAGTAAATCACGATTCTTGCGTGGATCCCCAAACCACATTTTGAAAAACCTGCCTGCCTCAAACCCCCCCTGATTTTTGTCTACTAATCTTGTGTTTTTGTATACCAGGCGCATATCGACTGGACTGGCATACTCGACGCCACAGCGAAAAAGATCCGGATGCCTGGCCAATGCCATCAAAACCATGTAACCACCCATTGCCTTTCCGAAAATACAAACTTTTCCCGGTACGACCAGTCCTTCCTCGACTCCCCAGCGTATGGCATCGGCAAGGTCATCGTGCGCCCGACCATCCAGGTCTCGGCGCCCTTTGGCATAAAAAACATCGCCGTATCCTCCTGAGCCCCGCTGATTGATGTGCATGACGGCATATCCGCGACTGGCGAAAAATTGCGATTCGGCATCGAACTGCCAGGCATATCTCCCCCCTATCCACGCATCGCCATTGGGAAGGACAAGCAATGGAACGGGCTTACCTTCTGAATTCTGCGGCAACGTCAGGTAGCCGTGTATTTGCAGGCCATCTCGTGACTTGAAAGAAAACGGCTTCCTTTCCGCCATTTCGTCCGGGTTTATCCAGCTGGCAAGAGAAACCAGCAAATCCAGTTTTCCATCAACATCGTCGTACAGGTAGTACTCGCCAGGGTGCCGGTCGCTTCTTGAAAAAACCAGCATACGTTTTTCATCATCGGACCAATCGAGAATAGTGTTGTCTCGATGCGGCAACGAGTGATCCAAAGTAGCCTGCGTATCGGCCCA
>JAZFYI010000157.1:0-9071 GCA_036443455.1 Gammaproteobacteria bacterium
AAGGTTGCGCGGGCGGGTTCATTGGCCACGCAGGAACAACCGATCCAGCTCGGCCATGCTGATACTGGTCCAGGTAGGCCGTCCATGATTGCATTGATCGCTGCGCTCGGTCTGTTCCATCGCGCGCAACAGCGCGTTCATTTCCTGGATGCTCAGTCGCCGGTTGGCCCTGATCGAGTGATGGCAAGCCATCGTCGCCAGCAGTTCGTTTTGCAGATTTTCGATGCGCTGACTTTGACCGTGTTCCCGCAGATCGGCGAGCACATCGCGAATCAGCTTTTCGGCATCGGCATCTTGCAAGATGACGGGAATTTGCCTCAAAACCAGGCTTTGCGGGCCGCCGCGATCGATTTCCAGCCCCAGACCGAGGAACAGCTCGCGATGGCGGATCGCAAGCTCCACTTCATCGTCGGCAACCCGAATGCTCTGTGGCACCAGCAGCGGCTGAGTGCGCAAGCATCCATCCGCCAGCGATTTTTTCAGGCGCTCATAAGTAATTCGCTCGTGGGCTGCATGCATATCGACCAGCACCAGGCCATCGCGGTTTTGCGCCAGGATATAAACCCCCTGCAACTGTGCGAGCGCGAATCCCAGCGGCGCATCTGCGAGGGCCTGATCCGCTTCGTCGATCGGCGGAGCGACATACAAGGCCTGGTATGCCGCGGTCGCATCCGCCGTTCCCAGCGACAAACCGCTCTGCCTGGGCGCGCCACGACCGCCACCGTTGCCGGGTGCGGCCGGTTTTGGCGCCGACCCGTGCACGCTAACGCCACCGGGTCGGGTCCCGGCCAGCAGTTTGTGCAGGCTGCGAAAAATAAAGTCGTGTACCAGCCGGCTGTCGCGAAAACGCACTTCGTGTTTGCTCGGGTGGGCGTTGACATCCACCTCGACCGGATCCATTTCCAGGTAGAGTACGAACGCCGGATAACGGCCATGAAAAAGCACGTCCTGAAACCCCTGGCGCACGGCATGGGCGACCAGCTTGTCGCGGATCATGCGTCCGTTGACATAGAAGTACTGCCGGTCGGCCTGGCTGCGCGAAAAAGTCGGCTGTGCTACCCAGCCTCGCAAGTAAAGAGCGGAGGACCGGTGCTCCAGTTCCAGCATATTGGCCGCGAATTCTTCCCCGCAGATCGCCGCCAGCCGACCCCGATGGTCCTGCTCGCTGACAGACGCAGGCCAGTGCGCAACATTTCGCCGATTGTGGCGAATCTGAAAGCCCGTCGAAAAACGACTCAACGCGACGCGACGGACCAGTTGGTCGATATGTTGCCACTCGGTCCGTTCGGCGCGCAAAAACTTTCGCCGCGCCGGTGTGTTGTAAAAAAGATCGCGCACCTCGACCGTCGTTCCCGGCATATGTGCCAGCGGTTCCGGCGCGCTGGTTTTTCCGTCGCGTACTTCACATTGCCAGCCACGATCGGAATCCACCGTTCTCGATGACAATCGCAGGCGGCTGACCGCCGCGATGCTCGGCAGGGCTTCACCGCGAAAACCCAGGCTGGCGATGTGTTCGAGATCGTCCAGCGTTTCTATCTTGCTGGTGGCGTGACGTGACAGCGCCATCGCCAATTCCTCCGCTGGAATGCCGCTGCCATCGTCGCGCACGCGGATCAAACCGGCGCCGCCTTTTTCGATATCGATTTCTATATGGGCTGCGCCGGAATCCAGGCTGTTTTCCAGCAACTCCTTGACTACCGACGCAGGCCTTTCGATGACTTCGCCGGCGGCAATCTGGTTGATCAGTTGGGCGGGCAGTTCTTTTATCGTCATCGGGCGTCCTTTCAGAAAAACACGTTGCCAATCCAGCAACCGTGCCTGGCAAAGGATTATATGACGATAAGCGGAATCAGTAACGAATGGGGATCTGCAGGACCTGGCCGACCATGATGCGGTCGCCACGCAAACTGTTGTACTCGCGCAGCTTGCGCAACGATACGCGGTAATGGCTGGCGATACCGCTCAGCGTATCTCCGCGCTGGATCACATGCGCTGTTTCCAGCTGCGGATTTGGCAGATCGCCACGCGCCAGCAGCGTTCCCGCCGGTGGGTTGGCCCGCAGATAGACCGCCAGGCCATTGAGGATGGCGCCCGCCAGTTGGTCCTGGTGGGCCCTGTCACGCAGCTTTTTTTCTTCCTGCGGATTGGAGATAAACGCGGTTTCCACGAGTATGGAAGGGATATCGGGTGATTTCAGCACCAGGAAATTGGCCTGCAGTATCTTTGGCTTGTGCACGGAACCGACCGCACCCAGTTGTTTCAGAACACTATCGGCCACGTTCATGCTGGCGCTGATCGCATATGACTGAGACAGATCGAGCAATACCGATGCCAATACATCGTCTTTATCGGCCAGGGAAACCCCGCCAATCAGATCGGAGGCATTTTCTCTCTCGGCCAGGCGGCGGGCCGCCTCGTCACTGGCGCCTTTTTCCGAAAGCACATAAACCGATGCGCCGTGTGCCTTGCGGTTTGGAAACGAATCCGCGTGTATCGAGATAAACAGGTCGGCTCTTTGCTCGCGAGCCATTTCCATGCGTCGTGCGAGCGGTAGAAAATAATCGCCGTCGCGAACCATGAATGCGTGCATACCCGGCTGTTGCTCAACTTTCTTTGCCAGGCGCCTGGCGATTTGCAGGACTACGTCTTTTTCGCGCGTGCCCCTGCGGCCAAGCGCACCGGGATCCTCACCACCATGGCCCGCGTCGATAGCGATCACGATATCTCGTCCCGGCAAGTTAGAAGCCCTGAATTGGCGAACCGGGTTTTGTTTTTTGGCCGCGACCAGATCGATGACCAGCCGGTACCCGTATTGCTCGTTCGGTTTTAGCAAAAAACTTTTGGGCCGCACTTTCTCGCTGACATCGAGCACGACTCTCAGACTGCCGTCTTTTTGGCGACCGGTGCGGATATTGGCAACAAAGCCCTGGGCGGCAGGAAGCATGACCCGGTCTTTGTTCAGCGCCCCGCCGGCAATATCGATGACCACGCGGTTGGGCGATTCGAGAATCATCAGATCGTGCGCGGCGGACCGGTCCAGGTCCAGGACCACGCGCGTATTATCCGGCGCCGCCCACAGGCGAACCCCCTGGATATTGACGGTTGCCACGGTCTGGGAAGCCCAGAACAAACCCAGCAACACAACCATCATCAGCTTGTACGCGACCCTGATGAAACCCATTTTACAAAATCCCTTTCAAGTCTGGGCTAACACTAAATCGGTTTTTCTTTTTGTTCAACTTTTTTCTGATGTTTTCTTGTTATTAAACATCAGATTACCGTTAATTTTTAATGTCGTTCCCGAATACGGCCGGTGGTTACCGTCGCGGTGACCCGCGGGCTAGGCGCTGAACGACGCCGGCAGCGACGCCAGCATACGGCTTGCGGCCTTGCCCGAACCGGTGATGCTCAGCGTTCTTTGCTCACCCGAATAATCCAGCGCGATCCGGTAATCCAGCCGTTTCATCAACACCGGCGCTTTTTCCGGCCATTCGACCAATACCAGCCCGGGCTCATCAAGAAAATCCGGCAGCCCCAGGAATTCCAGTTCGCCCGGCTCCTCGATGCGATAAAGATCCAGGTGATGAACCGGGCCGCCCGTCGTCTCGTACGGTTCGATCAGCGCATAGGTCGGACTCTTGATTCGCCCGCTAACGCCAAGTGCCTTTAGCAGTCCCCTGGCCAGCGTGGTCTTGCCGGCGCCCAGCGGGCCGGTCAGACCCAGCAGGAGCGGCTCGGTGAACGGCGCGAGCCGATCGGCGAGCACGGCGCCGGCCGCTTCTGTTTGCCGCTCATTCGCCAGCTGCCAGCTCAAACTTTCGGGTTGACCCATTTTCTTATCCACGCCATCAGATCGCCTGCTACCAATCCGCGCTCGCCATCGCCGCTGGCCTCATCGCCGGCCAGGGCATGGACCAGCACACCGACCCTTGCGCTGCGCGCCAGGTCCCGGGTCTGGGCCAGCAGCCCCGCGATCAAACCGGTCAATACATCGCCCATACCCGGCACGGCCATGCCAGGATTACCAAACCGGCACAAAGCCGGTGTAGCGTTGCCATCGCTGACCAGGGTTCCGGCTCCTTTCAGTACGGCCACGCCACCATATTTCCGCTGCAGACTCCCCACGGCCGCCAGCCTGTCTGCCTGTATCGTCTTGCCATCGGTATCGAGCAGCCGCGCCGCCTCGCCCGGGTGCGGCGTCAGTATCCAGTCTTTTCTTCGCACCGGAAACTGCGCCAGCCAGTTCAGGCCGTCGGCATCGATAACCAGCGGACGATCGATGGCGACGACCGTGTCCCAAAGCGCTCTTGCCCAGTCGCTTTGTCCCAGTCCGGGCCCGAGCGCAACGACATCGGCTTTTTCTAGCAACGCTGCGAGTTGACCGGGCTCATCGATTCCGCGGCACATCAGTTCGGGCCGGCTGGTGAAAAAATCCAGGTGCCCGGGATGCGTGGCCACACTGACCAGGCCGGCGCCGCTGCGCAACGCGGCTTCACCCGCGAGGCATGCCGCACCCGGCATTCCCGGCCCGCCGCCGACGATCAGGACATGGCCGAAGTTCCCCTTGTGCGCGGTCTTCGCGCGCGGCGGCAACAACGCCGGAATCTCATTTTTTTGCAACAACTCGACGACCGGGTCGCCGTCATCGTAAACCACATCCGGGACCTCCAGGCCGGCAAAAAAGATCTCGCCGCAAAAGGCTGCTCCTTGCCCGAGGAAAAGCCCGGCCTTGAGCGCAACGAAACTGACCGTCGCTACCGCCTCGATCGTCGCCCCCATCGGCAGACCCGTATCGGCGGACAGTCCGCTGGGGATATCCAGTGCGAGAACCGGCTTGCCCTGTGCGTTGATGGTTGCGATGGCCTTGGCAAATGCGCCGCCGACCGGGCGGTCCAGCCCGGTGCCCAGGATGCCATCGACAATAATATCCGCACCGGCCAGCAGCGCTGCGGAAAATTCGACCGCCTCACCACCGGCGGTCTTGAAATCCTGCCACGCCTTCGCCGCGTCACCGGCGAGCTTTTCGACCGGACGCAGGCTTAGCAGATGCACGGTCAGACCCGCGGCCAAAGCCAGCCGGGCAACCACCAGTCCGTCACCGGCGTTATTGCCGGCCCCGCAGACGATGGCGAGCGTGCCGGCCGCCGGCCAGCGCTCGCGAATAACCGCGAACACCGCTTCACCCGCGCGGGTCATCAATGTATAACCGGGTAGCGCATGATCCTCGATCGCCCGCCGATCGAATTCACGAACCTGGCCGGCCAGGTACAGGTTTTTGGGAAGTCGTTGCATGGCGCTTATTATAATGTGGCAAATATATGGATTTCACGCCAGACAATTTATCCGGGCTCGCGGACCAGATTCGCCGCTGGGGCAACGAGCTGGGTTTTCAGCAGGTCGGCTTTGGTTCGATAGAACTCGATGAGGATGAACAGCATCTGAAGCGATGGCTGGCCGCCGGAAAGCACGGCACGATGGAATACATGGTGCGTCATGGCACGCTGCGCAGCCGGCCCGCCGAACTGCTGCCGGGTACGCTCAGCGTGATCAGCGCACGGATGGATTATTGGCCGGACGCGGCGGACGCGTGGCAAACGCTGCGACAACAAAATCATGCCTATGTGTCGCGCTACGCGCTGGGCCGTGATTATCACAAACTGCTCAGGCCGCGCCTGGCGAAGCTGGCCGAGCGCATCCGGCAAGCCATCGGCGAGCTCGGTTACCGGGTTTTTGTCGATAGCGCGCCGGTGCTGGAAAAAGCGCTGGCCAGAAATTCAGGGCTCGGCTGGATCGGCAAACACACCAACCTGATCAACCGTGAGGCTGGCTCCTGGTTTTTTCTCGGTGAAATTTATGTAGACCTTCCGTTGCCGCCGGACCAGCCGGTCGCCAACCATTGCGGGTCCTGCCGCGCCTGCCTGGATGTTTGCCCGACCCAGGCGATTATCGCGCCATACGAAGTCGATGCCCGCCGCTGCATTTCCTATCTCACGATCGAAAACCGCGGCGCCATCCCGGTCGAATTCAGGGCAGCGATCGGCAACCGTATTTATGGTTGCGATGACTGCCAGCTTGTCTGCCCCTGGAACAAGTTCGCAAAGCTGAGCTGCGAGCGGGATTTCCAGCCTCGCCATGAACTCGACCGAAAAAAACTGGTCGAGTTGTTTTCGTGGAGCGAAGACGAGTTTCTGCAAAAGACTCGAGGCAGCGCGATCCGCAGGGCCGGCTATGCGGGCTGGCTACGCAACCTGGCCGTGGCATTGGGCAATGCCGAACCGTCAAACGAGGTCATCGCGGCGCTCGATTCACGCAAGGACCACCCGGATGAGATGGTCAGGGAACATATAGCATGGGCGCTGGAAAAGCTGGTTTCCGAAAAAATCCGGCATAAATCGTCGTGTAATATGTAAAAAACGGAACTGCTTCAAAGAAAATCCCTGGAATCCCTTTATTCTCCAACGATGGATGAGGACTTATGTCGCGAGGCTCGTGCCGCGTAGATGACATAGGTCGTTTTGTACTTGAGTACATGGTCAGGAGGACTCGGTGGCTGCTTCAACCAGCGCCCTATATCGTATGCTGTCCAGCAGCATGCAACTGTTCCAGGGAGTGGATCTGGAACTCGTATCGTCCTGCCTGCAAGACACGGAGAGACTGGACTTGAAATCCGGCGATCTCCTGCTCTCCCCGGATAAGGAAAACGACAAGGTTTACCTGATTCTCAGCGGCAGCTTGCAAGTTCACCTCGACAGCCTCACCAATGCGCCCCTGACCAAACTTCCGCAGGGCTCGTGCGTCGGCGAAATGTCGATAATCGAGGATCGGGACCCGTCGGCCTATGTGGTTGCGGCCGAAGACAGCCACCTGGTGGTCATCAATCACCGGTTACTGTGGACCTTGATCAACAACTCGCATGACTTTGCCAGGAACCTGCTGGCCGTACTTTCGTCACGGGTCCGTTTTGACAACCAGGTCATCGTGGACAATGTCGGCGCCCTCAAACAATTCGAGCGCAACGCGATAACCGACGCCTTGACCAACCTCAAGAACCGCCACTGGATGGAAGACATGTTCAGACGCAAGATGAAACGCTGTCAGACCGATGCCGACCCGGTCTGCCTGGGAATTGTCGATGTCGATTATTTCAAGCGCTTCAACGACCGTTTCGGGCACCTGGCCGGCGATGAAGCACTTTGCTTCGTCGCGACTTCGCTGCGCGGCCAGTTCCGGCCGACCGATATGATCGCGCGCTATGGCGGCGATGAGTTCGTCGTTTTGCTGCCGCAAACGAAAATAGAGCAAGCGATGCAGTGTGGCGAGCGGGTGCGCAAGGCCGTCGAGGAAGGCGATCCGCTGGGCGAGGAAGGCCCGCCGTTCAAAGTCACGATCTCGATGGGCTTTTCCGAGATGCAACCGGGCGATGTGCTGGAAACATTATTGCAGCGAGCCGATACCGCGCTTTACCGGGCCAAGCTCAGCGGCCGCAACCAGATCGCCGGGTAGGCTCCTTAGAAAAGCTCAGGCCGCGTGCACCGGGATGGTGTTGGCGCTGCGCGTAATCTCGTTGTTCTCGTTCAGGTAAACCAGCCGCGGCTGGTGCGAGCCGGCCTCCTCCCTGGACATCGCCGCGTAAGTACAAATGATCAGGCGATCGCCGGGGGAAGCCTTGTGCGCCGCCGCCCCGTTTACCGATATGACCTTCGATCCGCGTTCCGCCCGGATCGCATAAGTCGTAAAGCGCTCACCGTTCGCAATGTTATAGATCTGAATTTGCTCGTATTCCGTGATGCCGGCGGCATCGAGCAAATCCGTATCGATCGCGCATGAGCCCTCGTAATCGAGCTCTGCATGGGTAACACATGCGCGGTGCAGTTTTGCGGTCAACAAGGTGAGTTGCATTCAGGTTTTCCTGTCATTCGTTATGGCCCGAACGTACCCAGGGTACGCATCGCTGGCGCGAAATTTTACCCACCGTCCCGGGCGACTACAAGCGATTATAACGAAAACAACAAGTTATCGATCAAGCGAGTTTCGCCGAGGTAGGCGGCGGCCAACAGCGCCAGGTCCCGGTCCTGTTCGCCCGCCACGGCCAGATCGGCGACCCGGCGCAACTCGAAATAGAGCGGCCGGAAACCTGCCGCGGCGAGGTTTTCAACCGCGCGCTCGAGTATCCGTACACGCGCCGGCGAGTCGGCTTTTATCAAGGCCGCCACTGCCTGCAGCTCTGCATAAAGGTGTGCTGCAACCGCCCTCTCCCCGGCATTCAGATAACGGTTGCGGGTACTCATTGCCAGGCCGTCCGCCTCCCGGCAGGTGGTTCCACCGAGTATATCGACCGCCAGGCCCCGCTCCGCCACCAGCCGGCGTATCACCAGTAGCTGCTGGTAATCTTTCAAGCCAAACACCGCCAAATCCGGTTGCACAATTTCAAACAAGCGATTCACGACCGTCGCGACGCCATCGAAATGGCCAGGCCTGCTGGCTCCGCACAAAATATTTGCGAGCTCGCCCGCGGAAAGCTGGCGCACCGCCTGGGTGCCCTGCGGATACATCGCCACTTCGCCCGGTGTAAACAGCACATCGACTTGCTCTTTTTCCAGCAGGCCGGAATCCGCGTTCGGTTTCCGCGGATAACGATCGAAATCCTCGCCAGGCCCGAATTGCAGCGGGTTGACAAAAATGCTGACCACCAGCCGGTCAGCCTTTGCCCGGGCCTGCCGGACCAGGTTCAGGTGACCTTCGTGCAGGTCACCCATGGTCGGCACCAGGCCGACCGTATGCCCCTGGCTTTTCCAGTGGGCGATCTTGCTCTGCAGCGGCTCGACGGCATCAATAATGTGCATTAGGAAGCTCTGATCTATTCATGAGCGAAGTAGATTGTGATTCAAAATGTTCAGATTCAAGGCGCGGATCGCACGTAATAGCTGGCTATTGCGAAGATTCGCACCGCGGAAGCTGGACATTTTGTACACAAGATACGAGTTCATGAATAGATCAGAGCTTCCTTAACTGAAACAATGCTCCGGCGCCGGATAGTCGCCATTGCGCACGGCCTCGACATAGGCCTTGGC
>JAZFYI010000158.1:0-7639 GCA_036443455.1 Gammaproteobacteria bacterium
GCCAACCTGGCCAACCGGGAACCCAAAATGCTCGAGCAATGGCGGCAGAGGCGGCTGTACGACAAATTGCGCGAAATCGCCAAGGGCAGGCCGCGGTTTTTGCTGCTCGACGGGCCGCCGTATGCAAACGGGCCGGTCCATATCGGACACGCACTCAACAAGGTACTCAAGGATATTATCGTCAAGTGCCGGACGCTCGATGGTTATGATGCGCCCTATATCCCCGCGTGGGATTGCCATGGCTTGCCGATCGAACTGCAGGTCGAAAAAAAGAAGGGCCGGGTCGGCCAGAAAATCGATGCGCGAGAGTTTCGCCAGGCCTGCCGCGACTATGCGCAAAAACAGATCGATGGTCAGCAAAAGGACTTTATCCGTCTCGGCGTGATGGCCGACTGGGACAACCCTTCGTATACCATGCATGCCTCTTACGAGGCGGCCCAGCTCAGGGGTTTCGCCAAAATCCTGGCGAACGGGCATGTCTACAAAGGTTACAAGCCGGTGCACTGGTGCCTGGATTGCCGCTCGGCGCTGGCGGAAGCCGAAGTCGAGTACCAGGATAAAGTCTCGCCCGCCATCGATGTGCGTTTCGCCGCCGTAGATCCTAAATCTATCAACGCGTTGTGCGGTGTAAACGGCGATATGGCAGTGGATATCCCGATCTGGACTACGACGCCGTGGACCTTGCCCGCTAACCAGGCAGTGGCCGTGCACCCGGATCTGGATTACGTGCTGGTAGAGACAGATGCGCCCGGGAATCAAGCGTGTCTGCTGTTGTCGGCGGGTCTGCTCGAATCGGTTATGAAACGCTATTCCATTGAAAAATATAAAGTTATTGGAAGATGCATCGGATCCGACCTACCAGGGCAATTACTCCAGCATCCCTTCTATGAGCGCCAGGTTCCGGTGATCGGCGGAGACTATGTCACGCTGGAGGCGGGCACCGGCGCCGTGCACACCGCGCCGGGTCATGGTCAGGAAGACTTTGCCGCCGGTATCGAAAACGATCTGCCGATGGAAAACCCGGTTGGCGGCAATGGCTGTTTTGTCGCAGGCACGCCGCTGCTCGAAGGGCAACATGTACTTGCGGCCAACGATTTCATTATCGATCTGTTGCAGGAAAAGGGTGCGTTGCTGTGTCATAAACCGATCGAGCACAGTTACCCGCATTGCTGGCGCCACAAGACGCCGCTGATTTTTCGCGCGACACCACAATGGTTTATCGGCATGGACCAGGCTGGGTTGCGCCAGCAGGCGCTGGCCGAGATCGGCAAGGTGGAGTGGATACCCGACTGGGGCAAAGCCCGGATCGTGGGCATGGTGGACGGCCGGCCCGACTGGTGCATTTCCAGGCAAAGGACCTGGGGGGTGCCGATTCCGCTCTTTATCCACAAAGACACCGATGCATTGCATCCCGATAGCGGAGCCTTGATCGAAAAAGTGGCCGAGCTGGTCGAGAAGGACGGTATCGACGCCTGGTTCGAGCTGGATGCCAAAGAACTGCTGGGTGACGATGCGGATGATTATGTGCAGGTGCGCGATATCGTCGACGTCTGGATGGACTCGGGAATGATGCATCATTGCCTGGCCGGCACCCGGCCGGAAACCGCACCACCCGCCGAACTTTACCTGGAAGGCTCGGACCAGCACCGCGGCTGGTTCCAGTCCTCGTTGCTGACCTCGGTGGCGATGCATGGCCGAGCGCCGTACCGGCAGGTGCTGACGCACGGTTTCACCGTCGATGAAAACGGCCGGAAGATGTCAAAGTCGCTGGGCAACACAATCTCTCCCCAGGAAGTTATCAATGTCATGGGCGCCGATGTTTTGCGCCTGTGGGTGGCGGCCACCGACTATCGCGGAGAAATCAGCGTATCCGACGAGATCCTGAAGCGCTCGGCGGACGCATACCGTCGAATTCGCAATACCTTCCGCTTCCTGCTGGGCAATCTGGACGGGTTCGACCCGGCCAGCGACATGCTGCCCGTGGACCAGTGGCTGGCCCTCGATCGCTGGGCGCTGGATCGGGCCATGGCGTTGCAGGAAGAAATCATCCAGGCCTATCGCGATTATGAGTTTCACCATATCTATCAAAAAGTGCATAATTTTTGCGTCAAGGATATGGGCGGCTTCTACCTCGATATCATCAAGGACCGCCTGTACACGACGCCGGGCGATGGCAGGATGCGCCGTTCTGCGCAATGCCTGATGTTCCACGTCGCCGAGGCGATGGTTCGCTGGTTGGCGCCGATTATCAGCTTTACCGCCGAAGAAATCTGGGAGAATCTGCCCGGGCAGCGCGAAGAGTCGGTATTTTTCTCGACCTGGTATGAGTGGCCGAAACTTCCGGCTAACGATACGGGGCTGGACTGGGATCGGCTGATCGAAGTGAGCGCCGCAGTCGATCGGGAACTCGAGCGTTTGCGTGATGAGGAGGTCATCGGTTCATCGCTCGCTGCCGAGGTCGATCTGTATTGCGATGAGGAATTGCGGTGCGTTTTGGATCGGCTGAATGGAGAATTGCGTTTCCTGTTGCTGACTTCCAATGCGCGCGTACATAAGCTGAGTCAAGCCCCGGATAGTGCAACCCGGGTGAGAGACGCCTTGTCCGTGGTCGCGACTGCGTGCGAACATGCCAAGTGTGTGCGATGCTGGCATCGCCGGGCTGAAGTGGGTAGTAACCCGGATTACCCGGAGATTTGTGAACGATGTGTCGGGAATATTTCCGGCAAACCCGAGGATCGGCAATTCCTATGAGCAACACGACAGCAGCACGCGAGACCGCAACGCACTGGCTCTGGCTGGTTCCACCGGTCGTGATGGCCGACCAGTTGAGCAAATGGCTGATCGCCGAGTACCTGGAGCTGTTCAGTCGCATCGAATTGCTGTCGATTCTGGGGATAACGCGCCTGCACAACACGGGTGCGGCATTCAGTTTTCTGGCCAACGCCGGGGGCTGGCAACGCTGGTTTTTCGTGTTGCTCGGAGCCGGTGTTACCGCGATGATCCTGGTCTGGCTTAGAAAGTTGCCCTCGCAAGGCCAGGGAGTTCTCGCGGCGGGTCTCGCACTGGTGGCTTCCGGTGCGCTGGGCAATGTGATCGACCGGGTCTGGCATGGCTATGTGCTCGACTTTATCAGCGTGCATTATGGCGACTGGTATTTCCCGGCTTTCAATATTGCCGATATCGCGATAACCATTGGCGCCGGCCTGCTGATTCTCGATGCAGTGCTCGAGTATATCCGCAGCAGGGCCGGCACGTCTGAATCGAAATAATGCGAGCTGGCTCAACATGGAAATTCTGCTAGCAAACCCCAGGGGGTTCTGTGCCGGCGTCGATCGGGCGATCGAGATCGTCGAGCAGGCGATCGTCAAGTTCGGTTCGCCGATCTATGTGCGCCACGAGGTCGTGCATAACCGCTTTGTCGTTGACGGGTTGAAACACATGGGTGCGGTGTTCGTTAATGAGCTAGACGAGGTGCCGGATGGCGCGACCGTGATTTTCAGCGCACATGGCGTGTCGCGCGCGGTCCAGGAAGAAGCGGAACGACGCGGCCTTGCCGTGCTCGATGCGACCTGTCCGCTGGTGACCAAGGTTCATATGGAAGTCATTCGTTATGCGCGCGCGGGACGCGACGTGGTACTGATCGGCCATCGCGGGCATCCCGAGGTTGAAGGGACGATGGGGCAATTCAGCAAACTCAGCGATGCGGATATTTACCTGGTCGAATCACCCGACGATGTGTCCGAACTGGAAGTTAAAAATCCCGAGACCCTGGCTTTTGTGACCCAAACGACCTTGTCGGTGGACGATACCGCCGAAATCATCGAAGCGCTGAAAAAGCGGTTCCCGGCCTTGTCCGGGCCGCGCAAGGAAGATATTTGTTATGCGACCCAGAACCGGCAGGATGCCGTGAAGTCCCTGGTCAGGCAATGCAATGTCATTCTCGTCGTCGGCTCTCCCAACAGCTCGAACTCGAATCGCCTGCGCGAAATTGCGGAGAAAAACGGCAAGTCCGGTTACCTTGTCGATGGACCGGATGATTTGCGGCGCGCATGGTTTTCCGAGGACGACATTGTCGGTGTTACGGCCGGTGCGTCGGCGCCGGAACTGTTGGTGCGGCAGGTGATTGACCGCCTGATGGAATGGGGCGGCAAAACGACGACAGAGCAGACCGGCAAGGAAGAGCACATCGTATTCACCTTGCCCAAGGTGCTGCGCAGCAAATAATAAAATGGTTTTGTCAGGGCTGTAGGAGGGCCTTCAGGCCCGATAAAATAATTCTTTCACCTTTTTCTTCGGGCCTGAAGGCCCTCCTACAATCCCATCGATACATGTAGGAGCGGTTTCAGCCGCGAAAAAATGAGCTCTACCCGGTTTTTTTCCTGTTCTTACCAGCAGGTCTGGGTTTCATCCACGGCCGCTTGTGATTCTGCATAACGAACACCAGACTGGGTGACGCTGAACAAGGCGCAGTCGTCATCGTTCAGCTGGGGGGATCCAGCCGCAGGTACAGCGCTCACCGTGTAGCCGACGGTCAGTCCACCCGCACCTGCGACGATTCCAATGTTGTAGTAAACATTTTCTGACGCGGGGATACCCAGGCCTATCGGTGGCGGATTATTGACATCCGTCGTGTAGGTGTTGTTTTGCATGTAGAACTTTTCCTGCTCCGCCTGCACGCGCAGAAGCGTGGTTTTCGCTTCCGCGCGCTGCGCCCGGATCACAAAGTCCCTATAGGCGGGAACACCGATGGCAAGCAGAATCCCGACAAGCAGGATTACTGTCATCAGTTCTATCAGGGTAAATCCTTTTGCCGATTTTCTCATTAGCAATACTTGTGGCTATTCCGCCCCGTCCTGGTTCCAGAATGTTCGTATGGGGTCATTATCGAATCCCAGATTACAAAATTCAAGTCCGACTATGCATTCCGGATCCGGCGTGCATTGCTTGCCCACACAATTGTTCGGGTCGTCAGGAGACGGGAACAGAAAGACCACTTCCGGCGCAATGCCGCCGGTCTTTAGTGTCCTTGTCCTGTCATCTATGTCGAGATTGAGATTGCCGTCCTGATCGAGATCGGTAAACGGTGACGCATTGACGGCATTGACAGCGTACAGCCGGTTTACGCCCGTGCTCAAAGAGCAACCAGTCGCACCAGCCTGAGGAGAAAATGTCGTGAAAAAGATCTTGTTGTCGAAAGTTCTCGATTCAGCAAGCACTTTCTCGCCCAGGTTGGCAAGGTTGAGTTTCCAGCCGCGCGTACTGACCGGCAACGCCGCAGCCGGGTCAAGGCTGATATCAATCAGGTTCGGATCGCCGTGAAAAATCGGCACCAACGCGTCAAACTCCAGCTGAGTCATTTTCCGAAACAGGTCATAATCGCGCAAGGCGTAAAACCAGTCGGTCACACCGGTTTCCAGCGGATGAGCTCGATAACCCGAGCCAAGCGCTACGCTGAGGTAGCGCTGGCCACTGCCCGCGATGACAGCGGTATCGGGAGCGTAGTAAAAGCGCCGCGTATCCGCCAGCGTAGGCGCCGCGAGATCGGCCGCACCGAGTGACGCAAAAACGCCACCGGCGACCAGGCTATCGGCGAATAATCCGTTGGAAATATCGAAACGGAATACCCGGCCACCCATGTCGGCAGCGTACATACGATCGGCGAAACCATCGCTATCGATATCCAGCACGCGAATATCGGCGGCAATGGAGTTATTCATCGCCGACAGGGTCAAGTTGGCGGCCGGGTCGTTACCGGCCCACCACAACAGGTCCCCACTGATCGCGTCGAGCATATAGATGGCGTTGCCAAACAAATCCACACTATAGGACGTATTGTCCTGGGTAGGATCGTAACCGCCGCCAAAAATCAACACGTGTTCATCCACGTTCTGGCTGGTGCCGGCAATATTGACTCTAGCCGGTGTCGGCGTTGACCAGGTCTGGCTGAGATGAGGCAAGTCGCCTATGCCCTTGACCCACATCAGGATCGGGTTGTTCTTTGCTGTAACGTCCAGCGCGTAATAATTTTTTCCGCCACGACGTTGACCGAAAAAGAGATAAACCTTGTCGCCATTGAGCGGTTCGATAATACCGTTGCGATTAACGTCAATTACCAGCGTACGCATATTCCCGTCCACACCATAATGCTTGCTTGCTGTTAAGGAATTGGCATACAGCTCTTTGAGGTCCGGGAGTATTTCCTGCGGAATGAACGACCACAGTTCAACGCCGGTAGCCAAATCGATGGCATGCACAAAGCCATCGTTGGTCGCGCTGAAAATTACCGCGTCGTTGATATCGGGCACAGCGACTGTCCCACCGTAAACTATCGATGCGGGTTTTGCGTGCATCGGGTCACCCATGACAAAACGGGTTTCAAGGATATTGCCGTCCTCATCTTCATCCGTCACATCAATTCCCCGAGCCCAGCTAATCAGATCGACCAGTGCTGGGTCGCCGGCATTGCCGATGTTCAGCAAGTTCACATCTAACTTGGGGTTGCTGATATCAAAGCGATTGTCGATGCTGGTTAGCGGGCTGCCACCGGCTGCAACCGGCAAATTGTCCGTATAGGTATAAAGATTTCTAAAAGATGGGCTTGGCAGTTGGTGTGCTGCGCCACCCAACTTGACATTGTCGCCATCTGTTCCTGTCGACCAAAAACTCTGTGAAGAATTGACAAAGAAGCCGGTATTCGGATCAACCGCCGGGTTGCCCTGGCTGTCGACGATGACACCGTTCTTCAAAGCATATTTCTTCAAGTTACCCGGCCAATGCTCTTTACCCGATGACTCAAAAACAGAGACAAATACATCGTTCAGGGTGCGGGTTCGATTGAAGGCGTTGACCGATATACTGGGCGCGGTAAAGGTTGCACTGGTATCCAGGATTTCCAAAACCGTCTGGACCAGCGCGCTGGCCAGTGATGGCGCATCATCAGCGACATAATAGCTACCGCCACCATCATCCGCAGTTTCCTGCAAGATTGGTATGTCGATCGTAAAACCGACCGTATATGTGGTTACGTACTGACGGGCTCCAAGGTTGCTGCTGACATCGGTATTGAACAAATACGCTGCCGCGTCATCCAGGCAGGCGCCGTCGCCACCGGCACCATCACAGCTTGGGCCCACCAAGGTATTGAAATCTGGTTGCGACTCGATTCGGGCGTTGGCGTCCTGGTCGGCAGTCGGCTGGCCGTCGGTGATCAGCACAATGAAATTCTCCTGACAGGAAAATTCTACCGGGCTTTGGTACTGACTTTGATTCAAAGCCTTGCGTGATGCTGGAATGGATGGCATCGGATTGCCGGTGCCGTTTTCGGAAGTGAGGCCAAAGTCGACGGGCAGGCCCTGGTAATACAAGCCGGCCTCATACAAGGCCTCCGACAACGGCGTGAATCCGTCTGCCACCAGCGCATCTACAGTTGCTGTTAGCGAAGCCAGTCCAGTCGTGACATCCACCATCTCGTGGATAATCATGCCGCCTTGGGCACGGGTCTCGCGGGGGTCGCCTTTGTGGTTGTTGCTAAAACGCATCAGGCCGATGTTGACGCCGGAGATGGTGTTCAGCATCGTCTTGGTAACCTGTTTTAGTATGTTCATACGGCTGTCCTGGACTGTTGGCGGACTGACCGCAT
>JAZFYI010000159.1:0-25815 GCA_036443455.1 Gammaproteobacteria bacterium
GCCAGCATGCCCAGCCGCGGTGACAAATGGCGGGTAAGCGCGTCGATCGCGATATGTCGCTGATCGCGGCTGGCCGCCAGCGCGCCCAGTATCGCCAGCCAGAGCACCAGGATTCGCAACAGCTCATCGCCGATCGTAAATCCGCTATCCAGGAAGTTGCGCAGGAAAATCTGCGTGGACGCGAGCAGTATCATCGACGTCAGGATCAGGACCAGCAGCCCGTTTTCGATCCGCTGCCCCCAGACACCCAGGTTTTTGATCAGCGAGTTCTTGGTCACTCGCTACGATCCTCGGCTGCGGCCGTACCAGCGTCCGCCAGCCCGGCCCTGCCGCCTTGCTGCGCTCGGTATTCTGCAAGATATGCCATCATCCGGTTGAACAGTTCGAGGTCGACTTCGCCTTTCCTGGCCAGCGCGCGATTGCTTTCCATGACCGCGCTACGCCATTCAGCGACATGCTCCCGGTCAGGCTCGATTTCGACCAGACCCTGCTCGATCAATGCCCTGGAGGCTGCGGCATCGTCTATGCGGTTGCTCTCGTCGAACTCCCTGTAGACCCTTTTCATCACCTCACCGACTATTTCCCGGTCACCCGGCGTCAGGCGATTGAATGCTTTTTCCTCGATCACCAGGAAACCGATGACATAAACCAGCGGCAACTGCATCACGTACTTCACACGCGTATGCCACTGCAATACGATCGCGCCGACCGCGGAGTTGGTGACCACATCGATCAGCCCCGTTTGCAGGCCGATCATCACGTCGGTCAATGGCAGCGCCACCGGAGACAGGTCCATCGCTTTCATCGCGTCATGGCTGCTGGTATCGCCTTCCGGCACCCAGACCTTCTTGCCCGATAAATCATCGGGCCCCCTGACCGGCGAACCGGACATCATCCGGGCGAACCCGCCCTCGGCGATACCAAAGCCGATCAGCCCGACCGACTTCATTTCTTCCATCAGCGTGTCATCCATGCGCTCACGCACGTAGTCCACTTCGTCCAGCGACTTGAATACCATCGGCAGCGAATAAAGCTGGATCGTGGGAAAGCGATCGACCAGGCCACTGCCGGTAAAAGTCGCGCCTTGCAACTTGCCGACGCGCATCAACCTGAGCACCGTCTTGTCGCTGCCCTGGGTACCACCACCATAAAGTTTGATGATGACGCGGCCCTCGGTGCGCTGCTTGATTTCCTTCGCCCCCGCTCGCATCGCCTCCATCCAGCCGGAGCCTTCGGGCGTCAGCGTCGCGATCTTCAATTGCACACCTTGCACCTGGACGGAAACCAGGGCGAGTACAATCAGTACTAAAAGTCTGGGGAAATTTGACATGGATACTCCTGATCTGAATGGCGGTCAGAAATAGTCGTCTGCGGAATCGAGCAATGATCGGGCTTCTGTCTGGGCCAGCGTGTTGAACAAGGTAAACCCGGGAACCTCCGGATTGGCCTCGACTACTTGGACAAGCAGCCTGTCATGCAGTTCACGGTCATAAACCAGCCTTGCATAGCTGCGTGCGTACTCGAGCTTGATACTCAGATCCTGGCCACGGGTAATTTCGACCGCCTGCTCGAAGTGGCTGCGCCCGAGCTCTGGCGCCCCGCCAAGAGCGGCCGGTCTGAGCGTGTTGAGTATCCCCAGGTACTGGTGGACCGCGGCGCTCTCGTAATCTTTATCGAGCGCCTGGATGCGCTCGAGACTCGCTTCCACCTTGGGCAGGTCGGCGACCGAGCCCCAGTTGCTGCTATGGGTCCTGATATAGGCCAGCCAGCTCACGGTAAAGGCAAACAGCGCCGGCGTATCGCCGCTCTTCAGCCGCATAAGGCCCGTGACAAAATCGTCGTACACGAATTCATGCATGTCGCAGACGCTTTTCTGCTCCACGCAAAGGGCACGCCTTCCGTAATTAAAACCACGCTCGGTCAGGCGTTTTGCCCTGACCGGATCATCGACAAAAACAGCGCCATAAACCGCATACAGTTTGGCGGCTCCTTGCAACAAGGAACCGTTTTTCGGCGAGTTGCCGACGAAGCCATCCATCATCAACAAAAAAGCGGGCGCACCCTGGCGCACCGTTTCCGGGTCTGACTGATTGATGATGGCGTCCGAAAGACTATCGGCCATCGAACTGGTCGCCCCGGCAATAATCGCAGAACAACCTGCCACCTGGGCAAGCACAAAAATCAGCACGATGGTCCGCGCATTATTTTTGATGAGCATCATGTCAGCTGCGTCCCCCGCTGGACTCCAGGGTCTGGAATGCAAAAAAAAGGCGACTGCATCGCAATCGCCCTTGATTATAGCCGATTAGCCAAAGGCCAACGGCTTTGGCTAACGGTGTCAGATTTTTTCCTTGATTCTCGCGGCCTTGCCGGTACGGTCGCGCAGATAGTACAGCTTTGCCCGCCGTACATCGCCGCGGCGTTTTACCGTGACCGAAGCCACCGTGGGGCTATATGTCTGAAACACGCGTTCCACCCCCTCGCCGTGTGAAATCTTGCGCACGGTAAAGGAGGAATTGAGACCGCGGTTTTTCTTGGCGATCACCACTCCCTCATAAGCCTGCAAGCGCTCACGTGTGCCTTCTTTGACCTTGACCTGGACCACGATCGTATCACCGGGGTTGAATTCCGGGAGTTCGCGATTCATCTGTTCCTTTTCCAATGCTTCTATAATTTTACTCATCGCTGTCACTTGCCCGTGGGCAATCCTTTTACATGCAAAAATAAGCTGTCTCAGCCATTGGCCGAGCGGGTCTTCTGCTCGGCCACAAATTCGCTCAGCAGTTCCTGTTGTTCATCCGACAAGATCAGTTTTTCGATCAGGTCGGGTCTGCGCATCCAGGTCCGGCCCAGCGCTTGCTTGCGCCGCCAGCGCCGGATGTCCTGATGATTACCCGACAACAACACATCGGGCACGCTTTCCTCGTCTACCTTTTCCGGCCGCGTGTAGTGCGGGCAATCGAGCAGGCCATCGACAAAACTGTCCTGTTCGGCTGACAATTCGTCGCCCAGGGCGCCGGGCAACAACCGGGCAACCGCATCCATGACCACCAGCGCCGGAAATTCCCCGCCACTGACCACGTAATCACCGATGGACAATTCCTCGTCGATCTCGCCCTCGACCAGCCGCTCGTCTACACCCTCATAGCGACCGGCCAGCAACAACAAGCCCGGCAACTCTGCCAGCTCGCGCACTTTCGCATGATCCAGCGGCGCCCCCTGGGCACTCAAATAAATGCTCCGGCTGCCATCGGGCAGCGCAGCCCTGGCCTGGCGCAAACAGGTCCTGGTCGGCTCCACCTTGAGCACCATGCCGGGTCCGCCGCCATAGGGCCGGTCGTCGACCGTGGCATGCTTGTCTTCCGCCAGGTCCCTGGGGTTGCTCACCGCAACCTCAACCAAATTCCTGGCGATCGCGCGTCCGAGTACGCCGTAGTCCAATGCGCCGCTGATCAGTTCCGGAAACAAAGTGACGATATGGATATGCATTTGTCGCCTCAAAATTCCGGATCCCAGTCCACGGTGATCACACCGGCATCCAGGTCCACCGCCTTGATATATTCACCAACGACGAACGGCACCAGCCGCTCGACATCCCCGGCAATGACCAGCACATCGTTTGCGCCGGTCTCGAGCAGGTAATCAACTTTGCCCAGGATCTGCCCGCTCTCGGTGACCACTTCCAGCCCCACGAGATCCATCCAGTAATAGCTGTCGCTGTCTTGTTCCGGCAACTCACGGCGAGCCACCGAAACGGTTTTCCCGATCAGGTCGTGCGCGAGATCGCGATCCGATATTCGCTGCAGTCTTACGATGAGCCCCTGGCCATGCCGTTGCCCTTCCATCAGCCGAATATCGACGCTGTCTTTTTCATCCGACAATCGCCACTGTCGATATGCCAGGATATTCTCGATCGGCCGGGTATAAGACTTCACCCTGACCCAGCCCCTGACACCGAAGTGCCCGACAATTTTTCCAAGCTCCACAAGACGCGCGTCATTGCCCGCCATGACTACAGCCCTTATGCAGACTCAGCCTGGTAATTCTTGAGCAAGGTGCTGACCCGGGCAGACGGCTTGGCGCCCTGGCCAACCCAGTGCTCTACCCGCCCTACGTCAATACGCAGCTTCTCTTCGCCACCGGTTGCAACCGGGTTGAAGAAGCCCAATCGTTCGAGATAGCGGCCATCGCGCCGGTTACGGCTGTCGGTCACTACAATGTGGTAGAAAGGCCGCTTTTTCGCTCCTCCCCGGGAAAGACGTATGGTCACCATAAAGGCTTGTCCTCTGAATAATAAAAGCCGCCTGGCATGGGTTCTGCCGCCGAGCATGCCCTATCGGGTACCCGAACACGGCAAACTCCTCGACTACCTGAAGGCGGCCAAAGTCAAACGCGGAATTCTACCGTATTTCGACGGAAAGTGAAGCATTTCCTGGCTTTTTGAGCGTTGTAGCTCAGAATTTATTGACGCCCGCCTTGCCGCCCGCCAAACGGACCCGATGGCCCGCCCAGGCCCTGCAAAAGTCGACCCATGCCGCCTTTTTTCATGCGTTTCATCATTTTCTGCATTTGCAGCTGTTGTTTCAGCAAGCGGTTGACCGCCTGGACCTCGGTCCCGGACCCGGCGGCAATCCGCCGTCTCCGGGAGCCGTTGATGGTCTTCGGAAAACGTCTTTCGGCCGGCGTCATGGAGTCGATGATGGCGATCTGGCGGCGGATCATGCCCTCATCGGCTTCCCCGGCGAGCCCCTGCGGCAGCCCCATACCGCCCGGCAGTCTTTCGAGCAAAGCCCCCAGCCCGCCCATATCCAGCATTTGTTCGAGCTGGCTGCGCAGATCCGATAAATCGAACTGCCGTCCCTGGCGCAGTTTTTTGGCCAATTTCTCGGACTTTTTGCGATCGAGTTTTTGCTCGACCTCCTCGACGAGACTGAGGACATCGCCCATCCCGAGTATTCGCGAGGCAATCCGATCCGGGTGAAACGCCTCCAGCGCATCGATTTTCTCACCGGTGCCGATAAACTTGATCGGCGCACCGGTCACTGTGCGGACCGACAATGCAGCGCCGCCACGAGCATCGCCATCGGTCTTGCTCAGCACAACACCAGTCAGCGGCACTGTTTCCGAAAACACGCGGGCGGCATTGATCGCGTCCTGACCGGCCATGGCATCGACCACGAATAAAGTCTCCGCCGGCGTGACCGCATCGTGGACCGCGCGCAACTCTTCCATCATGTCCAGGTCTACATGCGAGCGCCCCGCCGTATCCAGCAACAGCACGTCGTACAGGCCGACCCGTGCCGCGGCCAGCGCCCGTAGCGCGATCTGTGTGGGATCCTGGCCGTCCGCCACGGGGAAAAAGCCGGCACCGGTCTCGTGCGCCAGCTTTTCGAGCTGCAAGACGGCAGCGGGACGGTAAACATCGGTGCTGGCCAGCATGACTTTGCGCCCGTCACGCTGCTGTAGACGCAAGGCGAGTTTGGCCGCGGTCGTGGTCTTGCCTGCGCCTTGCAAGCCCGCAAGCAGCACCACGGCGGGCGGCTGGCACCGGAGATCCAGGGCAACCGCTTGCGGACCCATCGTGCTGACCAGTTCGGCGTGGATTATCTTGACCAGCGCATGGCCCGGAGTCAGGCTGCGACTGACTTCCTCGCCGATGGCGCGTTTCTTTACCTGCGCTATGAAGTCCCGCACCACCGGCAGCGCGACATCGGCTTCCAGCAACGCCATGCGGACCTGGCGCAGGCTGTCCTTGATATTTTCTTCACTGAGGCGACCGCGGCCACTCAGGTTTCGAGTGGCCTGGACGAGCCGTTCGCTGAGACTGCCAAACATCCTGACTCCACTGCTTTGCTGTGCAAGATGGTGGCAGTTTACCCGGCATATGCCGGCAAGCAAGCGCTTCTCATACCTTGGCCCGTGTGAGACTATTTGCCGTGTCAAACGGAAACCAGGCACCTGTTGCCCGTGATAATTGCCATCAGCTTTGTTGCTTACCTGGTCTGCGTCCTGCTGCTAAGCGGTCGGTTTGCCGGGCAGATCCCGGCCAGCCGGGCCATCGGCGTGTCTGCGGGAATCATGGGCTGGGCACTCCATGGCTGGGTGTTGTACACGGTCGTCCTGGCCCTGCCGGGGCTGGCTTTGAACACCGGCTCCGCGATGTCATTTGTCGGCTGGATGGTCGCCGGCATGGGGCTGGTTTTTCTGCTCCGACCAGCGTACTCGGGTCTGGCGGTCCTGCTGGTGGGGCTTGCCGGTCTGGCCGTCGTCCTTACCGGGATCGGCGGACCCGGTTTTAGCAATCCCGAACTGGGGTGGCCGTTAAAAGCGCATATCCTGTTGTCCGTGGCAGCTTACAGCCTGCTCAGTATCGCGGCTGCGCTGGCCGTATTGCTCGCCATCCAGGACAAGCGGCTGCGCAGCCACAAACCCATCGGCTGGCTGAGACGCCTGCCGGCCATGGACACGATGGAAGGCATGATGTTCGGCGCCATCAACATCGGTTTCATCGGTCTGACCCTGGCGGTCTTCAGCGGGCTGATATTCGTAGACAACCTGTTTGCCCAGCACCTGGCGCACAAAACCATCCTGTCTTTGATCAGCTGGGCCGTGTTCGGCACGCTGGCCCTGGGACGCTGGCGCCTCGGCTGGCGCGGCAGGACAGCATTGCGCTGGGTCCTCGGCGGCTTCACGATTCTCGCGCTGGCCTATTTTGGCAGTAAAATCGTGCTTGAACTGCTGCTGGATCAACATTGGGACGCAGGGATTTTCTGAGCCGGCAGCGCGGATTCTTGACGACCGGAGGCAGACTGGTCAAATATGCCGGGTAGTCGCAACAACCGGAGGTGCTCACTCGTTGAGCGATGATTTCTCTTTAGGCGCCCAGATCGGAATTCTGATCGTGCTGCTTATACTCTCAGCGTTTTTTTCCAGCTCCGAGACCGCGCTGATGAGCATCAACCGCTACCGGCTGCGCCATCGCTCGCGCTCTGGACATCGCGGAGCGCAGCTTGCCGAGGCTTTGCTAAAAAGGCCGGATCGCGTCATTGGTCTCATTCTGCTGGGTAATAACCTGACCCACGTACTCGCGGCCTCGCTGACTACGCTGATCGCTGTTCGTCAGTGGGGAGAGCATTCCGTCGCGGTGTCAGCTCTGGGTCTTACCGTAGTCATTCTGATTTTCGCCGAGGTCATGCCCAAGACCGCCGCGGCGATGAACCCGGAAAAGATCGCTTTTCCGGCGGCCTTTATTTTTTACCCGTTGCTCAAGCTGATTTACCCTGTTATCTGGATTCTAAACGGTATTTCAAACGGCCTGCTCTGGCTGATCGGGATTCGCGTTCGGGACGGGTACCAGCACCATCTGACCAAGGAAGAACTGAGAGCGGTTCTGACCGATCCGGGAACACGCATACCCAGGAAAAGACAACAAATGATGACCCGCATCCTGGATCTCGAAAATATCACCGTTGAAGACGTCATGGTGCCACGCGCGGAGGTCGTTGGCATCGATCTCGCACAGGACTGGGAGGACATACTGCGGCAGATCCAGGACACCCCCTACACCAGGCTGCCGGTATACTCCGACGAGCTGGATAACCTGCAGGGCGTTGTGCATTTGCGCTCGGTGGTCAGGGACCTGGCACACGGCCGGCTTGAACGCGACGCACTGGCCAGGAGCCTGAAAGAGCCGTACTTCGTGCACGAAGGAACGTCGTTAAACCGGCAACTGTTTCATTTTCAGAACGAAAAGCAACGGCTGGCGCTGGTCGTCGATGAATACGGCGATATCCAGGGGCTCGTCACGCTCGAGGACATCCTCGAAGAAATCGTCGGCGATTTTACCAGCGACCCGGCTGACCTGGCGCGTGATGTACACCCGCAACGCGATGGTACATTTGTCGTCAACGGGAGCGCCAACGTTCGTGACCTGAACCGTACGATGGGCTGGCAACTGCCCATCGATGGCGCGAAAACGCTGAATGGCCTGATTGTCAATTATCTTGAATCCATCCCGGAACCGGGAACGGGTCTGAAACTTTCCGGCTACCCGATCGAAATCCTGAATGTGACCGACAACATCGTCAGAACCGTGCGCATACATCCGCGCAAAAATTCCTGAAGCGCCGGGCCGGGCGGCTAGTTGTCCCAGGCCATGCTGATGGCCTGCGAAAGGCGGCTGACGGGCATGATTTCCATGTCCTTGATGGGTTTTTTCGGCGCATTTTTTGCCGGCACGATCGCCCACCGGAAACCATGCTTCGCAGCCTCGGCAAGTCTTTCTTCACCATAGGCGACCGGCCTGACCTCGCCGGCCAGCCCGACTTCACCGAAACAAACCAGGTCGGAAGGCAGCGGCCGGTCGCGGATACTCGATACGGCGGCGAGCAATATCGCCAGGTCCGCCGCTGTTTCAGCGACCCGCACACCGCCGACGACGTTTACGAAAACATCCTGATCGCTGGCCGATATGCCTGCGTGCCGATGCAGCACCGCCAGCAACAACGCAAGGCGATTCTGCTCCAGACCCACACTGACGCGTCGCGGATAGTTCCCCTGGCATACATCGACCAGGGCCTGAATTTCCAGCAACAGCGGGCGGCTACCCTCGCGGGTCACCATGACGACGCTGCCGGCGACCGGGTCGTCGTGGCGCGAGACAAACATCGCCGATGGGTTCAGCACCTCTTTCAAGCCATCTGCACTCATCGCGAATACACCCAGTTCGTTCACGGTACCAAAGCGATTCTTGACCGCGCGAATCAGCCGGAATCGGCTGCCGGGTTCGTTTTCGAAATACAACACGGCATCCACCATGTGCTCGAGCACCCTGGGTCCGGCGATGTTGCCTTCCTTGGTCACGTGGCCAACCAGGAACACGGCGCAATCGCTTTGTTTGGCGTAGCGTACAAGTTGCGCGCCGCAGTGCCTGATCTGCGCAACCGAGCCCGGGGGCGACGGCAGTTCCGCCGACGCCAGCGTCTGGATGGAATCGACCACCAGCGCGCCAGGCTGGGTTCGCAGCGCGTGGCCGAGCAGATTCTCCAGGCTGGTATCCGCCAGCAGACTCATCTCGCTGGCCTGCAGGCCCAATCGCCTGGCGCGCAAACCAAGCTGGCGCACCGATTCCTCACCGGTCGCGTATAGACAGGGCAGCCTGGCGTTCAGCTTGGCCATCATTTGCAACAGCAGCGTGGATTTTCCTATCCCGGGATCGCCGCCGATCAGCGTTATCGACCCCTTGACGACTCCACCGCCCAGGACCCGGTCCAACTCCTTCATCCCGGTGCTGATCCGCGGCTCTTCCCTTGCTGCCGTTTCCGCCAGGGATTCCAGGCCGATTTCTCCTGAATAACCCGGCAGGCGGGCAACCTTGGCGACCGGTTTGGCCTCGTCAAGCGAATTCCAGGCGCCGCAATCCGGGCACTGACCGGCCCATTTCGGGCTTTGCCCGCCACAGGCGCTGCAAACATATACCAGGCGTGTTTTTGCCATTTCCGGCCCTGTATTGGCTAACCGAGGGCGATATTAACATGCGGCCAAATATTCACCGTCGGTCGAAAACCGTCAAAAAGCTGCTTATACTGCTCGCGACTTGGCCGCAAGGAATGCTATGCCGGGACAAAATGGAAATAGCTGGCGGGCGAACTGGGCGACCGGTCTCGGATTTTCCGTCATATTCTGCCTGTTCGGGTACTGGCTGGCGGCCGGGTTTTTTTATGGCCTGGAAACATCCATATACGACCGCGGGATTTTGCTGACCCAGGCCGAGCCAAGCGACCGTATTGCAATCATCGCGATCGATGATCGCAGCATTCGAAATATCGGGCGCTGGCCGTGGTCGCGCGATATTCTGGCGGGTCTGATCGACCGGCTGGGCGCTGCCAGGGCACAGGTAATCGCCAGCACCATTTTGATGTCCGAGCGACAGCTCGATCCAGGCATCGAGCAGCTCACCCAGCTGCAAATGCTGATCGACGAACTCGAATCACAACAGCAAACCGGTGCCGCCAAATCGAATCTGAGCATCGCCCTGGATGCGCTGCGCTCTCGTCTTCAGCAGTCCATCGTGGATATCGATTACGACCAGAAGCTGGCGGACAGCATTCGCCGGGCCGGCAACGTCGTCCTGCCCATGGAGTTTCACCTGGGCATGTGGCTGGGTAACCCGGATGCGCCGCCAGCCGAGTATGTCAGTAGACACCAGCTATCCGGTACCGGGCGCGACGCCAGTGAGCTAAACGGTCTGCCGGCGGACCAGCTGATACCGCCTATCGCCGAACTGGGCGAAGCAGCCATGGCCCTCGGTCATTTGAATCTCAACCTGGACCACGATGGCCGGCTGCGCTCTGAAGCGCTGGTGGTCAATTATTTTGGTCAACTCTATCCTTCGCTGGCACTGAGCATCGCCGCGCAAAGTTTGAATCTCGAGCACAGCGACATCCAGGTACATACCGGTGGCGACGTCAGCCTCGGTGGCCTTTATATAGGGACCATGCCCGACTTCAGCATGCTGAACTTTTTTTACCCGCAAATAGGCTCGCAGCCGGCTTTTGACATCGATTCTTTTTACGACGTGTGGACCGGTGTCATTCCGGCGGACAAGTTCGATGGCAAAATCGTATTGATCGGACCGATGGCGGTGGGTATCGGGGATTATCAGGCCACCCCGATCGATGCCAGTACGGCGCCCATCCTGGTACTGGCCCATACGGTCTCAAGTATTCTGCAGCAAAATTTTGTGGTCAGACCGGGCTGGGCCTGGATCATGGAGTTTGCCGCCATTGTTCTGATCGTGATCTATTTGTGCGTGGTCCTGCCGCGGCTCAAGGCAGGCAGCGCCGCGTTGATCAGTTTCCTGCTGGTCCTGATCCTGATGGCCAGCGAATATAGCCTGCTGTTGCTGGACGCGGAATGGCTGAGGCTGGGTGTTCCCGCCTTGCTGATCGTCACCGGTCATCTCGTCATGACCGTCCGCAACTTCCGGATTACCGAGCGTCTCAAATTCCGGGCGGATGCTGAAGGCGCAGAAAGCAACAAGATGCTGGGTCTTGCGTTCCAGGGCCAGGGGCAACTGGACATGGCGTTCGAGAAATTTCGCCGTTGCCCACTCGACGATTCGATGATGGACCTGCTGTATAACCTCGGGCTGGATTTCGAGCGCAAAAGACAATTCAACAAAGCCGGCGCTGTTTATGGTCATATGGCCGAACGCGATATCGACTACAACGATATTCGTGATCGCCTGCAACGATCTCAGCAACTCGAAGAAACCATGCTCCTGGGAATAGGCAGAAGCGCCACGCAAACTTCGTTGCTGCTCGAAGGATCGGGCGTCCAGAAACCGGTACTCGGCCGTTACCAGATAGAGAAGGAAATCGGCAAAGGCTCGATGGGCGTCGTTTACCTTGGCCGCGACCCGAAAATCAACCGTATCGTGGCCATAAAAACCATCCCCCTGGCTGACGAGTTCGAAGAACAGGACATCTCCAGCGCCAAGGAGCGTTTTTTTCGCGAGGCCGAGACCGCCGGGCGTCTGAATCACCCGGATATCGTCACTATTTACGATGTCGGTGAGGATCACGATCTGGCCTATATCGCGATGGAGTTTCTCCATGGCGAGCACCTGAACAATCATACGGCGCCAGGCAATCTGTTGCCCGCTGAGAAAGTGATGCAGCTTATCGCGCGCGCAGCCGACGCACTGGATTACGCCCACCAACAAAATGTGGTGCATCGTGATATAAAACCGGCCAATATCATGTATCTTGCTGACAAGGACGAGTTGAAGATCACTGATTTTGGTATCGCCCGGCTGACCGACTCCCATGCAACCAAGACCGGGATCGTTCTGGGCACTCCGTCCTATATGTCGCCGGAACAGCTTGAGGGAAAAAATGTGACTGGCGACTCGGACTTGTTTTCGCTTGGTGTTACGCTTTATCAGTTACTGACAGGACAATTACCTTTTCAATCGGATTCTATGACTGGGCTGATGTACAAGATTGCCAACGCCGAGCACGCGCCGCTGAGTTCGTGTCGGCCGGATTTGCCTGCGTGCCTGGAGGATATCGTCAGCAAGACGCTGGCAAAAGAGCCGGATCAGCGTTTTGCAAGCGGCTCGGCGATGGCGGCAGCCCTGCGCGAGTGCCAGGAGCAATGGGGAGTCTAGGCTTGGCACAAATACAACTGGAAGAAAAAATTCAGCACCTGGCGGTCACCGATGTCGGCCGGGTTCGCGATCATAACGAAGACGCAATCGGCACCGATATGTCGATCGGCCTGTTGGTGCTCGCCGATGGCATGGGCGGTTATAACGCGGGCGAAGTTGCCAGCGGCATCGCCGTCAAAACCATCCTGGAGCAGGTGCATGCAGGCGTCGAAATGCTCGAACGCGGCGGGGTGGATTCGGAAACGGGCCTGATGCGCCAGTCGATCGTTCTGCGCGATGCGATTGCCCGCGCCAACAAGATTATCAAACAGACCTCGGAGAGCCAGCCGCAGTGCGAAGGCATGGGGACCACCATCGTCAGCGCGTTGTTCTATGACAATCGAGTCTCGATCGCTCATGTGGGTGACTCCCGGCTTTATCGGCTCAGAAACGAGCGCTTCGAGCAAATTACCATGGACCACTCTTTACTCCAGGAGCTGGTTGACCGCGGATTTTATTCAGAGGAAGAGGCCCAGCGGTCGACCAACCGTAATTATGTTACCCGCGCGCTGGGCGTGGAAGCACGGGTCGATGTGGAGGTGCAGGAGGCCAAAGTCATGCCCGGAGACTATTATGTGCTTTGTTCTGACGGCCTGTCCGACATGGTGGAAGACGAAGATATTCACTTAACTATCAGCACGTTTAGTGCTAATCTTGACACAGTGGGTAAGCAATTGGTCCAGCTCAGCAACGACAACGGCGGGCGGGACAACATTTCGGTAATTGTCGCCCATACAATGGATTGGTTCCCCGCCAGGACGGGGATAATGGACCGAATTAGGGGCTGGTTATCCTGACCGGCCTTTTTGGAAGGAGTCGAGGGACATCATGGCGCGTTTGATTCTCAGTCTCGACGGGCAGGTTCTGGCCGAGTACAACATGAGTAAGGAACGGTACACCATCGGCCGTCTCCCGGATAATGACGTACGTATCGACAACGCCGCTGTCAGTGGCCACCACTCCCTGATTATCAATATCCTCAACGATTCGTTCCTCGAAGACCTGAACAGTACCAACGGAACCTATGTCAACGGCAAGCTGATCAAAAAGCATGCGCTGCAAAACAGCGATGTGATAACCGTGGGCCACCACCAGCTCAAGTTTAGCGATGACGAAGTTAGCGAAGCCGATCAGGATGACTTCGAAAAAACCATGGTCATCCATCCGAGTTCCCAAAGCGACGACGTGATTCGCAACGTGAACAAGGCAGTGGACGAAGTCGCCGTTGCCGTGCAGGATGCCGACCAGCCGGTACCCATGCCGAGTGCAGACCACACCACTACCCAGGCACCGGAAGCGGCCCCGGCTACCGCCTTGCCAAAAGCGAGAATCCAGGTTCTCAGCGGCCAGTTCGCGGGACGTGAGATGGAATTGACCAAGGCATTGACGACGCTGGGCAGACCAGGAATCCAGGTCGCGGCAATTACTCGCAGGGCCGAGGGTTATTTTATCGTCAACGTGGACCCGGGAACCAGGGGATACCCGAAGGTCAACGAGGAGTCCATCGGGCCCCAGGCACGCCAGTTGAAAGACAATGACGTCGTTGAGCTGGCCGGCGTAAAAATGGGGTTCTTTATCGAATAGGCGTCTGCGCAGCCACGATCTCACGGCTGACGCGCTCGGAAACCCGGCAAAGCAATTCGTACGGTATGGTCTGTGCCGCCGCGGCGATTTCTTCGACCGGCAATTCAGTTTCTCCCCAAAGCAACACCTCCTGACCGATACGGGCATCGCTGTCCGCTCCGAGGTCGATCGCGATCATGTCCATCGACACTCGACCCGCCAACCTGGCATGCATTCCGTTCACCCGCAACGGCGTTCCCTCCGGCAGGGCCCAGGGATAACCATCGCCATAGCCACAGGCCGCGATGCCCAGCCGGGTCGGCTTGGCCGCCCGCCATCGGCAACCATAGCCGACCGTATCGCCCGCGACGAGATTCCGGGTGGCCACCAGCCAGGTCGAAAAACGCATCACCGGTCTCAGGCCCAGGTCGTGCCCGGTTTTTCCGGCGACCGGCGATACGCCATAAAGACACAGCCCCGGTCTGACCCACTCCAGGTGGCTTGCAGGAATATTGAGGATGCCAGCCGAATTGGCGAGGCTGCGCTCCCCGGGAAGACCCGCGGTCGTTTCCAGGAATTTTTTCAGCTGCGCCTGGCTGGTTGTCGACCCGGCAAGGTCGGCCGAGGAAAAATGGCTCATCAGACCGGGGTTCCGGCCGGGCGATGGCAGCTTGACGAGCCGCCGGTGGGCGTCCCTGAATTCCTCCGCGGTAAAACCAAGCCGGTTCATCCCGGTATCCAGTTTCAGCCACAGACCGGTGCCGGTGGCGGAATTCTGCTCCATCAGCATGATTTGTTCCGGGCAATGGATCACCGTCTCCAGCCCATGCTGCCCGGCCAGCCCCAACTCGTCCGCGTTGCGGACACCCTCAAGCACTACGATGGGACCGGCAATGCCGGCTGCTCGCAACTGAATGGCTTCCCCGATGCGTGCGACGGCCAGGCTGTCGACGTCGGTCAGCGCGTGCGCGACCGGCACCATGCCGTGACCATAAGCGTTGGCCTTGATGACGGCCATGACTTTGCTTGCTGGAGCCCGGTTCCTGATTTGCCTGACGTTATGACGAAGAGCGTCGGTGTCAATCCGGGCCGTGGCGGCGCTCACCTATAATCGCCGAGTCCATAATCCTCGGCGATGAGGTTTTCGAACCGCGTGTATTCGCCCAGGAAAGTGAGGTGGAGATCGCCGATGGGTCCGTTTCTTTGCTTGGCGATAATGATATCGGCTACGCCTTTTCTTGGCGTGTCGGGGTCATAGACTTCCTCGCGATAAATGAACGCGATCAGATCGGCATCCTGTTCGATGGCGCCCGACTCTCGCAGATCCGACATGACCGGCCGCTTGTCCGTACGCAGCTCAACCCCCCTGTTGAGCTGTGACAAGGCGACGATCGGCACATTCAGTTCTTTGGCCAGCGCTTTTAGCGAGCGCGAGATTTCCGAGATCTCGGTCGCGCGGTTTTCCCGGGTGCCGGCAACCCCCATCAGCTGCAGATAATCCACGACGATCAGGCCCAGGCCATGTTCCCGTTTCAGGCGACGCGTGCGGGCGCGAATTTCGGTCGGACTGAGCGCCGGCGTGTCATCGATAAAAATCGGTGCCTGCGACATGATGGCCACCGCAGAGTTTATTCGGGTCCAGTCTTCATCCGAGAATCTCCCGGTTCGCAGATTGCTTTGATTGACCCGCCCGATCGAGCCGATCATCCGGAACGCCAACTGCTCCGCCGACATTTCCATACTGAATATCGCCGTCGGAACCTTGCCGGCGATGGCGGCATTTTCTGCAATGTTCATGGCCAGCGTGGTCTTACCCATCGATGGCCGGCCGGCAATGATGATCAATTCGCCACCATGCAGCCCCGCCGTCAAGGCATCAAACTTCTGGAACCCGGTCGCCACGCCGGTGATATCGCCCTCGGAATGGCTCAGTTCGTCGAGGCGGTCAATGACCCCGGGCAGAATTTTCCGCAGGCCGATAAAGCCGGTGCCGGCGCGCTGGCCCCGCTCGGCGATCTCGAACACCTTGCGCTCGGCCTCATCAACCAGATCGGTAGCGCCCCGGCCATCGTTTGCGTGCGCGCTGCCGGCGATTTCGCCACCCACCCGGATAAGCTCCCGCAGCATCGAACGCTCGCGGACGATTTCGGCATAAGCCTTGATATTGGCGGCGCTTGGCGTGTCCCTGGCGAGACTCGCGATGTAAGCCAGGCCACCGGCATCGTCAAGCTGGCTGCATTTTTCCAGGTGCTCCGAGACGGTGACCGCATCGCTGGGTATGCTTTTTTCGGATAGTGCGCCGATGGCTTCGAAAATCAGCTGATGATCGCGGCGGTAAAAGTCGCCGCCATGCAGGAGATCGGCAATGCGATCCCAACCGCTGTTGTCCAGCATCAGGCCGCCGAGTATCGATTGCTCCGCCTCGACTGAATGAGGCGGCAGACGCAGGCTTTCCGCAGTTTGCGTACCGGGATACTGTGACTGAACTGCCTCGACCATGCCCCTACTCTATCACCTTGCCGGGCGACTGAAAATCGCCCTTTTTATCCTGGCCTATTCTTCGGTTGCAGATGCTTCCGCGGCTTCTGACGCTCCATTGTCGGCCGTTTCTTCCGCGCCTTCGGGCGCCGCAATATCGATCGCTTCTTCTTCGTCCAGGTCGATCACCGGCTCGGCCCCGTCTCCGGCAACCTGGATCGTGATCGCTGCATTGACGTCTGAGCGCAGGTGCAGCATGGCCTCGTGCTCGCCAGCCACGCGAATCGCACCATCGGGCAGGCGAATTTCGCTGCGCTGTACATCATGGCCCATTGCAGCCAGCGCTTCGGCTATATCGATCGGCCCGACCGAGCCAAACAATTTGCCCTCCGGGCCAACCCGGCTTGTCACGGTAACCACCAGTCCGGCCAGCTTCTCAGCCCTCGCACTGGCCTCGCCCAGTTCTGCATTGGCCTTGGCCTCCAGTTCCGAGCGCAACGCCTCCATCCGCGTGACGTTCTCGCTTGTCGCCAACAGCGCCTTGCCCTGTGGCAACAGGTAATTGCGCCCGTAACCCGATTTGACCTTGACCTGATCGCCAATTTCACCCAGATTCTCGACTTTTTCCAGCAGTATTAAATCCATCACTTCACCATTTGATTGATAACCCGGCCCACGCCGGTCATTATTTGCGTGAGATCAATTTTCCTCTCAGATCCAGCCAGTTATCGACCAGGCCGGCTGCCAGCACCAACGGCATCACCAGCTGCCCCGCAATAACCATAGCCGCATACAACACCACGAGCGGCAAATATCCCAGCCCGCTTTCCTTCACCAGGGCATGCGCGACTGCAAGACCCTGCACAACAATTATCGCCCCGGCCACCATCTTCAGGTTTGCCGCGCCGGGCCCATCGAACAGAAAACCGGCCAGCAGACCCGCAGCTGCCAGCAGCCCGGCAAACCGGCCGAGCCGGTAGCGCCGAAACTCCGCACCAAATCTTGGCTGCCCGGTCAGCAAGCCGTGCCAGTAGCGGCCAATCGCCAGGCTGATTAGCAACGTCGCCAGTATCGAAACGATCATAATGGCCGGCATCAGCTCGGCGAGTTGTCGAACCCCCGCAGGATCCGCCTGCAGTTTCCCCTGGCTAACCAGCGGCTGCAACAAACCCATGATCAGCGCTTCGTACGAGCTCCCCGGATCTGTCCACAGCAGACTCCAGACAACGATACTCAACAACGCGATCACGCTGGCCAGCTGCAAGGCCAGGTTTAGCGAGCCGAAACGCCGGACCATCGTCGCCATGCCAATGACCAGCATCCAGCCGATCAATGTCGCCGGCGCCGACCATACTTGCCAACCACTGAATACCGCCAAAATGCCCAGCACGACGGCGGCTATCCCTGCCGACTGGATGGCCAGCCCTGGCGATCGCGCCAGCACGCACAGCACCAGCAACGCGCCCGCCAGCGGTGCGGTCAGGGACGGCTCGCCCAGCGCAACGCTCAGGCTAACGCTCAGCAAAACTATGCGCCAGCGAAATGCCAGCACCCAGGTCAATATGTCACGCATCGATAGCCGGGCACTCGTGCGCGCCCCTTGCCCGCTCAGTGACGGTCGGTGTATGGCAGCAAAGCCAGGAAACGTGCTCTTTTCACCGCGGTGGCCAACTGTCGCTGATAATGCGATTTGGTGCCGGTAATTCGACTGGGAACAATTTTCCCGGTTTCAGTGATATATGCCTTGAGCATCACCAGGTCTTTGTAATCGATTTCCTTGACGCCATCGGCGGTGAATTTGCAGAATTTTCTGCGACGATGAAATTTAGCCATGTCGGTTCCTTGATAGATCGATAGCGGTCAGGCCGTCCCGGTGGACGGCTCCGCAGCGGATTCTTCTGAAGTATCGGGGTCATCGGCAGCGGTATCCTGCTCGGCCTCAGCCGCGTCTGCGCTGGCCTGCGCAGCGGGTTCCTCTGCGACATCGGGCTCGGCAACCTTCTCTTCGTCACCCTCAGCGACGTCTTTGCCAGCCTCTGCTACGGGTTCCTCTGCGACATCGGGATCGACAACCGTGTCTGCGCCAGCGTCTCCCGCGTCGCTCTCGGGCTTTTCTGCCTGTGCGGCTTTTTCAGCACCGCTTTCAGTTACCGGTTTCGACCGCCGGTGATCCGACCTGGCGTTCTCTTCTTCCGCAACGGCCATGAACGAAGGCTCTGAAAGCGCTTCTTCGCGATTGATCACCATGTGACGCAAAACGGCATCGCTGAAACGGAAAGAACCCACCAGCTCTTCGAGCGTCGGTTTCCCGCACTCGATGTTGAGCATCAGGTAATGCGCCTTGTGGATCTTGTTGATCGGATAGGCCAGCTGCCGCCTGCCCCAGTCTTCCTGCCGGTGAATTGCACCGCCACTGGACTCGATCATCGAACGATAGCGTTCCAGCATCGCTGGCACCTGTTCGCTCTGGTCAGGGTGGACCAGGAACACGATTTCATAGTGTCTCATGAACTCTCCTTACGGATTGAACAGCCCCCCGGCTTTCCGGTGAGGCAAGGAGTCGGCGTCGTCAAAACGCCCTGTTTGTCTGCGCCAAAACGCAGGGAGCCGAATGCTAAACAAGTTAGCGATGTTGAGCAAGTTTTTTGCGGCTCAGACCATACGCTGACGCAAGACTTCGTAGAGAGAAATTCCGGCCGCCACCGATACATTGAGACTTTCGATGGCACCGCGCATCGGCAACGCCGCCAAAGCCGTGCAGTGATCCCTGGTCAGCCTTCTGAGCCCTTTGCCCTCGCCGCCGAGCACCAGCGCCAGCGGGCCGGTCAAGTCAGTGTCGTACAGACTCGCCTCGCCATCGCCGCATAGCCCGATAATCCGCACATCCTGCTCCGCCAGCCAACGCAGCATGCGGGCAAGATTGCTGACCTGGACCAATGGCACCGTTTCTGCCGCGCCGCTGGCGACCTTGCGCACCGCCGGAGTCAGTCCCGCACACCTGCGCCGAGGACTAAGCACCGCCGATACGCCTGCGCCATCCGCCGACCTCAGGCAGGCGCCCAGGTTATGCGGATCCTGGATCTCGTCCAGGACCAGCAGGAAAATCCCGCTGCCTTCGGCCAGCACCAGGTCCTTGAGGAATGCCTCGTTGTGTACCGCCTGCGGACTGACCCAGGCCAACAAGCCCTGGTGGTTCGCGTTGGCGCTGAGCCGATCCAGGTCCGCCTGGCTTGCTCCCTCAACCGGGATGCCCAGCGATCCTGCCTGCTGCACGATGTCGCCGGTGCGACGATTCCCGCGCTCACAGACCAGCAGCTTCTCTACGTTTTGCGCCCGCGTTTTCAGCAGCGTTTCGATCGTGTGAAAACCATAGACGAAATTCTTGCTCACCGTCTCTGCCTGCGTCTTTTTGGCGGCGATTTTCTCGCCGGCGGATCGCTTGCCAGTTCAAAATCGATTTTTCTCTTTTCCATATCGACATGGCTGACGCGGACCTGCAATGAGTCCGACAAGCGGAATTCCAGGTGTTTTTTCTCCCCGGTCAGCGTGTGATGGGTCGCGTCGTGCTCGTAATAATCCACCGGCAGCGCGCTGACATGCACCAGCCCCTCGATTTGTTTTTCGGGAATTTGCACGAACAGACCGAAATTGGTCACCCCCGAGATTACCGCCGTGAAAACCTGGCCAATTTTATCCTGCATGTACTCGCACTTCAGGTAATCCATGGCCTGTCGCGTCGCGTCGTCGGCGCGCTGCTCCGCCGCCGAGCTCTGCACTCCCAAAAGGGCCATTTGTTTTCTTGAATAAGTGAACTCTCCCGCATCGCCACCCGTCAGCGCGTGCTTGATCGCCCGGTGTACCAGCAGGTCAGGATACCGGCGTATCGGTGAGGTGAAATGCGCATACTCCGCAAGCGCCAGGCCGAAGTGGCCTGCGTTGTCGGGTTCGTAGACCGCCCTGGACAGGGAGCGCAGCAGCACCGTCTCGATCAGGTCTTTATCATCGCGAGTCGCCACTTTCTCCAGCAAGCGGCTGTAATCCAGCGACTTCGGTTTTTTGCCGCCACCCAACGACAAACCCTCCGCGGCAAGAAACAAGCGCAGGTCGGCCATCTTTTTCTGATCGGGCCCGGCATGGGAACGATAAAGAAAGGGCCGTCGTTTGCGGCGTATAAAGCGGGCCGCCTCGATGTTGGCGGCGATCATGCACTCCTCGATGATCCGGTGCGCATCGTTGCGCGGATAGGCAACCAGGTCTTTGAGCGTCCCGTCGCCGGCAAAAACCGCCTTGACCTCGGGTATGTCGAATTCCAGTGCGCCGCGCCGATGCCTGGCTCGGGCCATCGCGCGATAAGCATCGTGCAACGCCGAGAGGGGCTTTAACAGGCGCCGGTATTTCTTGCGGCTCGCGGCGTTTTTGCGAATCAGGATATCGGCCACCTGGTTGTAGGTCAGCCGCGCCGCCGATCGCATCAGCGCTTGATAAAACTCGGACGACAAGACCTTGCCCTGCTCCGACAGCTTCATTTCGCAAACCAGGCACAGGCGGTCTACCCTGGGTTTGAGGCTGCACAGGCCATTGGAGAGTATTTCCGGCAGCATCGGGATAACCTCACGCGGAAAATAGACCGAGGTCCCGCGCTGTTGCGCTTCCTGATCCAGTGCGCTGCCTGGTTTTACATAGTGGGCAACATCGGCGATGGCCACCAGGATCGTCCAGCCCTCACGAGTCCTTTCGCAATGCACGGCGTCGTCAAAATCCCTGGCATCGGCGCCATCGATGGTCAGCAAGGGAGTATCGCGCAAATCGTAGCGATCATATTTCGCGGCCTCGGGGACCTGCTTGCCAAAACGGCCGAGCTCTCTTTCCACGGCTTCGGGCCAGACATTCGGCAAGCCATGCGCGCTGATGGCGATCAGCGTTTCCATGCCTGGCTCATCGACTTCGCCCAGGATTTTCTGTACCTGACCGAGCGCAGGACTGTGCGCGGTCGGTTGTGCGCTGATCTTCAGGATGACGACCTGGCCCGGCCTGGCGCCTTTGCGGTATCTAGTCGCCACCGAAATATTCCGGCTGTAGCGATGATTGTCCGGGACCACAAAGCCCTTGCCCCGTTCAAGTTGAAAACTGCCGACCAGCTCCTTGGTCTTGCGTTCGAGAACCTCGACGATGACGCCCTCGGGCCGCCCTCGCCGGTCTTCGCCCCGCACCCTGACCGCCACGCGATCCCCATGCATGACCTGGCGCATCTCCCGGGCCGACAAGTAAATGTCTCGCGCACCCTCGCTGTCGGGGATCAGGAATCCGAAACCATCCGGGTGACCGTGGACTCTCCCTGTGCTAACCGGTAAATGACCGGTCAGGCAATACAGCCCTTTGCGGTTCTTGATTACCTGCCCATCCCGGGCCATCGCATCCATGCGCCTGGCCAGCGCGGTCCGCGCACGTTGCCCTTGCAGACCCAGCGCGGCATTGAGTTCCGTCAGGCTCAGCGGTCTGCCGACCTCCTCGAGGGATCGATTGATCAATGCCCTGCTGGGTATCGGATGACGATAACGACCGGCTTCCCGCGCGGCTTCCGGATCACGATCCTTCCATTGTTTTTTGCTGGCCATCCGCACTCCCTGCCTGGTGACAGCCTGACGACCTACGGGCCGATTGACAAGTATTTGGCGCGTGCATTAAAGTGCGCGCCTCATTTGCCGGCGCATCGCGCCGGCCCTGCCTGCCCAGGTGGCGGAATTGGTAGACGCGCGGCGTTCAGGTCGCCGTGTCCTTACGGATGTGCGAGTTCGAGTCTCGCCCTGGGCACCAATTTCTCTTAACATGAAGAGAAAAAGCAAAGAGCAATACGTCCGCCCGGCGGACAGCGGCCTCAATCGGCAGCGTATTTGTCCGCAAACCAGCCCAGCGCCATGCCGCCGACGAGAAAATAGAACAGCGAATCCAGCGTCCACCAGACCCAGATCTGATCGGGAAGATTGAATACGCCCGACCAGCCCAGCGATAAGGTGATGCTGATCAGAAACAAAACGAATCCATACTTGGCGCCTTTGAGCCAGCCATCGCCGTCAAAGGATGAGCGAATTACGCCATAAACGCCGGCAACGATGAATGACCCGATCAGCCCGGTGGCGATCCAGCGCGGCATCAGCGCCGCCATATCGGGCGGCTCCTGGTTCAGTTCCGGTCGCCAGAACTGTGCGTGCAGCCTGTACAACTCGTCCAGCACTCCCTCGTGAATCAGCGGGCCGCTTATCATTGCGACTAGCCATGCCCCGGCATAATAAACAATGCCGCCCACAAAAATCAGTTTCCAATTCATCCTGGTTCTCCCCGCTTTTTCCCCCGGCACAAGTATAGAAAGCCTGTGGGAAAATGCCCAGATGGATAACGGGGCGGCTGGCCCGCCCTCTCATGCGATTGTTCGTTTCGCCATCGCTCTTTGGTAGGATACTGCCTGGTTCAGTCATTGTCGCGGAGAATTCGAATGCGTGCAGGAAATCCAGCAACTGTCCTGGCCCTGGCCATATTCCTGGCGGCATGTACCGGCGAAGCGCCGGCCCGGAAATCGCAGGTCTTGCCGATCCAGTCGCCTGCCGCCAGCGGTAGCGCCGAACCGCATCTTCAGTCTGGCGCCGATGGCACGGTCATTTTGAGCTGGCTCGAGACAACCGCCGCCAGGACCACGCTGCGCTACTCGGTCTATGAAGATATGGCCTGGTCCCGGTCGCGGGCCGTGGCAAGCGGTGACGACTGGTTCGTCAACTGGGCGGATTTTCCATCGGTGACCCGCATCGCCGGCGATCTGTGGGCCGCCCACTGGCTGCAGAAACGACCGGGTGGAACCTATGCCTATGACGTCAGGATTTCTCTGTCCCACGATGGCGTGAACTGGCAGCCCGCGATCAGCCCGCACGACGACGGCACCCCGACCGAACATGGTTTTGTCAGCATGATCGCGCTGGGTGAAACGCTCGGCGCGGTCTGGCTGGATGGGCGGAAAACCGCGCGGATGGCCGGCCACGATATGAGCAAGATGACCGGCGATGCGGCGAACGATGGCATGTCCCTGCGATGGGCCACGATCGATGGCCGCGGTCAAATTCTTGAATCGGCCGAACTCGATGCACTCGCCTGTGATTGCTGCCAGACCGACCTGGCGCATCTGGGCGACGGCATTGCCGTGGTTTATCGCGACCGGGACCGGAACGAGAATCGCGATATAGGCATCATCCGGCTGACCGAAAATGGCTGGAGCGAACCCGCCCTGGTGGCGAAAGACGGCTGGCAAATTGCCGGTTGCCCGGTCAACGGACCGGCGGTCGACAGTCGCGGCAACAAACTGGTCGTGGCATGGTTCAGCGGCGCCGGCGATAGCCGGCAAGTCAGGGCGGCATTTTCCGACGATGGCGGCGAGAATTTTTCCGCAGCTGTCACGATCAGCAGCGGGTTGGCGCTGGGGCGCGTGGATGTAAGCTGGGTAGCCGATGGTCTTGCCGTGGTCAGTTGGCTCGATGAACTGGATAAGGGAATGGCCGCGTTGAGAATCACAACAGTGGCACGGAACGGCGAACTCGGTGAGCCGCAGGAGATTGCCTTGACCGGTAGCCAGCGCTCGTCCGGCTTCCCGCATATGCTGCGCGCCGGTGGCGATTTGTTGTTCGCGTGGACTGAAACGGGCGAGCAATCACGTGTGCTGACGGCACGCTGGCCACTGGCGAAATTTTTAGCCGATTAGTGCCGGTGAAATCCCGCAGCGGCAATTCGGCAAAGGTGCCGGCGACTGTATGCATAGTCAGGCTCTCGGCCCTTGGCGATTGTTGTCACACCTTGCCGGTTATTCGTACGCTGCAGGATGCATGGCCGGCCACGCGGTTTACCTGGATCATCGGCAGCACAGAATTCGGTCTGCTGGGCAGCATCCCGGATATCGAATTTCTCCTTTTAGATAAATCCCAAGGTTTCAAGGGTTTACGCCGCCTTCGTCGAAAGCTCATTAATAGACGATTCGATCTGTTGTTGCACATGCATCCGTCCATGCGAGCCAACCTGGCGAGTGCGCAGCTAAAGGCCGATCGACGCCTGGGCTTCGATCGCGCGCGGGCGAGGGACCTGCAATGGGTGTTTACCCGGGAGCAAATAAAAGCCCGCAAGCGGCAGCATGTCATGGATTCATTTTTTGGCTTTGCGGAAGCGTTGGGTGTGACGGATCGCTCGATGCGCTGGGATATTCGCTTGTCCGATGAGGAGCTTGAGTTTGCTAAAAAGATAATCCCCGCTGAGCGACCGGCCGTCGTGATTTCTCCGTGCAGCAGCATGCTGCGAGGCCGAAAACTGAATCACCGCAACTGGCTGCCGGAACGCTATGCGGCCGTCGCCGATCACGCCGCCGATCGATGGCAGGCCACGGTGATTCTGAGCGGCGGAAACTCAGCGGCGGAGAAAGCGTTTGCCGCAAAGATCGTTGGCGAGTGCAGAAACCGGCCGATGAACCTGGTCGGCCAGACAAGTCTGCGCCAGTTGCTGGCGATCCTGGGCAAGGCAAGCACGCTGATTTGTCCGGATTCAGGGCCCGGGCACATGGCAACGGCGGTCGCGACGCCGGTTATCGGGCTGTTCGCATCGACCAACCCGGATCGGGCGGCGCCCTACCTCAGCAGAGAGTGGTTGATCAACGAATACCCGGGCGCACTGCAGGCGGAATACGGGCTTTCGGTAAATGACGCAGATTGGGGCAAGAGAATTCACTCTTCGAAAGCGATGGAACGAATTACGGTCAGCCAGGTAACAGCGACCCTGGACCGACTCCTATCGGCATTGCAAGCCGGCTCGGCATGGCCGGGCGGGGGCGATGGCTGATCAGGTCCTGGTAAAAGGCAGGGCCACAAATGTGCCCCCGTTTTGTTCGCACATCAAGCGCATCAGCGTAGCAAACCTTATGCCCGTGACTTGCATGCGCTCCGGTCTGATGAACTGAGTCGGAAAACCGATCGCATGGATTCGAACCAGTCTTTTTCCATCCTTGCCTTCACGATTGATCGCGCGAATCGTCCTTAGCACCGTGTCGATGGATCGACCGGTAAACTCGTCGCCCATCACATACAGGCTGATTTTCTTGTCGGGAGCATAGAAGGTTGAGATTGCCTTGGTAATGCCTTCGACCGGACTCGAATTGCTAAATGCATTCCAGGTGCGCAAGCGCTCTATGATCGCATTCCGCCGCCCCGGTGTGTCCGGAATCCATTTGCCCACATAGCGGCTGAACATGAACTGCCCCATGTCGTTCATGATCTGTATACCCTTGACCTGGGGATAGACATCCAGCGTTTCGCGCACCTTTTCCAGCATCAGGGGCCAGGCGTAGTTATACATGCTCCCGGATGTGTCAATAATGAATATGATGTATTCGCTATCGACCGGGATCCCGCCGATCACGTTGTCGTCTTTTATTTCGTTGAATTGAGCCAGCAGGCGTCTCATCTCCGCGGTCAGGGACTGCCGTGCGGCGGCCAGCTTGCCCTGGATAATATTGTTGACCTCGGCATCCTGGCTCGATGCGG
>JAZFYI010000160.1:0-3657 GCA_036443455.1 Gammaproteobacteria bacterium
CAGGTATCGCTCCAGGCCCGCTGCGATGAGGCGACATTCCGATTCCAGGTCCCGCCAGTCGCACACTTCCAGCCGCGCCTGCAAGAGGGCATAGCGCGCCCCGATGTGCTCAGGATCCACGGTGAGAGCATGCCCGAGCACTTCCCGGGTACCGGTTCCATCTCGAGCGACGCGCAGCGTCAAAGCGTAGTTGTAGAGCAAGCGGACATCGTCCGGGTTCGCGGCGAGCGCCTTGCGATAATGTTTTATCGCTGCCTGTGTATGGCCAAGTGAAGCCAACGAGACGGCCAGGTTGTGATGGGTCTGGGCATGCTCCGGCCGCGTCGCCAGTATTCGCCGATAACAGTCGGCTGCCTCGCTCCAGGCGCCTCGCAAACGATAAAGCTCCGCGGCTAGATTGAGCGCCACCGAATCATCGGGTCGTCTTTGTAGTGCACGCTCCACCGCCAGCAACGCATCATCGGGCTGCCCGCTGGCCGCCAGGGCTAAGGCGAGAACGGCATGGGCTTCGGCCAGCTCCGGCCGGTCGGACAGAACCTTCCGGAGGTAACCCACAGCCTCCTGGCTGCGACCGGTTTCGTGGCACAACAGACCCAGGTAATACAGAACATCTGCATCGTCCGGCGCCTGCTCCAGGCATTGCCGGTAAAGCGCCTCCGCTTCGTCGCGCCGACCCGCGCGATGTTTTGCGATAGCCTCTTTTTTCACGTCAACATCGGTGGGACAAAGCCGACCAGATCCTTTTTTTCCCACAGGGCCAAATGCCTGGCCGGCGTACCTTCGATCCAGTCATCGATCCTTAGAATCGGTTTGCAGAAACTGAATGGCGGAAGCGCCAGGTTCATCAGGCGAAAATGGCCGGTGGGTATGTCGATGTTGCGGTCGCAATTTGGGTGCGTCGAGGTCAGCAGGTAGCGAATGTTGCTGTCGAGAAAATTATCGATGACGGAAAATATGTCGTCATAAGACAAGTGGAAAAGGCAATCCCGGCACAACCACAGATCGGCATCGGGCATTTTCTGGTCGATGATGTCCAGTTGAACGAAGCGGGTGTTTTCGTTGCCGAACTTCTCCTGGTTTGCTGCGATCAGCGGCTTGACGATATCCCCACCGATGTATTGTGTGTCCTGGTCTCTTTGGACATGCTGGAACCAGTGGTAATCACCGCAAGGCGCATCGAGGACGGTTTTGAATCCGTAGCGCTCGATCAGGCGCGGAATTTCCTGCCTGATGCTGCGGGTGTATTCGAGTGTCGAGCCTTCTCCGGAACGGCTTTCTGGATTCTTCCATTCGTTCTGCTTGTAGATAGCGGTAAATCGCGCTTCGGTATTCCCCACACTCTCCAGGAGACGAGTTCGTCTGCGGTAGGAGTGTCTTTCAGCCAGCTTCTTGCCGCCTGGAAAAAGACTGATCAATGACTTCAGAATACTCATAAAAAGGCCGGTCAGCCTCGAAAGTAACTTGCTAACTTGTGCAAATACTAGAGAAACGGCCAGACAGCCGCAATTCCCTGACCTATTTTATTTTTGCGGGCCCGCAAGAGAGCGGGGTCAGTCAAAAAACCACGTCAATCAGCACATCGTGAATGATCTGGGTGGCAACTTCCACGAGGATAATCTTGCCGCCCACAATAATGCGCTCAAACCCTCTCGGCGCCGGTGGCAACAGGTCGATCAAGCCACCCGGGAAGTGCTGCTTGGCAATTCCGGGAGGCAGGGGCTTGCCGCGTTGCAGGTTCTTCGCGATGCCAGGCGGAAGACCGCGAGGTTTTCCCTTGCCTTTTCCTTTTTTACCCGACGAATGTCCATGTTTATGGAAATACTCGGCAATAATTTGCCGTTCAACCTCACTAAAAACAGCGATGGCAATTTTTTCGGCTGTGGAGGTCCTGCTGCCAGCCCTGGTGTATTTGTCATCGGCCCGGGTAGTGGCACAGGCCAAGATGGTGAACAACACTGAAACCATGAGAGCTACGCGTAGCATTTTCTACTCCTGGAGATTGTATTTTCTATAAAAAACAACAATTAACATAACCGCAAGGACGCGTTCCGGATGTGACTGCGGTCGCACAAAACGCCGCCGATGAGCAAAATCGAGCGAAATTAATGAATATCCGGAAATCGAGGTGGAAAATACCCCGAATATTGCAATTCAGCGCACGCCATTGGTGGCGGTGGTTTATGGCTTCAACTAACATTGATCATTCACAGACGCGGGCTACAGGTGGCAGGTGGGCAAACCTGGGAATTTTCTGGCTGAACTCAAGCGACGAAATGTCGTCCGGGTCGCTTTTGTCTATGGCATCGTCTCGTGGTTGCTGCTGCAAATTGTAGACATAGTCGTACCCTTGTTGGAACTGCCTGACTGGGTCGGCAAATTCTTCCTGCTCTTGATCGCCATCGGGCTCCCGCTTGCGCTGATTTTCGCCTGGGCCTTCGAAATGACGCCGGATGGCCTGAAGTTGGAAAAGCATGTCGATCGCAGCCAGTCGGTTACCACCGAGACCGGTCGCAAACTCGATTTCATGATCATCGCCGTGCTGTTGTTCGCCGTTGCGCTGTTCGCGCTGGACAAGTTCGTGTGGGTCGATGAGCAAGCACCTGAGTCGGTCATCGCCGCAGCGGACACCGAAGTGGCGACACCTGTGAGCCGCCAGTCGGTCGCCGTTTTGCCGTTTGCCAGCCGCAGCGCCAACAAAGACGATCTGTATTTTGTCCAGGGCATGCATGACGATGTGTTGACCCATTTGGCGCGGATCGGCTCGCTAAAAGTGATTTCCAGGACCTCGGTCATGGAATACCGCGACACCACCAAGAATATGCGCACCATCGGCAAGGAGCTGGGTGTCGCGACGATCCTGGAAGGCGGCGTGCAAAGAGCGGGCGACCGGGTTCGTATCAATATGCAGTTGATCGATGCCGTGACCGATGAACACCTGTGGGCCGACACCTATGACCGGCAATTGACCACGGCAAATATTTTTGCCATCCAAAGCGAGATCGCCAGTGCGATCGCCGAGGCACTGCATGCGGCTCTGTCGCCGGCCGACCAACATGCGCTGGCCAGTATCCCGACCGAGAACCTGCAGGCATACGATTTCTTCCAGCGCGGTCGAGCCATCCAGCGGAACGCTGGCGTAAAAGCTCAGGAACGGCGTTTGCAACTATTCGAACAGGCGGTGTTGCTGGACCCGAGTTTTGCCCTGGCGCATGTAGCACTGGCCAGCGCGTACATGGACCGGTACTGGTTTTTTGGCCGCGACAAATCTGACCTTGCGCTGGCCCGCACGGCGATCGACAAAGGGTTTGAGCTGAGCCCGGGCATGCCGGAAGCCCATATCGCGCTGTCTGATTATTACTATCACGGCTTCCTGGACTATGACCGGGCCCTGGAACAACTGGATATCGCGATCCCGATGGTACCGGGGAATGAAGAAGCCTACGCGATTCGCTCATTTATCCTGAGGCGGCGCGGTGACTTCGACGATTCCATTCCCGATCTGGAGCGAGCGATCGATCTGGACCCCCGTAACGCATTGTGGCCTTTCGAACTGGGGAACACTTATGGGCACCTGGGTCGATGGAATCGAGCTATTAGCAATTACGACAGGGCAGTTCAATTATCGCCAAACGATCCCTACGCCAGGCTTATCAGGGC
>JAZFYI010000161.1:0-2802 GCA_036443455.1 Gammaproteobacteria bacterium
CACTTGGCAGGGTCCGGGATGGAAATGAAATTGTCGGCGACATCGGCCAAACCCGGGCCGAGATTGTTCAAGGTCGCGGCGATCGCTGAGAAAGCGGTATCCTGATCCAGCCCGGTCGCCATCAACACGAGCATCATGACGCCGAACATGACGATATAAATCGAGAAAAACCCCCAGACTGCCTCGATAACCCGGGTCGGTACCGCGGTGTTGCCCAGTTTGACCGGGATCTTCGCGTTCGGATGGATCAGGCGCAAGACTTCGCGCGCTCCTTGTTTGTAGATCAGCAGCCAGCGGATCACCTTCATGCCGCCGCCGGTAGAGCCCGCGCAACCACCGATGAAACTGACCAGCAGCAGCATGACCGGCAGCGAACCGGGCCACATCGAGTACTTCGCGGTGGTGAAGCCGGTGGTCGTGCCAATCGATACCGCCTGAAACAGCCCCTTCCTCATCGATTCTGAAAAACCCTCGTAATAATCGCTGGCGAAAAGGTAAAAAACAGTGATTACGGTAACCGACAGCAAGATCGTAATCATCGCCTTGAATTCCGGGTCCTGCAGGTAGCCCTTGATACTGCGGTTTTTCCAGGCCAGGAAATGCAGCGAGAAATTCGCGGCGCCGATCAGCATAAAAACCACGGCGATCATTTCGATCGCCAGCGCGTTCGGGTGCCCGATCTGCGCGTAGTACCCGAAACTGGCGTCGTGGGTCGAGAAGCCACCGATCGCCACGGTGCTGAAGGCGTGACCCAGCGCATCGAACCATTCCATCCCGGCTACCCAGTAGGCGACAAAACAGGCGACCGTGATGCCCGCATAAATGAAATAAAGCGCCTTGGCCGTTTGGGTGATACGCGGCGTCAGCTTGTGGTCCTTGACCGGGCCGGGGGTCTCGGCGCGGTACAATTGCATGCCGCCGACACCCAGCATCGGGAGCACGGCGACCGCCAGCACGATGATTCCCATGCCCCCCAGCCACTGCAGCATCTGGCGGTAAAAAAGAATACTGCGCGGCAGCTCGTCCAGCCCGGTCAGGATGGTCGCGCCCGTTGTCGTCAGGCCGGAAATCGATTCGAAGATTGCGTCGGTGGTGGAAATGTCGAGGCTTTCTGACAAGATCAGCGGTGCCGAACCGGCGACGCCGAGCACGACCCAGAAAAGTGCAACGATCAGGAAGCCGTCCCGCAGGCGTAAATCCATGCCGCTGGTCGCGGGTTTGCCCACGAGCCAGAAAACCGTGGCAGCGACCAGGATGACACCCATGCCCTCGAGAAAGGTCAGCCAACTGCCGTCGTTGAAATGCCAGGACACGAGCATGGGTGGAATCATGGTCAGGCTGAACATACCCAACAGCATGCCAAGAATTCGGGAAACGACGGGCAGATTCATACGAAGGTAGCGTCGACCTGGAAAAGTTTCTCGACCGTTTCTATATGTTTTCGATCGGTCAGGAACAAAATGACGTGGTCGTCCTCTTCTATGATCGTGTCGTGATGAGCCATCAGGACCTGAGCGTCACGCACGATGGCGCCGATCGTGACGCTGTCGGGCAACACAATTTCTTCGATCGACCGGCCGACGACCGCTGAATTGTCACGGTTGCCGTGGGCGACTGCCTCGAGGGCTTCCGCGGCGCCCCTGCGCAGGGAGTGGACCCGGGTAACATCACCGCGTCGTACGTTGGCGAGCAAAGTGCCGATGGTAATCTGCTGCGGGGAAATCGCGATGTCTATGGTGCCCGCGTCTTCGGCGAGCTCCGCGAAGGACTGGCGGTTGATCAACGCCATGACCTTGTGGGCGCCGCATCTTTTCGCCAGCATCGCTGCCATGATGTTCGCCTCCTCGGAGTTGGTCAGTGCGCAGAAAACGTCTGCGTTGTCGACATTCTCCTCCATCAGCAGTTCTTCATCGGTCGCATCGCCGTGCAATACGATCGTACGCTCGAGTTTCTCGGAGATTGCCCGCGCGCGCTCCTGGCTGCGCTCGATCAGCTTGACCTGGTTGGTTTGCTCCATGCGTTTCGCAAGCCGGAAACCGATGTTGCCGCCACCGGCGATGATGATTCGTCTGACCGGCTCATCGAGCTTGCGCATCTCGCTCATCACCGCGCGTATGTCCGCGCGCGCGGCGATAAAAAACACCTCGTCATTCTCGCGAATGACAGTATCGCCGGTCGGTTTTATCGCCTGGCCATCGCGGTATATGGCCGCGACCCGGGCGTCCACATTGGGGATATGTGCGCGCAGAGCGGATAACTGCTGACCCACCAGCAGGCCGTCTTTGCCGGCGCGCGCGCCGACCAGGAGGATTTCGCCGTTGGCGAATTCCAGGACCTGCAGGGCACCCGGATAATGAATCAGTTTCTCGATGTAATCGGTGACCAGTTCTTCCGGGCTGATACGCACGTCGATCGGCAAGGCATCATCGCCAAACAAGCGCTCGTGGCTCAGGTACTCCGCATCGCGGATTCTTGCGATCTTGGTCGGTGTTCGAAAGAGGGTGCTGGCGACCTGGCAGGCCACCATGTTGGTCTCGTCGCTGTTGGTCAGCGCGATAATCATGTCGGCATCCTTGATGCCGGCCCGCTCCAGCACATCGGGGTGCGAACCGTGCCCGATCACGGTCCGGATATCGAGGCGATCGCGCAGATCGCGCAGAATGTCCTCACGAAGATCCACGACCGTGACTTCGTTCGCCTCTTCCTTGGCCAAGTGGTAGGCCGCCGTGCGCCCTACCTGTCCCGCGCCGAGAATAATGATTTTCATGTCAGCGCCTTTTGTTGCTTTTCGCGCTTACCCGC
>JAZFYI010000162.1:0-19710 GCA_036443455.1 Gammaproteobacteria bacterium
CATACATTCTGAATTGCTCGCGTAACGGCACCTGGTCACCTGCCTGATCGACCATCTGCAAGAGTTCTTCGGCAACCGCCGGGTCGGCGATCGCCTGGATGGTCAGGCGCTGAAATTCATCCGGCGCCTGGTCGCCCTGGACCGAAAAGGTGCTGGCGTACAGGCGCTGGGCCTCATCCAGTTCACCCCGGCGCACATGGATCAGGACGCGTGGCAGCACATCGACATTCGTAGCAAGACCCAGGCGTTCTGCCTCGTCGGAGTAGAATAATGCCTTTTCATTGTCTGCCATGGCCATGTATACGCCGGCCAGGTGGCTATTGATGATCGGTGAATTCGGTTCCAACCTGTATGCTTCCAGGGCTTGCTCGAGCGCTTTCGGCAAGCGACCCGTGCGCATCAGCAGGTACGAATACCAGTGGTGGGTGGTCGCCTCATCGGGGTCGAGCGAGATCGCGTTGAAGAAATCGGATTCGGCATCCGACCATTTCATCCCGTTCACGTTGATCAGCGCCAGCACCGCATGCGCTTCCGCCAATGTCGCGTCCAGCGCCAACGCCTTGTAGACGGCCTCCTGCGCCAGCTTGTTGCCCTCCTCCTCCGTGAGCTCCGAATAACCGGGAAGCACCACATAGGCAGCCGCAAGGCCCGATGCGGCGCGCGCATAACTGGGATCCAGCGCGAGGGCTTTCTGGAACAACTCGATGCTGTCGGTCAGCGAGCGTTCCCCACGCTGGCGCCATTTGTGGCGCGCTTCCAGGTAATACTGGTAGCACTGTAAATCTCCCGTTGGCGGCGCGTTCAGCATGGCGGCCAGCGCCGGCTGCCGTTCACCGACGAACTGGATTTTTAGCGCATCGACAATCTTTCGCGAAATATCGTCCTGGACCTCGAAAATATCCTTGAGTTCCCGATCATAGGTTTCCGACCAAAGATGAAATCCGTTGCTGACGTCAATCAACTGTGCGGTAATCCTGATCCGGTCATCGCCCGACCAGCGTACGCTGCCCTCCAGCACCGTATTCACACCCAGGTTTCTGCCGACCTCCCGCGCGTCTACCTTTGCACCGCGATAAGCGAATGACGAAGTCCTGGCCGCAACCTGCAGGTTCGGGATCTTGGCGAGCAGATTGAGCAGTTCTTCCGATATCCCGTCACTAAAATAATCATTTCCAGGATCGTTGCTGATGTTTTCGAAAGGCAGCACCGCGATTGAGTTTGACCGGTCGTCGGCAAGCCAGTCATAGCCTTTCAGGCCAAAGTGATACAGCGCCAGGGTCAGCAGCGCGGTCCCGGCAATCAGCAACACCGTGTATGCAACCCGTCCGGGGCCACTTTCCACGACCCCCTGGCTGTCGGCCTCGGCCGCCGTACGCACAATGCCGCCCGGCCCGATATCGAAAACCCAGGCCAGGAACATGGCAATGGGAAACCCGATGATAAGCAGGACCACGACGAAAGTGATGGCCCAGTCCGGCACAAACAATGCCGGGAAAACCGTCGCCGAAACTTCAGTGATGATCCAGGCGGCGAACCCGTACATGGCGGCGACGCGAAATACCCGCCGTCGTTTGAGTTCTGCCATCAGGGCCATCTAGTCTCACCGCTATTGTCTGTATCCTCCGCGCTATTATTGCATGAACCGCGTCAAAAACCGGGCCAGCGTCGGCAGGGAGTCCGTTACTTCTTACACAGCGTCACATCGCCGTTTAATGTCTTGATGCGAATCTTGCCATTACCGTCGCCCGCGGTGAAACTCAGCTCACGGCCAGGCGCGTACTTACTGGTTCGCCGCGCTTTCGGACCGAAACAATTATCGATATCACCGTTAAAAGTCTCGATTTCGATTTCGGCGCTCACGGACCCATCCAGGATAATGATCGCATCGCCGTTGATGCTCTCCACATCCACCCGGGCATCCTTGGCCAGCTTGCCCGACAGTTCCATGTCGCCGGTCGTCGACCGTATACGTGCTTCGACGATGTCTCCCATCTCGAGATCCAGATCGCCGCTGACCGACTGTATCTCGATTTCACCGGACACATTCTCAATCTCGGCATCGCCGCTAATCAGGTTGACAGTGACCAGGCCGGCGTGGCCATGGCCGACTACATCGACATCACCGCTGATCGACCGGACTTCCAGATCGTTTTCCCAGATTTGCGTATCCACCCTGCCGCTGACGCTCTCCAGATGCTGCTCGCCACGCACATCTTCGATCTCGATGTCCGCGCTGACCGTGATGACCTTGATTTCGCTGTTCTGTGGCAGCCAGATTTTCAGATCGGTGCCATGAACTCTGCGATGTCTGCCCTTCTCTATTTCGACCCGAATCTCTACACGCGAACCGTCGCGCTCAAATAACAGTTCCCGGGTTCCCTTGCCCAGTTCGCCGCTTACCCTGACTTCTTTCTTTTTCCAGCCACGAATAACGACCGTGCCGGCAATATTGGATACCAGCACTTCACCATCAGCGTCCGCGGCCAGGGTTTTGTCGATTTCTTCACCTGCCATCGCGACAGATGACAACAGCACGCCACACAAAAAAATCGTCCACTTGTTCATATTTGGGTCCTCTGGGCCTTTACGGCCGCCGTAATTTGATGCAAATCGTCAAGCAGCATCAGTTCTCTTTGATACATGGTCAGCAACAACTGTTGCAGCAATACATTGCCCGGATCGCCGGTCAGCTCCCGGCTGATATCCTGAAGGGCGTGCTGGATCGCCAGCAGATCGCCGGCCACTTTCTGTCGCGTCTCTTCTGGCAGCAACAAAATCTGCTCTTCCAGCGCCTGCACGAGCTCGGCGCGATCCTGCAGATAGCGTGCACCCGGCACCTGGGTCTCGTCATAACTGGCGGGTAAAATTACCGGCCCGACCAGTGCGGCGAACTCGCCGGTACCGGCCAATGTCACCTGACGACCGTCACCTTGTGCAATCCACCAGCTGGTCGCCATCGAGGAAACAACCACCAGGGAAGCTGCGATCGCCAGGCGTACAAGTAATGGCTGCCGGCGATCTCGAGCTGTCTGTCCCCGGCCTTTCGCGATCGCCTGGCTTATATTCGGCCAAAGATCGCTTTTCGGCAGTATTTCAAGCGGCAGCTCAGTCAATGCCTTGTCCAGCCTCGCATCCGCATCGGTATTTTCGCGTCTTGTGCTCATCTCAACTGTCCATTTGGTCTTTGAGTAATCGCCTGGCCCTGTGTAACTGCGCCTTGCTCGTTCCCACGGCTATCCCCAGCATGCTGGAGGCTTCTTCGTGACTGAAACCGCCAACGCCGCAAAGCAGCAGGACATCCCGGGCGCCTTCCGGCAGTCTGGCGATCGCATTTTCGATATCGAAACCCGCGGTCTCCGGGGCCGGCGACGAAGCGCCCGCCGTCTGCCCGGCCAGCAACTCGAGATGCGCCCCCTGGCGCTGGCTGCTGCGTTTGTGACCCAGGACCTGGTTGACCGCTATGCGGTAAATCCAGGTCCCGAATGCGCTTTGTCCGCGAAACTCCGGCAATTTACGCCATGCGCGGATGAACGCTTCCTGGACACAATCGTCCGCCAGCGCCGGCTGACCGGTCATCCTCAGGCAAAGCGCGTAAACCCGTCCAACATGCTGGCGATAAAGCACCTCGAATGCGGCCTGTTCTCCTCGCTGGGCACGAACCACAAGATCCTTTTCTGTCTGCCTTGAGTCCGGTTCAGTCATCGAAACGGCCACCAGGCTGACACCCATACACGCTCCAGCTGTTGTTTACTGGTTTTTTGATGCCGGGGGACATGCGAGGGTTTAAAAGACGGGGTTTGCGGTTTGGGGATTATGTAAAATCAAACAGGCTCGACCTTGTAACCCTGTCAGCCGGCCATCGACCACTGTTCGCGGATCTTCTTTTCCTGCTCCTCGACGTGTTTCGCCCAGCGTGCAAGAAAACGATAGGCGCGATCTTGCGGCAGCGGTTTACAAACGTAATATCCCTGGGCGATATCACAACCGACCGAGCGCAGGAAATTCAGGGTGGGTTCGGACTCCACGCCTTCGGCGCAGACATTCAAGCCAAGCGCATGGGCCAGGTTGACGACAGCGGCAACCACGGACCTGGCCTCTTCACTGCGCCGAACCTCGAGAATGAAACTTGTGTCTACCTTGACCTCGGAAAACGGCATCCGGTAAAGCATTATCAACGGCGACGAAGCCGTGCCAAAATTGTCGAGGCAAAGCTCTACCCCTTTCTTGCGCAGCCGTTTGAGAATGGCCAGGCTTTGCTCCGCATCCGTCATCGCCGAAGTTTCCGACAGCTCGAGCATCAGGCGGTCGGCCGGAACGTCGTAACGCGCCAGCAATTCCTCAACCATGTCGGGAAAATCATCTTCCACCAGCTGGCGGGCCGACACATTGACACCGACATTGACTTCCTCGCCTTTTTCGGCCCAGGCCGCATTCGCTGCAAGCACTTGCTCCAGCACGCAGCGCGACAACTGACCGGACAGACCGAGCTCCTCTGCCTTCGCCAGGAACGACCCCGGCATCATCAGGCCCTGGACCGGATGCTTCCACCTCACGAAGGCTTCCGCGCCGCACATGTAGATCGGACCGGTCAGGCGCAGACGCGCCTTCGGCTGGTAATGCACGACCATCTGGCCATCGTCGATGGCATTCAATATCAGCTCTTTGGTAAACCGCATTTCACCGCCGGGTACAGCCGTCAGCAGCATTTCCAGGTCATCCAGCATGACTGGCTTGGTCAGTCTGCCGGCCATTCGCAGTCCCAGGCTGCGCCCCAGTTTTTCCGCCGATTTCAACACCCGGTCATCCAGACCGCTGATCAGCAGGATTGCGGCCTGGCACTCCTCGTCCGCGAGATACCGAATCAGCTGGATGCCGTCGGCGTCCGGCATCTGCAGATCCATGACGATATAGCTCGGGTCGAACTCTTGTATCGCCCGCCTGAAATGATCGGCATCATCGGCCAGCCTGACCTCAAACCCCTGCCCGCGCCCGACCTCGCCGATGAAACGCATAATTTCCGCTTCATCGTCGATTACCAGCAGCCGTTTTTCCGGTTCGTTCAAGGCTTCTCCCAGTATTCACGAGCCATTTTCCTGAAGCTAAGCGCAGCGGAGGAAAAAGTGCAAGGAATTCGATAATTTCTGCAGCTTCAGGAGCCTGTCGGACTTGGGAAAAATCGATCAAACCGCCCGTGCCGGCGGCGGGCTGCCATCGGGCCCGATCTCAGCCATCGACAGAAATCAGCCCTTCCCGAATGGCGTAACGAGTCAGATCGGCCAGGGTATTCAATTCAAGCTTTTTCATGATATTGCTGCGGTGCGTCTCAACTGTCTTGGCGCTGACGTGCAGCAATTCTCCGACCTGGGCGGTTTTCTTTCCTTCCGCCAGCAATTGCAAAACCTCTCGCTCGCGGCCGGTCAGTATCTCGGGCAGCGATTGCTCACCGCCGCTGAGCAATGCCTCGAGCTGGTCTTTGTATTTGTCCCGGAGAGCATTGCTGAGATAGATCTCACCGTCGATCACGGTCTTGATGGCCAGTTCCAGCTCCTCGACAGCATTTTCCTTAAGCACGTAGGCGCGAGCCCCGGCACGCATCATTGCCGCTATATAGCGCCGGTCATCGTGCATGGTTAACGCAATTACCGGCACTTTTGGATGCAACTTGCGCAATTTGCGGGTGGCTTCGATGCCATTCAGCTCAGGCATGCCAATATCGATAATGACCAGTTCCGGCTCGAGACGACGGACCATTCTTTCGACCTCACGACCCGAGTTCACCATGCCTACCACAGCGAACTTGCTCTCCCTTTCAAGCAGGACACGCAAGCCCTCGTTACCAATCTGGTGGTCATCCGCCAACAGTACCTTAAGAGGCATTGGACTCACCCCGCTCACCCAACGGAATACAGATGCCAACCGTGGAACCTTTCCCGGGCTCGCTATCGATATTCAATTTACCATCCAGCGGTTTCAGTCTTTCGCGTATGCTGAACAAGCCGAACCCCGGCCCGACGGCACTCATATTGAAACCGCAGCCGTTGTCCTTTACATCGACACACAACATGCCGCTGTTTTCAGAAATACTGACGGTCGCCGATTTCGCCCCGGAGTGCTTGGTTACGTTGACCAACAGTTCCCTGACCAACTGATACATCGTGACCCGCAAATCATGATCGAGCAATAGCTCACCACCCACGACCTTTACGCCGCATTCAATACCGTGCCGCTCGCTGAGCATATCGCTCAGCCATTCAACCGCCGCGACAAAACCCAGTTCATACAAAACGGGCGGGCTCAGGTCGAAGACCAGTGTGCGGGTTTCGCGAATCGCATCATCGATCAATTCATTGATTTCGTGCAAGGAATCAAAACTTCCTTCATCACTTGTATCTTTCAGCACCGATCCCAGTTTCAGCTTGGCGATACTGAGCTGCTGAGCCACGCTATCGTGCAGGGCGATCGCTATGTCTCGCCGAACCTTTTCCTCTGCGAGCGCGAGTCGCGTCGTCATCGAGCGAAGCTGGCGCTCATAACCGCGCAGGTTCTGCTCGGCTTTGTGACGGTGGGTCACATCCAGCAATGCCGAAACCCTGAGATTCCTGCCATTAATATCCACAGTCCGGGCACGTATTTCGACATCGATTTTTTCACCGTCCTTACGCACGCCGGTGACCACGTATGTATCTTCCAGCCGTCCGGCGAGATGCTCCTTTACGACTTGGCGACTTTCCAGGTCAGCCAGGTCAAAAATGGAACGTCCGATCAGTTCTTCCCGGCTATAACCGAGATCACGACAACCCCGCTCATTGACAGCGAGGATTTTGCCATTTTCAGATATGAACAAGCCCTCAAAGCTGGCATCGCTCATGATATTCAGCCAGGCCTGGCTTTCCTGCAACCCCAGTTTCGCCTCTTTAAGGCGGCTCACAAAACCGTTGGCTGTCATGCCCAGCGCCAGGAATGCCACCGATGTGATCAGCCGGTGCACGAGATCGTCTTCGCCTGGTTTGATCAGGGCTGCCAAAAAACCTTGTTGCTCATCGAAAAAAGCCACCAGCCAGGCATCGACGCACCAGAACAGGATAGCGACCGCGAAAACACCCCAGAAAAAACCGCCAAAGCAATGCGCCACCAGCGATTTTTTTTCCGTGGGTGGAGCAGGCAACAAGGGCAGTTCGTTCATATTCATTATTGCCAGACACTCGAATGCTTGAGGAAACCCGGACTACAGGTATGCCTCACCTGTACCGGGGGATTATAGCTTGTGTCAGCACGCATATTTCACCGGGGCGGTGACCGCCGGGCACAGGAAATGCAAGGATCAGGTATTTTGACCTACCGGTATGCTAATGGTGATTTATGCGGACTTGCCGATTTTCCTCGGCGCCCCGGTTTTTTTCGAATCCAGCACCCGGCGGATTTTTCGGGCCAGCTCATCGTGACCATAGGGCTTGCAGATCACGCTATCGGGACTGGCCTCTACACCTTTATACAGGATTGTGCTTTCAGCAAAACCGGTCGCAAACAGGACCGGCAGGTCAGGTCGGATTTCGCCGGCTTGTTGCGCCAGCACCGGCCCTCGCATCCCTCCTGGCATCATGACATCGCTAAACAGCAAGTCGATTTCCGGGTGCGCTCCCAGCACGCGCAGCGCCGAAGGTCCGTCCCCCGCCTCCAGAGCCTGGTAACCGAGGTCGGTGAGCAGGGCTATCGTGGTTTTTCTGACCTCGTTGTCGTCTTCGACGACCAGTATGCACTCATCGCCTCTTGGCATTTCAATTTCAATGATCTGCTGCTCGCTGCTCGCTGTGTCGTCATCCGCCATGGGGAACAACAGTCTGAGCCGAGTTCCGACACCGACATTGCTCCTGATGCTGGTAAAACCACCAGACTTCTCGACAAAACCATGGACCATGCTAAGGCCGAGGCCACTGCCCTTGCTGACATCCTTGGTCGTAAAGAATGGCTCGAAAGCCCGATCGGCCACATCGGATGGCATTCCGCATCCGGTATCGCTTACCGCCAAGAATACATACTCACCTGGTGTCGCCTGGGGAAACTCGGGGGATCCGCTTTCGGGAATGCTCAGGTTGCTGGTCTCGATCAGGAGTTGCCCGCCTTCCGGCATGGCATCCCGTGCGTTGATCGCAAGATTTAGCAAGGCGCTTTCCAGTTGCCCCGGATCGATGGTTGCAGGATGCAGGTTTTTTGCAAACCGGGTTTCTATGTCAACGCTGTTGCCCAGCGTTCGCCTCAGTAACTCGTCCATTTCCATGACCAGCTCGTTGACATCCAGCAACCTGGGTTCGAGCACCTGGCGGCGAGAGAGCGAAAGCAGCCTCTTGGTCAGGTCCGCACCGCGCAACGCCGCCTTCAGTGCGGAATCGGCCAGCTCCACGAGTTTCTCCTGGCCTTGCAACGGCCTGGAAAGCAACTGGAGATTGCCAACGATAATGCTTAGCAGATTATTGAAATCATGGGCTACGCCACCGGTAAGCTGACCGACGGCTTCCATTTTCTGCGCCTGGCGCAGCTCCGCTTCCAGCCGCCGGTGCAAGGTCATATCCTGGACCACGGAAAAGAAGCCGATGACATCGCCGCTGTCATCACGATGCGGGATATAGGTCACTTCCAGCTCGAAGTCCTGCATGTCCCGTTCGGCGCCAGCCGAATAGGTGACCATCTCGCCCGCCAGTACTCTGTCGATCCTCGGCCGAATTATCCGGTACGATTCCTCCGAGGTGATATGCCTGATTTTCTTGCCAATCAATTCGGATTGTCTTACCTGGAACCAATCGAGATAATTTTGATTGGCGAAAGTAATGGTTTCGTCTTTTTCAACATAGGCGATGCTGATCGGCACCGAATTCAGAATAAGCTGAAAAAAGGACTGGCTGCTACGCAATGCTTCCTCGGCTTTCTTGCGCTCGCCAATATCCGCCACCGAGCCGGCCATCCGGGTTGCCCTGCCATCCGCGTTACGCACAGACTGACCCTTGCCCTGCAGCCACAGGTACTCGCCGTTTTCCCTGCGTATCCTGAATTCCACGTTGAAGGGCCGGTCATCGCGCAAATGCTCGATCACCGTCCGCCTGACGCGTGAGTGGTCATCCGGATGGATGCGGGACTGGAATTGTTTGAAGCCGTTGTTCTCGAGCTGCGGGTCGAAACCCAGCAGGTCGGCCAGCCTCGGCGATGCAAAGAACCGGTCGGCGACCAGGTCCCAGTCGTACAACCCATCCAGCGATCCTTTGACCGCCAGCTCGAATCGCTCTTCGCTTTTACGCAGCGCCGCCTCTGCCTGCATCCGCTCGGTCACATCGATCAAAGTGCCCTGGTAATGGGATGGATTGCCATCGTCATCGTAAACCAGGCAGGAATTTTCCAGCACCGTGATTTCCCGGCCGTCCTTCCTTCTCAGCCTGAGCTCCGCGTTGACCATTTCGCCCGCTGCGTGAACCTGCTCGACCCAGCGCTGCCTTTGTTCCGGGCAGGCATGAATCTGGCTGGGAATATCGATCTTTAGCAACTCCTCCTCGCTGTCATATCCGAGCAGCTTAACCATGCTTGGGTTGGCGGAGATGAACTGTCCATCCAGCGTCGTGCTAAAAACACCGGCGACTACGTTGCGATAGAGAGCCCGGTAGTTCTGCTCCGATGCCTTGAGCTCGATCTTGATGCGGGCTCTTTCGGTCGCGTTGCGTATCGCTCTGACCAGCAGTTCACCGTCAAAATCCTCCTTGACCAGGTAGTCCTCCGCACCGCAGCGGACAGCATCCAGGCCCAGTTCCCTGGGCTCATGCCCCGAGAGAACGATGACCGGTACGTCTCCGGCTTGCGGCAACAACTTTTTTAGCGCATCCAGCCCCGTACAACCAGGCTGGTCCAGGCCAAGCAAGATTACATCGTATGGGCTGTCGTTCCTGCCCTTGAGTCCGGCAAACCCTTTGAGCAACGCGGTCTCTGTCACCTCGAAGCTCACACTGATCGCCTTGCCCAACTGCTCGCAAATGCGCGCCCGATCGCCGGCATCGTTGTCGATTAACAGCGTATGGATCGATGTCTGGTCTGCGGTCATCGGCTTCTTTCCCACAAATCCCCAAGTTGCAAAGCACACGCAGAATCTAGCATGGCGATTCCGGCCATTTGTGGTCCTGGTTCACATTATTTGGGGCGCGCAGAAATATCGTCGCCAGCTCGCCGCCGCCGCACCGTTCAATTACGATAGAGACCGCAGGAAGTAACGACTCGCCGGGGGCACGCCCGGATACCAGGCAGCGGCAGAGCTTTTGATGGACAGAAAAAAACACTGGGAAAGCGTTTATGCCGGCAAGGCGCCAGACCAGCTAAGCTGGTACCAGGAAACTCCCCGTATGTCACTGGATCTGATCGAGCAGACCGGGATCGCTCGCGATGGCGCAATCATCGATGTCGGCGGCGGTGCATCGGTCCTGGTCGATCACCTGCTGGCGCTCGGCTACACGGATTTGACGGTACTGGATATTTCTGGCCAAGCTTTGCAGACCGCGCGGCACAGGCTGGGTAGCAAAGCGGACCAGGTCTGCTGGCTGGAATCCGATATCACGACGCTAGAGCCACGACGCCGATATGCACTCTGGCATGACCGCGCGGCATTTCATTTCCTGACCGAGCCTGAGGACCGGGCGAAATACGTCGCTATTTTGAAAAACAGCCTGGCCGCGGATGGGTTTTTGCTCATCGGGGCCTTCGCCTCCGATGGCCCCACGCGCTGCAGCGGTCTGGATGTCGTCCGCTACGACCAGCAGGGAATCTGCGAGGAACTTGGCGCGTGTTTCCGTTTGCTCGGCGAGACGGCCGATCCCCATAAGACGCCATGGGAAACCGAACAAAAGTTTGCTTTCTTCAGCTTTCAATACGTGGGTCCGGCGGAATGAAAATGGATCCTGACCATTCGCCGTGCTGGCCCGCAGGCATTCCGCCACGTTATAGTGGGTAGATTCACTCTTGCGGGAGACTTCTCATGATGTGGTGGGGATGGATCGTACTCGGTGTGGTTATTCTGGGCGCCGAGATGTTTGTGATCGATGCCCAGTTCTACCTGGTATTTATCGGTTTGTCGGCGGTGCTGGTCGGCCTGGTGGACCTGGCTGGGCTGGCCTTGCCGGAGTGGGCGCAATGGACGATGTTTGGCGTGTTGTCCCTGATCTCGATGTTCACGTTTCGCAAGAGTCTTTATCTCAGGATCAGGGGAACCGTACCTGGTTTTCGCGCGAGCATGAAAGGTGACATGATCCGGGTTGCCGATGAGCTGGCGCCCGGCGCCGAGAGCAGGGCCGAGCATCGCGGCACCAAATGGACCATTCGAAATATCGGCGCCGGTAGCATCCCGGCAGGACAAAGAGCCCGTGTGGTAAAAACCGAGGGCCTGGTCCTGCATGTATCCAATGATCCGGCAGACTGACACCGGATAAAAAAACTAAATGGAGACAAAACCATGGATTCTTTGATTGTCGCACTGGGATTTGTTGTTCTCGCCGTTATCATTATCGCCAAGACCGCGGTCGTGGTACCACAACAAAACGCCTATGTGGTTGAAAAACTAGGCAAATTCAGCCGGACGCTCAGAGCCGGTTTTCATATTCTGGTCCCGTTTTTCGACCGGATCGCCTACAAGCATTCCCTGAAGGAACAGGCGATCGATATACCCGAACAAATCTGCATCACCCGGGACAACGTACAAGTGGGCGTCGACGGGGTCCTGTACTTGCAGGTCCTCGACGCCAGCAGGGCATCCTATGGGATTTCCGATTATATCTGGGCCATCATTCAGCTCGCGCAGACCACGCTGCGTAGCGAAATCGGCAAGATAGACCTGGATCGGACATTCGAAGAGCGCTCGATGATCAATAACAACGTGGTCACTGAACTCGACAAGGCGTCCGAACCCTGGGGAGTCAAAGTCCTGCGCTACGAGATCAAGAACATCAACCCGCCGCATGATGTTCTGACCGCGATGGAAAAACAGATGCGCGCCGAGCGTGAAAAGCGTGCCGTCGTGCTGACCTCGGAAGGCGAACGCGATGCCAAGATCAACGAGGCCGAAGGCGAGAAGCAGCGGGTGATCAAGGAATCGGAAGCGGTCAAGCAAATGCAGATCAATGAAGCGGCCGGTGAGGCGCAAGCCATCCTGGCCGTGGCAACGGCTACCGCTGAAGGCATGCGGCGTATCGCTGCCGCCGTCGTCGAGAAAGGCGGCAACGAAGCCATGCAACTGCGTATTGCGGAACAGTATATCGAACAATTCGGCAAGCTGGCCAAGGAAGGCAACACCCTGGTCATCCCGGCACAGCTTGCGGATTTGAGTTCAATGATCGCGCTGGCAACCAACATCGCCAAGGGAGAAAAGACCGTTGTCGGTCAGGGGGCTGGCTGATCGAATGATAGATATGAAACCCGACTGATCCGCAAGCCAATGAAAACTGCCATGCTGATTTTTTCCGTCGTCATTGTCGTTTTTCTGGCCTGGCTGTTTTTCTCGCCGGTTTCGATTTCTCCATCCGGCTGGCAACCGGACGCCGATCCCGGGATGACCGGAGCATTCCGCCGCAACGACGCCCTGGCGAGCGTGGTTCGCCTGACGCCCGGCCTGGGCGAAGGGCCCGAGGATATTGCGTTGGGCCCGAGCGGCCTCCTGTATACGGGCTTGCAGGATGGCCGCATCGTTCGGTTCCTTTCTGACGGAACGATTATCGATGAATGGGTCAATACCGATGGCCGTCCGCTTGGCATGCAGTTCGATGACCAGTACAACCTGATCGTGGCCGATTCGACGCGCGGCCTCCTGCGTATTTCACCGATCGCGGAAATAGAAGTTCTGACCGACTCGGTCAATGGCCGGCGAATGATATTCGTCGATGACCTGGATATCGCAGACGATGGCGTAATCTGGTTCACCGATGCCTCGCAAAGGTTCGGCCAGGACGAATGGCGCCTGGACCTGATCGAAGCCAGCTTTAGCGGCCGCCTGCTCAGTTATAACCCGCAGAGCGGGGAGACCCGGGTCCATATCGACAAGCTCGGCTTTGCCAACGGCGTCGCCTTGGGACCCAACGACGAATACGTGCTGGTCAACGAAACGCTGATGGCAAAAATTCACCGGCTGTGGCTCAAGGGGCCGCTGGCCGGGACGCGTGATGTATTCGCCGGCTCCTTGCCAGGCTATCCGGACAACCTTTCCTTCAATGGCGATGACCTGTTCTGGGTCGCCCTGCCATCGCCCAGGCAAAAGATTCTCGAGGGCCTGGCCGGCTCGCCATTCATGCTCAAGGCGCTGGCCCGGTTGCCGGAGAGCTTCGGGCCAACGATCCCTCCGCTGGGCTGGGTAATCGGCATCGATCTGACCGGGCAGGTCAGGCACAGCATGCAGGACTGGTCCGGCACCTACTTCGGCGTGACCAGCGTCAATGAGATTGACAACCGGCTTTTCCTCGGCAGCATCGCCATGCACACGGTGGGCGCGATCGACCTGCCCGAGCGACCGCAGTGACCCCTGGATTGCAGGTATGGCACCGGCTTGCGCGGCGGCGGGATATCGTCTTGCGCGCGGTGCGTGTTGCGCTGCTGGTTGGCACCGTACTGGCCCTGATCAATCACGGCGATAAGCTGATTTACGGCGGCATGCAGACCAGCGACTACCTGAAAATACTGCTGACCTATCTCGTGCCTTACTGCGTATCGACATACTCGAGCGTCCAGACAGTCCGCTTCGATGAAAGCAAGCCCACAGAACTCGTGTAACGGCTAAATTTGGGGATCTTCGAGTTTCCCGGTGGCAGGCGCTTTCATTTCGTCGAACCGGGCGGCAACGAGCTGGCCGCCTGGTCTGGCGGCCCATAACAGCCCGCTTGTTTATGATTTGACTTAATCTCCCCCGGGACGGATTTGTGATCCGGGTTCAGGCCGGGTTAATGCGCGACTGCTAGAGTCGGTAACACTCCCTGGCTGACGAGTACCCGGAATATGAACCGACCGACCATCCACTGGCTGACCGTGGCAACCGTCACTATGGCGCTGCTGGCCGGTTGCGCCGGAAACCCCTCAGCACCCGTGTACATCAGCAAAGGAGAATTCCGCGCTGTCTCATCGCCCGGCGCCACGCGGCAAAGACCTTCCCTGGGTACGCAGCTCGCACGCACCGCGACAGAAATGATCGGTGTGCCGTATGTTTACGGCGGGACTACGCCCGATGGCTTCGACTGCAGTGGACTGGTGTACTACTCATACCAGCAGGCCGGGATGAAGGTCCCGCGAACCTCGCAGGAACAGTACAGGGCCGCCAGGCGTATCTCACTATCCAATGCCAAGCCCGGTGACTTGTTGTTTTTCCGCGGTGGTCGCAAGATTTCGCATGTCGCCATCTACATCGGCAACGGGTATTTCGTGCATGCCCCTTCGAGCGGCAAGACAGTGTCTGTCGCCAGCATCAACGACACCTATTACCGTGAGCATTTCGATCGCGCCGGACGCCTGCACAGGTGGGATTAGCCCTGGTTGCGGCCAAGACCGTCAACCAACGGAGCGATAAAATCGCGATAGTGCTCGTTCCAGCCGATCCTTTTGCTGGTCAACGGCTGTCTCGCCTGCCAACTGCTCAGGGTCAATACCGGTTGCGGGTTTTGCACCGGTGACAAACAGGCATCATTCCAGCTCAGCCCGCAATCCGTGAGCAGCTTGCGCATCACGGTCGATGGATCATTGACCAGGTTTTCATAAGCGATGGTGGAAATCGAATCCGGGTAAAGCGATTGCCAGTGATCCATCAACCGCCGGTAGTCGCGGAAATAACTGACGATATCGGCGAAATCGGTGGCGTAGGCTTGTTCACCTTTGAAATCCTGTTGATAAATGGACCAGGCGTTATCCACGTTGTCCCGGGTGACATGAATAAACTTTGCCTTTGGAAAAACTGCCCGGATCAAGCCAACGAACAGGAAATTGCCTGGCATTTTGTCGGTCCACACCGATTGCCCTTCAACCAGGCCGCACGCTTCCTCGCCATAAAGCGCGGCAAGGGTTTTCAGTTTTTCCCCGTCAAGACCTGCGATCGACTCAGGATATCCATGCAAGCGGGTTTGCGTAATCGCCGAGAAAAAATACGCCTCCCCCAGGCCCTGCACATCGGGATGGTTCGACAGCAGTCTTTCGACCAGCGTAGTTCCCGAACGCGGCATCCCGATTACAAATATCGGTCGATTTTCATCCGCACTATTGCATTCGCCCGGCGAGTCGCAGGCGCGGATAATACGATCGATCCAGGCGCTGTGCTGCTTTGCATCGAAAGCAGGGATTAGCGAGCGTCTTGCTTCGTTCGCTTGCTGAAAATGGGAGAAAGCGGCCTTGAAGGACCGACAATCATCGAACGCCTTACCCAGCGCAAAATGGAGATTGGCCCGCATATCGGGATCCGGTGCTTTTCCCTCCAGGAGCGCCAGCATCGCGGCAATATCGGGATCGTCGACTGAATCGAAAGTCCTGATCATGGCCATGAGCCGCCAGGCCTCCGTCACCGCAGGGTGCCGGTCGGTTATCGAGCGATAGATTTTTTGCGCTTCATCGAACCGGCCAGTTGCCGTCAACGCGGCGCCCAGCCCCAGCGATGCCTCGCAACGATCCGGATGGGATGAGATTTCGTTCTCGTATATATCCATGGCATCGGTCGTGTTACGGGCTTGCAACAAGACTCTTGCCAGCCGCAGCTTGATTCGCCCATCGGCATCCTCGGGTCCGGCCATGGCTCGCTGGTAGGCGGCAATACTGGATTGCCAGTTGCCCAACCGTTCATCGACCCGGGCTCGCCCCAGCCAAAAATGCCGCTCGGCCGGATATTTCCCGGTCAGTTGCCGGAAAACCTGGTCCGCAGTGTGCAGATCCCCGGTGGCCATCGCCAGTTCACCGGTTTCCGAAAACACTTCGACCGAATCCGGCGCCAACCGGTTTGCCGTGCGCATCAACTCACCTGCCGCGTCCATATGTCCCATTTCCCGGTTAGCGCGCGCACACAGGCACAAGACCCGAATATCGTCATGCCTATATTCGAGGATGGACCGGTACAGGCCCACCGCCTCTGCCAGCCTTCCCTGATCGTGCAGTCTCATTGCCCGCTGCAAATCCAGATTTTTTTGCCTACCCGATACCATCGCTATACCCTTGAGCTGAGCTGTTCATCGATCGCCCGTCAGGGTGAACGATATACAGCCACGGCGACCCCGACAATACCAAGCATTTTCTTGAGAAAAACGCTGCGCGAGTCAGCGAGTCGCTTTTTTCAAACCTTATATCGCGCCAGGTCTTCCATTTGAGGAACAAGCGTTTATCCTCTTTGTCGTAATCATATTGGTAAATCATCGGGGAGCTTTCATGAAAAGGTTCAGCGGTCGCACACTGGGTGCACTGGCAGTACTGTTATTCGGCGCTAACGCCTTCGCGGCCACGCCGGACATCGATATTCCATACGAGAAATTCACGCTGGACAACGGCCTGCGGGTCATTGTGCACGAAGACCGCAAGGCGCCGATCGTTGCGGTCAGCGTCTGGTATCACGTCGGCTCAAAGGACGAAAAACCGGGCAAGACCGGTTTCGCGCATCTTTTCGAACACCTGATGTTCAACGGTTCGGAAAATTACAACGACGAGTATTTCAAGCCGTTTGACGAAGTCGGCGCCACCGCAATGAACGGAACGACCTGGTTCGACCGCACCAACTACTTTCAGAACGTCCCGACCCCGGCGCTGGAAATGGCGCTGTGGATGGAATCTGACCGCATGGGGCATTTGCTCGGCGTGATAACCCAGGAAAAACTCGACGAGCAGCGCGGCGTCGTGCAGAACGAGAAGCGCAGCGGCGACAATCAGCCTTATGGCCTGGTCGAATACCGCACGCTGGAGGGCCTGTTCCCCGTGGGACACCCCTATCGCTGGAGTACGATCGGGTCGATGGAGGATCTCGACGCGGCTTCTCTCGATGATGTCAAGGAGTGGTTCCGCCAGTATTACGGCGCGGCCAACACGGTGCTGGTTCTGGCCGGCGACATCAATGCCGCCGAGGCGCGTCCGCTGGTGGAAAAGTATTTTGCCGATATCGATGCCGGCCCACCGCTCAAACGCATCAAGGCAATGGTCCCGGTACGCGACACCAGCACCCTTGAAGTCATGTATGAGCAAGTTCCCCAGGCCCGTCTTTACCGGTCATGGGCAGTACCGGGTCGCACCGAACTCGAAGGCGCGCACCTGCAGCTGGCTGCTGCGATCCTTGGCAGCGGTCGCAATTCGCGCCTGTATCGCGAACTGGTCTACCAGCGGCAGATCGCAACCGCGGTCAGCGTCGATTATGAGGCACACACACTGGCAGGTATTTTTACCATCGATGCGATGGTGAGACCGGGTTCCAATCCTGCTGAAGTCAGCCGGGTCATCGACCAGGTCGTCGAGGAATTTCTCGACAAGGGTCCAACCAAGGCCGAGATCGCTCGTGTTCGCACTTCCATTAGTGCCGGCTTGATTCGCGGTCTCGAGAGGATCGGCGGATTTGGCGGCAAAGCCGTTACCCTGGCTCGCAGCGAGTTGTATGGCGGCAGCCCGGATTTCTGGCGCACCCGCCTGGGCTGGCTGAACTCGGCCAGCCGGCGTGACGTACTCCGCACCGGCAACAAGTGGCTCGACAAGGGCGATTACCGGCTCGACGTGCTCCCCTTTGCCAAATTCCAGACAGTGGCAACCGATGCCGATCGCAGCAAGATTCCGTATCCGTCTGCGATGCCGGCGTTGAAATTCCCGCAAATAGAGCGTTCGCGGCTCAAAAACGGCGTCGAGGTCGTGCTGGCCGAACGCCACGCCGTGCCCATAGTCAATATCGCCATCCAGTTTGATGCCGGCTATGCCGCCGATGCGGGTCGCAAGCTCGGTGCCGCCGGTTTCACGCTGGCCATGTTGCGTGAGGGCACGACCAGCCGCGATGCGCTTGAGATCAGTGAGGAATCCGAATTGCTGGGCGCCCGGATTCGGACCGGCTCCACTCTGGATACGTCGCAAGCCAGGCTGAATGCGCTGAAGGAGAACCTCGACGAGTCGATGGAGCTGTTTGCCGATATCGTCCGCAACCCGGCTTTCAAGATCGAGGAAATAGAACGGCTGCGGCCTCGTTCGCTGGCGGCGATCCAGCAGGAAAAAGTGCAGCCGTTGGGCATCGCACTGCGCGAGCTGCCACCGTTACTGTATGGCAAGGGTCACGCCTACGGAATTCCGTTCACCGGTTCCGGCACGGAGGAGTCGGTCAAGTCGATTACCCAGGATGATCTGCGGACATTTCACAGGGATTGGCTGCGGCCTGACAATGCGACCATTTTTGTCGTCGGCGATACCAGCATGAGCGAAATGCTCCCGTTGCTGAACCAGTACTTCGGTGACTGGGATGCACCGGCCAGCGAAAAGCCGATCAAGAATATCGCCGAGGTCGAATTGGCAAGCGAAACGAAAATTTACCTGGTCGACAAGCCGGGTTCGCCGCAGTCGCTGATCCTGGCCGGTCACCTCTCACCACCGGCGGGCGCCGATAATAACCTGGTTATCAATGCCATGAACAATGTCATCGGCGGCGATTTTACGGCACGGATCAATATGGATTTGCGCGAGACGAAATCCTGGTCCTATGGCGCCCAGACTTTCATGGTCGGCGCGCGCGGGCAACAGCCCTACCTGGTTTATGCGCCCGTGCAGATCGATCGCACGGCCGACTCGGTGATCGCCTTGCTGGAGCAGTTCGACGCCTACCTGGGGTCCGAGCGGACCCGGCCCGAGGAACTCGACCGGGTCGTCAAGAACGAAACCCGCAGCCTGCCGGGGCAGTATGAAACCGGTGCGGCGGTGCTGTCGACCATGCTATCCAACGCACGATACGGCCGACCCGACGACTATGTAATGACGTTGACCGACCAGTACGAAGCGATGAGCCTCGAGCAGATCGATGCCGCGGCCGATGAGGTCTTGAAGCCGCACCAGCTTATCTGGCTGATCGTCGGCGATCTTTCCAAGATAGAGGAACCCATCCGAGCGCTCGGCATCGCGGAGGTAGAAATACTGGAGTTGTAACCCGACTCGTTTTTCTCACCAAAATCAGGATAAATGCAGGTGGGCCTTCTGGCCCGATTGGAACTCAATCGCGGCCAAAGCCGCTCCTGTAAGCGCCCGGAAAATTGCAGGAGAGCCTTCAGACCCGATAAGGCTCCCCACCAGCGCCAGGACATGCTGCAGGAAAATAGATCTGACCCCTTTTCCGAAAAAACAATATGGACCCCCCTTCTTTGGCATTTGTATCTGTACCTGCTACAGGTCTTATAATACTTGGCGTGCGAGTATATCAGGCTGCGACGAGCTGATAACGCGACCAAACCACAGTATTGTTTTTTTGTCCAAGAGATCGCTATGAGCAACAATCAGACCACAGCCGGAATCATTGGTAGCGCCCTGATGGCGCTGACCGGTGCAACCTGTTGCGCCCTGCCGATTGCCCTCGTCGCCCTCGGGCTGGGTGGCGTCGTGGCCTCGGCCGTATCGGCGTTACCGTGGCTGGGCGTGCTCGCCGAATACAAGGCCGTCACCTTCGGCCTCACCGCCTTGATCCTGGGCTATAGCTGGTGGCGCATCCGGCGCTCGAGCCTGTGCGAGACCGGCGAA
>JAZFYI010000163.1:0-33113 GCA_036443455.1 Gammaproteobacteria bacterium
GGGATACCAAAATTCATGAACAACTCAAAATATGATGACATGAAGACGCTCCTACGCAACGCGCACCGCGGTTCCGTACGCGAATAATTCGGCTGCACCCTGGGCGACCGAACTCGTTGCATAGCGCACATTGACAACCGCGTTTGCACCCATCGATTGCGCTTGCTCAACCATGCGTTCTGTCGCCTCACGCCGGGAATCCTGCAACAGTTCCGTATAGCCTTTTAGCTCGCCACCTACGATGTTCTTGAAACCGGCCATGATGTCCCGACCGATGTGCTTGGCTCGCACGGTATTGCCTGTGACCAGGCCATAGAATTCGGCAATCTGCTTACCGGGGACGGTCTCAGTGTTGCTCAAAATAATGGGGTATCTGCTCTCGGGGCTCATGAGTGCTCCTTTCGATCAGGGAAATGAATGATCTGTCGCATCAATTCTATCACCGTTAAAAGAGACACGCTGACCGGGAACCATTACGCTTGACCGGAACAGCGGACACCGACCGGCGTTGATTGATGAATCGGCCACCAAACGATTTTATCTGGATATTGCCGTCTTTGAATTACTCAGGTAGCGCTACGTCAAACTCTATGGTGGCCAACTGCTCGGGCGCGGCGCCAATTTCCAGCAAGACCTCATGCCAGCGGAGATCGCCATACAGCCTCTGGTACAGGGGATTGAATGCCGCTTGGTTAATTGGTTGGGGGACTAGGATTGACTCGGGCCATCGCTGGCCCTCGCCCTGCGGGCGGCGTCGCTACGCTCCACCGTCGAAAATCGCTCCCGGCGATTTTGTCGAACAGCTCCGCATCCCCTACCCCCCAACCAAAAAAGAGAGGGCTCCTGGTGGAGCCCTCTCTTTTTTGGTTGGGGGACTAGGATTCGAACCTAGGTTGGCGGAGTCAGAGTCCGCAGTCCTACCACTAGACGATCCCCCAAACTGAAATCGGCCGCAAGCGGCCGATGTCGTTAACGCTTGGAGTACTGTGTCGCCTTGCGTGCTTTGCGCAACCCGACTTTCTTGCGCTCGACTTCGCGTGCGTCGCGGGTTACAAACCCGGCTTTACGCAGCGTCGGGCGCAGGTCCTCGTCATAGGCCATCAGCGCGCGGGTCAGGCCGTGGCGAATCGCGCCAGCCTGACCGGTGGTACCACCACCGGATACCGTCACATTGATATCGAAATTTTCATGCAGGTTCGTTACATCCAGCGGCTGACGCACGATCATGCCGCAGGTCTTGCGACCAAAAAACTCGTCAACCGGACGCTTGTTGACCGTGATCTTGCCAGTCCCTTTGCGCAGGTAAACCCTCGCGGTCGAGGATTTGCGGCGGCCGGTGGCGTAATAAACTTCGCTCATGCTTCTATAGTCCTTGTGTCGTCGCTGCTTAAAGTTCCAGCGGCTTTGGCTGTTGCGCAACGTGGCTGTGCTCGGGGCCCGCAAAAACACGCAGCTTGCGCAGCATGCGGCGGCCCAGCGAGTTGCGCGGCAACATGCCTTTCACGGCCAGTTCGATCACGCGTTCCGGTCTGCGGGCCAGCAGTTTTTCCAGGCTCGTGGATTTCAGGTTACCGATATAGCCGGTATATCGATAATACATCTTGTCCTTCATTTTGTTGCCGGTGACGCGAATCTTTTCGGCATTGATCACGACCATGTAATCGCCGGTATCCACGTGCGGCGTGTATTCGGGTTTGTGCTTGCCACGCAAACGCCGGGCAAGCTCGCTTGCCAGGCGGCCCAGGGTCTTGCCATCGGCATCCACGACATACCAGTCGCGGCGCACTTCTTCATTTTTTGCAGAAAAGGTTTTCATCGATCTCAATACCGGTTCGTGCTTCACGGAAGCCGCAAAGCAAAGGCGCGGAATTTTACTGGACGTGGGCATGATTTGCAATCTTCGCGGGTCGATTTGCCGGTTTGCCCCGGACCCGCCGGGGCTGCTCCTAACTATCTGTTTTCTTGGTACTTTTTTGAGGGAGAAGCAGCCGCTCGACGACCTCGCCGCGACCGAGGTGGCTTTCGACAATTTCGCGCACATCTTCCTCGTCTACATAGCTGTACCAGACCCCCTCGGGATAGACCACGACGATCGGCCCTTCCGCGCATCGATCCAGGCATCCGGCGGCATTGACGCGCACGCCGCCCGGTCCCGAAATCCCCAGTTCCTTGCTCAGATTCTTGGCAAATTCACGCATTTCCAGGCTACCGGCCTGGCGGCAGCATACCCGCCCGTTTTCACGCAGGTTGGTGCAGAAAAACGCATGTCTTTGGTAGAAACTCATGTCTTTGGCAACCGGTCCGTACACATTGCTCAGAACTTGTAACCCAGCGCCAGTATAGTCTTGGTATCGGCTTTCCTGCTGCCTGCGGGCACCTCGCTGTTGTTATCGACGCGATAGGTCAACAGCATAGTCAGATTACCGGCCAGGGCGCTCTCCAGCGTGCTCAATGACATGGTATAGGTATTGTCGCTGCCATGGTTAACGGTCAGCTCCTGCTTGAACGAAATGTGCTCGTTGATCTGCCAACGATAGTCTCCGCCAAGCTGAAGCACGGCGCCATCCTCCTCGGTGTTGTCCAGCAGCCGGGTTTGCCGGGCGCCGACGCCCGCCTCGAGATTCAATTCATGGTTTTGGGTGTTCACGATCCGGCGGCCATAACCGACCGTTTCATAAAGCTGGCGGACCACGCCTGCAAATCGATCGCGATCATACAGAATCTGCCCGTATAGGTAGCTTTTCTTGCCGTAGTGGCGTTCCGCCTTTAACTCCGAATGATATTGCTCTTCTGCGTTGATGCCGTTGTCCTGCCGACCCGACCCCGAAATCCGGCCCGAGTATGCCCACTTGCCACGCAGGTATTTTGCCGAGACCGCGCCCGCCAGCGATTGGGTGTCGGTATTGCCGGTCGTACTTTCGAACCCCAGGCGCACTTCGCCGCTAAAGTTTTTTTCCGTTTCCGTTTCCGTTTCCGCTTCCGCTTCTTGCCCATGCGCTGGCGTGGCCAGCAAAACCACGGCCAGCAGTGGCGCAAGATAAATCGTGTGATCCAAGAGTCCTCTCCTGTCTGTTGCTTCGCTCTCGCCTGCCGCTGGCCATCCGAAACCTGGCCGTGGCAGCGTGGGCGAACAAAGGGCTGCTATGATAACGGCGAAACATCATTTTGCCAGCAGCGGGACTTTCTTGAGCAAAACCGATCCATCGATGGCCAGCCTTTATGTCAGCGAGGCTGCGGACCGCTGCGTCAAATGCGGCCTGTGCCTGCCCCATTGCCCGACCTATGGACTCGAGATGCTGGAAAGCGATTCTCCGCGGGGGCGGATAGCGTTGATGGAGGGCCTGGCAAGCGGTGAGCTGCCGGTGAGCGCTGGCATGATCCGCCACCTGGATGGCTGCCTGGGCTGCCGGGCCTGCGAGATCGCCTGCCCCGCCGAGGTGCCCTATGGCCGGCTGCTGGATACGGCGAGAGGCCTGCTGCGCGAGCAGCGGGTCAGACCGGGCCTCGGCTGGCGCTTTTTTGCCCTCGCCGTGCAAGCGAAGTGGCTGGTTCGGCTCGGCGCAGTCTTCATGCAACTGCTTGGCCGGCTGCGGCGGGTGAGCGGGGTTTCATTCAAGCGGCGCGGCGGCCTGAGCCGGCTGTTGCGGCTGATTCCTGACCAGGTTTCGATATCGCGGCTGGCCGTTTTTCATCCGGCAAATGGCGCGGCGGAGAAACGAGGTACGGTAGAGCTTTTCACCGGTTGTCTCGGCGAGGCACTGGAACAAGACACCTTGCGGGCAACAATCCGGGTGTTGAACCGCCTGGGTTTCGATGTCCGGGTCCCCGGCGAACAAGGCTGTTGTGGCGCCATCCACCAGCACGCCGGTTACCCGCGTAAAGCCGCGCAACTGGCGGCAAATAATATCGCGGCATTCGCCGGCGACGGCGCCGTGATCGTGATTTCCACCGGCTGCCTGGCCAGCCTGTGTGAATACGACGATTTTTTCCAGGACGAAGCCGGGCGCAACGACGCCAGGCAATTTGCTACGCGCTGCACCGACATCAACGAGTTCCTGAATGAACGACTGCAACCCCTGGCGGCGAACCAGGCGACGGTTGGCCAGTCGGATATTGCGGCGCCCGTGGCGCTGCACACGCCCTGTAGCCGCAAAGTGATACCAGGAAATGCGCAGGCGGCGCGGGAATTGCTGGCACGGCATGCGAATATCGATTGCCTGCCGCTCGGCAACGGGCAATGTTGCGGCGCCGCCGGCGCCTACATGCTCGACCAGCCGGAGTTTTCACAGGCGCTGGCCGAGCGCTACGATATCGGCGTCGCGCCGCTGCTGCTGACCTCCAATATTGGCTGTCGCCTGCAACTGGAAGCCTTGTGCCGGCAACAAGGCATCGCCGCGACGGTCACGCACCCGGTCAGCGTGCTGGCAGAAAGCGACCGCTTTTCGCAATCGGCAGCCGCCTCTGATATATCATGAGCGATATGGAAAACCGTCAGCTGACACCGCTGGATCATTTGCTCAGCCAGGCCGACCAGGCTCTCAGGACCCTGTTTGGCGGGCCGCCGCCGGCCACTCGGGAAAATCCGGCGGCCGATGCCGAATCTGATCTCAGCGAGGCGGAGTGCCAGCATATTGCCGGTCTCATGCGGGTCAATCACGCCGGTGAAATCGCGGCACAGGCCTTGTACCAGGGCCAGGCGCTGACCGCGCGGCTCGACGTGGTGCGTGACGCGATGGCGCAGGCGGCCGAAGAGGAAAACGATCACCTGGCGTGGTGCGAAGAAAGGCTACGCGAACTCAACCATCAGACCAGCCGCCTGGACCCGCTCTGGTTCGCGGGATCTTTCGTGATCGGTGCGCTGGCGGGCCTGGCGGGCGACCGCTGGAGCCTGGGTTTCGTCGCCGAAACCGAGCGCCAGGTTGTAAAGCACCTGGAATCACACCTTGCCCAGTTACCCGCAGGCGATCACCGTACCCGCGCCATTCTTGAGAAAATGAAAGCAGACGAAGAGCGCCATGGCGAAATCGCCAGCCGTGCCGGTGGCGCGGAATTGCCCGAACCGGTGCGCAGGCTCATGAGCCTGGCCTCGAAGGTCATGACCAAGACGGCTTATCGGATCTGACAGACGGGCCCTGGCACGGATCGAGGTCAGCCGGAAAAATTCCGGCCGTAAAAAATCTCCTGCATCTCGCTATCGATCTGGCGCGCGATTTCGTCGAGTTCCACGGGCTCGAACTCGTCCACGCCGGAGCCGAACAGGTAACGGTCGAGATCGGTTTCGCGCAGTTTCAGCTTGCTGTGAAAAAACTGTTGCTGCGGCATATTGTCTTCTTCGACGTGGAAATCGGCGAGCACCTCCGGCGAAATAAAATCGCTGATCGAGTCGATTTCGTGATCGATGTAATGCTTGGTGCCCTGCAAATCCCGAGTGAAACCCCGCACCTTGTAATCCATGATGCAGATATCCGACTCGAACTCGCCGATCAGGTAATCGAGCGCGTTGAGCGGCGAAATCTCGCCACAGGTCGCCACGTCGATGTCCGCGCGAAAGGTGCAGATTCCCTGGTCCGGATGGCTTTCCGGGTAGGTGTGGACGGTCAGGTGGCTTTTGTCGAGGTGGGCCACGACCGCGTCGGGCAGCAGCGGATGGTTCAAGGGCACTTCGATGGGCCCTTCGGCCACCATCAAGGTCACGCTGGCGCCTTGCGGCTCATAGTCCTGGCGCGCGACATTCAATATATTGGCGCCGATCATGTCGGCAACCCGGGTCAGGATGCCGGTCAGGCGATCGGCATTGTATTCCTCATCGATATACTCGATGTATTCGAGGCGGTGCGCGGGCGAGCGCGCATAGCAAACATCGTAGATGTTAAAGCTCAGGGTCTTGGTCAGATTGTTAAAGCCATGCAAGGCCAACTTGCCGTTGCTGGAGGCTGAGCGCGTGGTCATCTGGTCGCCATCCGGTTTGATTCTTGTCAGCACCAATTTGGAAAAAGCACCGCATTTTATCCTCAAGCCGCCGGTCTGGCGACTTTTTTCGCATGCCGCCGGCCCAAAAGAGAGGTCCCGACTTGCCCCTGAGCCCTCATTAGGTAAAACTACGGTGCGATTCTTCTTTTTTTCGCAATACCGGGGCTTATCCATGAACAAGGCCGAAAAAGCGCTCAGCGATATCCCGGCAATCAACAACTTTCTACGTTATTGCCGCATAAGGACCGTGCCGCAGAAAACCGTGGTTATACACGCAGGCGACCTGCCCGATATTCTTTATTACCTGGTCGATGGCTCGGTCGAGGTCATGATCGAGGATGAAGACGGGAATGAAATGGTCCTGGCCTACCTGAACAAGGGCGAATTCTTCGGTGAAATGGGTCTGTTTTACGAACAGCCGACCCGCAGCGCGTGGGTGCGCACACGGGTCGAATGCGAACTGGCCGAGATGACCTATCCGAGGTTCCGCCAGATTGCCGCCGAATCGCCAGGGCTGATTTTCGAACTCGCCACCCAGTTGGCCAGCCGCCTCAACCGGACCAATCGCAAGCTCGGCGATCTCGCGTTTGTCGATGTCACCGGGCGGATCGCGCACGCGATCATGGATTTGTGCAACGAACCGGATGCGATGACGCATCCGGACGGGATGCAGATCAAGGTCAGCCGCCAGGAATTGAGCCGGCTGGTCGGTTGCTCGCGGGAAATGGCGGGCCGGGTGCTGAAGGTACTCGAGGAACAGGGCCTGGTAACGGCCAAGGGCAAGACCATCGTCGTTTTCAACGCCCGGCCGGGCGGCAATACCTGATAACCGCAGCGCCTGATCGACAAGGGGTGATGGGCATCGCGCCGCTCCTGCATTTGCTCAGGCGCAGTGACGATTGCGGGCGTAACCTTCCAGCGACAGAAAATTCCTTAGCAGGGCGTGACCATTGCGGGTCAATATGGACTCCGGGTGGAACTGCACGCCCTGGACCGGCAGTTCCCGATGACACAAGCCCATAATCTCATCGTTGACGCCATCGCCTCCCCGGGTCCAGGCGGAAACTTCAAGACACTCGGGCAGACTATCGGCATCGACGATCAACGAATGATAGCGGGCCGCATCCAGTGGCTGTTCGATACCCCGGTACAGATGGCGGCCATCGTGCCAGACCCTGGAGGGTTTGCCATGCATGATCGCGCGCGCATGTATCGTTTTACCGCCGAAGGCCTCGGCGATGCTCTGGTGACCCAGGCAAACACCCAGGATCGGTATTTCGCCGGCGAGTTCGCGCACCGCCTGCACCGAAATGCCTGCCTTTTCGGGCGTACCTGGCCCCGGCGAAATCACCAGGTATGCGGGCGACCGGCGCCGGATACCGGCGACGCTTATTTTGTCGTTGCGATAAACCTGGACATCCTCACCCAGTTCCCCGAAGTACTGCACGAGGTTGTAAGTAAAGGAATCGTAGTTGTCGATCATCAACAACACGGATGAAATACCTGCCGGGTCAGGCGGCAGCAAGCTGCTCGCGCATGGCGGCAATCGTGGCCTGGTAATCGTCGGTGCCAAAAATAGCTGAGCCGGAAACGAAGGTGTCGGCACCGGCTGCGGCGATCTGCGCGATATTGTCCACCTTGACGCCACCGTCTATCTCCAAGCGTATATCGAAGCCGCTGGCGTCAATTATTTCACGCGCCTTGCGCAACTTGTCCAGCGCCGACGGGATAAAGCTCTGCCCGCCAAACCCCGGGTTGACCGACATGATCAGCACCATATCGATTTTATCCAGTGCATATTCGAGCCAGCTCAGCGGCGTCGCCGGGTTGAATACCAGCCCGGATTTGCAACCGAGACCACGGATGAGCTGCAGGCTGCGATCTACATGGGCGCTGGCCTCGGGGTGAAAAGTGATGTAATCCGCGCCGGCGCCGGCGAAGTCCGGGATGATGCGGTCCACCGGATCGACCATCAGATGCACGTCTATCGGCGCGGTTACGCCATGCTTGCGTAGCGCTTCGCAGATCAGCGGGCCGATGGTCAGGTTTGGCACGAAATGGTTGTCCATGACATCGAAGTGGACGATATCGGCGCCAGCCGCCAGCACTGCATCCACCTCCTCCCCGAGGCGGGCGAAATCGGCTGATAATATCGAAGGCGCAATCAGGTAATCTGACATGGTGAGTCCTGTCGAATTCGTGTGCGAAAAACTGGCGGCCACAGTACACCACAAAGACCGTCAGAAAAACCACGGGCTCGCGATCTCCGTTTTTCTTTACCTCAACCCGCGGGTTTTCTTGATCAGGTCGTATGCGGCCCGGATTTCCCGAACCTTGACCTTGGCCTCCTCCATCATCGCTTCGGGCAGGCCCTTGGCCACGAGTTTGTCCGGGTGGTGCTGGTTCATCAGGCGCCGATAGGCAGTCTTGAAGTCGCGGTCGCTGGCATTCTTCGCCACACCCAGCACCTTGTAGGAGCGCGCCAGTTCGTCCTCCGGGGACCTGGCGCCCGTGGACCCGCCCATATGCAATCGAACCAGTTCCTCGATCTGCGCGAGTTCCGCGCGGCTCAGGCCCAGTTCCTGGCAGATCATCCACAGAATTTCCCGCTCGCGCGGGTGCATGCCGGTACCGATCATGGCCGCCTGGACCTGCAACTCGACGAAAGCCCGCGTCAATCCCGCGTGAAAATGACTGAACTGGCGAAACCTGCGTAAACACTCGCCTAACGGGAAATCCGGCCGCTTGCCCTCGGTGAACCAGGCGATCGCCTGCGTGACCTGCTCCGGGGTCATGCGCATCTGGCGCATCACGTTGCGGGCGGTGTGAATTTCCTGCTCGGAAACCTGGCCATCGGCCTTGGCCATGTGCCCCATCACCTGAAATGTCGTACGTACAAAGGTTTCGCGGGCCCGCTGCGGATTGAGCCCGCCCAGGTTGATGCCCCCGGTGCGCACGAATCCCTTGTCGAACTGGTGACCCAGGAAAACCCCGATCACAAGGCCGAGGGGTCCGCCGAATATCAGGCCAATAAAGGCACCGATCAGCTTGCCGATAAATGCATCCGGCATCAGCGGCGCCCGTGCGCCGGTAGCCCGCATTTTGACCACATTCCACTTGACCGTAACACTCGATGGCTGAGAAAATTCGTCGCTTCCATTGCCCGACTTTAACCCAAGGCCAAATAGATGGTAAGCAAAGACAACAGTCAACCCGCGTCCGGTGACCGTCAATCGGTACTCCGAGAAGTGATCAGCAAGGCGCTGGTTTTTGGTGAAAAGAGTGCAAAAAACGTACCCCCGGAAATCTTCGAAGACCTGGTCATGCACGATTATTTTCTGTTTTTCATATATGGCGCGGTGGATGCCCTCGGTGATGACGAACGCCTGGACGAGAAACTGACCGCCGCCGAAAAACAGGCGACCATGGCGGAGGCGATGGCAGCATTCGGCACGGCGACCGGAGAACAGATCGTGGCCACCGTGAAGCTGCTTGAGCGCGCCGCCGACGATGCGGCGCTGGCCATCAAAAGCGCTGGCCGGGAGGCGGCGACCGACTGGGCCCGGGGAGAAAATGACCAGGCGACCGAACGATTCGTCGCCTTGCTGGAAGACCCCGCCAATTTTCCGCGCGAGGTCGAGCAGGTTTTGAAACCGCTGGAGGACGAGGCCGAAAACAGCCCGCCTGCCGGCAGCGACGACTTCGATATCATCAAGTAATTTTCCCCGGATATAGTTATGAGCGCTGCACTGACGCCCCCCGAAGCCTTGTTCGAATCGAATTTGCCCAGCCTGCAAAAGATCGGCAGCGGGAAGGTTCGCGATCTGTACGCGATCGACGACCAGCACATGCTGATCGTGACCTCGGATCGTCTGTCGGCGTTCGATGTCGTGCTACCGGACCCGATCCCCGGCAAGGGACGCGTCCTGACCGCGATTTCGAATTTCTGGTTTACAAAAACCCGCCATATCATCGCCAACCACATCGCCGATCTCCCGCTTAGCGAAGTCCTGCCGGACCCTGTTGAGCGCAGCCAGGTCGAGGGCCGGGCCATGGTTGTCAAAAAGCTCAAGGCGCTGCCGATCGAGGCGGTCGTGCGTGGCTATTTGATCGGTTCGGGCTGGAAGGATTACCAGGCGACTGGCGCGGTTTGCGGCATCGAACTCGCGGCGGGTCTGCAATTGGCGGATCGATTGCCCGAACCGATTTACACACCGGCCACCAAGGCGGATATCGGCGAGCACGACGAGAATATTTCCTATGAGAAAACGGTGGAGTTGCTGGGCGAGGATATCGCCGCCCAGGCTCGCGATACTGCGCTGGCGTTGTACCGTTTCGCCGCTGAATATGCGCTGGAACGCGGCATCATCATCGCGGATACCAAATTCGAGTTTGGTCTCGATGAAAACCAGCGGATGATCCTGATCGATGAAGCGCTGACCCCCGACTCATCGCGTTTCTGGCCGGCGGGCAGTTATCGTCCGGGCATCTCTCCGCAGAGCTTTGACAAGCAATTCGTGCGCGACTACCTGGAAACGCTGGACTGGGACAAGACCCCGCCGGGTCCATCGCTGCCCGAGGATATCGTTCGCCGCAGCAGCGAAAAGTATGCCGAAGCGCTGGACAGGCTGACTGTTGACTGACCGGCAAACCAGATGATCGAACGCCTAAAAAATCTCGCGAGCGAAGCACTGTGGAATCCCGCGATCGACAAATCGACAGCCATCGAGCATCGGCTGCTGAGATTACTGCGTCTTCCCTTTGCCCTGGCACGCGACATGGCGGGTGGTGCGCTCAGCCTGCGCGCGATGAGCCTGGTCTATACGACCATGCTGTCCATCGTGCCGCTGCTGGCGTTCAGTTTTTCCGTGCTCAAGGGTCTGGGCGTACACAGGAAACTCGAACCCCTGCTGTTCAAATTTTTCGAGCCGTTGGGTGAACGTGGCGCCGAGCTTACCGGGCAGGTAATCGGCTTTGTCGACAACGTGAAAGGCAGTGTGCTCGGCAGCGTCGGCCTGCTGTTCCTGATCTGGATCGTTTTTTCCATGGTGCAGAAGGTCGAGGCCAGTTTTAACTATGTCTGGCAAGTCGAAAAGCCACGCAGCCTGGCCCGCCGGTTCAGCGAATACATCAGTGTGATTTTGATCGGACCGGTAATCATGGTGTTCGCACTTGGCATGATCGCTTCGATAAACAACACGGCACTGGTTCAGAAACTGGCCGCGATCGAACCCTTTGGCAGCACCTTGATACTGGCGGGCAACCTGGCGCCTTATGTGCTCATCGTCCTGTTGTTCAGTTTCGTTTATGCGTTCGTGCCAAACACCTCGGTAAGAATTCGCGCGGCCCTCGGTGGCGGGTTGATTGCCGGGATACTCTGGGCATTCACCGGTGCGGTATTCGCATCGTTTGTCGCCAGTTCGAGTTCGCGCGCCGCCATTTACTCCGGGTTTGCCATTGTCCTCGTGGCGCTGATCTGGCTTTACCTGAGCTGGCTGATCCTGCTGCTGGGCGCCCAGATCTCGTTTTACATCCAGCGACCCGAGTACATGCGCCACGGCAGGCGGCAGATCGCGCCCGTCGGTCAGTTGCGCGAAGGCCTCGCGCTGTCGGTGATGATCAATGTCGCCCAGTCCTTTCGGGATAACGCCTTGCAGTGGTCGGTAAATGCGCTGGCGGCAAGCCTGGGCGTACCCGCCACCGCGCTGAGCCCGGTCGTCGACCGTTTGCTGGCCAGCGGTATGCTGGCGATTACCGAGGATGAAAAGCTGCTGCCAGGACGCGAAATCAACCGCATCCGGATTGGAGATATACTCTCGGCGATTCGCGAGAACCGTGATATTCCAGGCCTCGAATGGGAAACGAAAGTCAGCGCGCTGACCGCCAGGGTAAATGACGCCATATCCGGCGCGACCGGAGACACGACACTGGCGGATATGCTGGATTGACTAATGTCCCGCTATCGTCATCTCGCGCAGCAACAATGACGGCGTGCGAATCCCGGAGCGCACATCGAGATCATCGGCAACCGCGATAATGCCGGTCAGCATGTCGGCAAGATTGCCGGCGATCGTGATTTCATGGACCGGGTACTGGATTTCCCCTTTCTCCACCCAGAAACCGGCGGCGCCACGCGAATAATCACCGGTCAGGATATTGACGCCCTGACCGATCAGCTCGGTCAGCAGCAGGCCGCTGCCCATGCGCTCCATCAGTTCCTGCGGGCTTGCCTGGCCGGGTTCGAGTTCCAGGTTGTGCACTCCACCGCCGTTCGCGGTCGTCGCCATGCCGAGCTTGCGGGCCGTGTAACTGTTCAGCACGTAGCCTTGTAAAACACCGTCATCGACCAGGTCGCGATCCGCGGTTGCCACGCCTTCGCTGTCGAATGCCGTACTGCCAACCGCCTTTTTCAGATGCGGCCTTTCATAAACATTGATCCCGGTCGCCAGCACTTGCCGGCCAATCGCATCGCACAAATAGGATGCCTTGCGATATTGCGCGGTTCCCCGAACCGCAGCGACCAGGTGACCGAGCAGACTGCGCGCGAGCTCGGCCGGAAACAGCACCTGCGCCTCACGCGTATCCAGCTTCCTCGAACCCAGGCGGGCCAGCGCTCGCTGCGCCGCTTTTTCGCCCAGTGCCTCGAGATCCATCAACTCGGCCGCGTCGCGCGCGCTCGTGTACCAGTAGTCTCTTTGCATTTCCTCGCCCTGTTTGGCGACGACGACGCAACTGGCGCTGTGACTGGTGCCACGTTTAACTCCCATAAAACCGTGGCTGTTGCCATAAACCGTGACCCCCTCACTACTCGACACGGCGGCGCCTTCGGAATTTTCGATGCGCCGATCGGCCGTCAATGCGGCCGCTTCGCAGCGCGTCGCCAGGTCTATCGCCTGGGTCGCGGGAAGATCCCATGGGTGATACAAATCGAGGTCCGGAAACTCGGCGACCATCAGTGCGGCATCGGCAAGACCGGCATATGGATCCGAGGCTGTGAAGCGTGCAATCGAGCAGGCCTTGCGCACGGTATCGGCGATGGCTTCGGCACCGAGATCGGTGGTGCTCGCCGAGCCTTTTTGCTGACCGAAAAAGACCGTAATGCCAAGACAGCGGTCGCGCTGGGACTCCAGCGTTTCAACCTCGCCCATGCGAACCGTCACGGACAATCCCGACGAAAGGCTGGCGCTTGCCTCGGCCTGGCTGGCGCCCTCTTTTTGAGCCTGCAGCAAACAGCCGGCAACCAGGTCCTGTAAATCCTGCACCTTCAGTTCCCTGGCGAGCTGCTGTGGCTGAGCCATTGACTTTCCCCATGCAAAAAAGCGAACGAGGGGCGGATTCTAACCGCCCACCGTGTTCCTGCACAGCCGGACCATTTCCATCGCAAAGGAGCCGAGTTTATTTTGGCCGCCATGATAGAATAGCCGGCTAATTTTTGAGGGAGAAGCAGCGTGTGCCCTGCACAAGTGGAAAAAGACTGTCAGCGGGGATTTATCGTTCTCATTGGCGGCGGTGAAGATCAACTCAGGGACCGCGAAATACTGAGCCGCTATCTTGAGATGTGCGGTGGTTCGAACGCGCATATCGTCGTCATACCGACCGCCTCGGAGCTGGACGACACCGGCGCGCGCTACCAGGACTTGTTCAGGGAACTGGGTGCGGGCGAGGTCGGCATCCTGCACTGTGACGATCGCAACGAATGCAACAGCCAGGACTTTGTCGATCTTCTGGACAGGGCCGATGGCATATTCATGACCGGCGGCAACCAGTTGCGCCTGTCCACCACGCTGGGTGGAACCCGGGTCGCGCAGCAGATACGACGGCGCAATGCCGCGGGCATGCATGTCGCGGGCACATCCGCCGGCGCCGCCTTCGTCCCCGAACATATGATCGCCGGCGGCCACGAAGGATCGACCCCATCGCCCGACATGGTGACGCTCGCGCCCGGCCTGGGCCTGACCAACCGGCTCATCATCGACCAGCATTTTCGCGAGCGCGAGCGCCTTGGCCGGTTGCTGACCGCGCTGGCATTCAATCCTTTCGCCATCGGTATCGGCCTGGACGAGGACACGGCCGCGTTTATCGGCCCCGACGACATCATGGAAGTCGCCGGCAGCGGTGGAATCACCGTGATCGACCCCAGCGAGCTGGAGTTTTCGTCGATGGATTCGGCCAGGCGGGACCAGCCGGTCAGCCTGATCGGCATCAGAATGCATATACTGGTCGCCGGCGGCACCTACGACATCGCGACCCGGAAGGCGCGTCCGTAAGCAAGTCCAGAAACGGAGACCCGTTGATGAAAATCCTGTCCACCAACGTATATGTCGGTCCGAGCATTTACGCGCGTTTCCCGGTTATCCGCCATCTGCTCGACCTGGGCGTGCTGGAGGAATGGCCGACGGCGCGGCTGGGCAAGGATTTTATCGACCCATTGCTCGAGTTATTGCCGGGTCTGCACGAACACGGTTGTTCCTATCGCGAGCCCGGCGGTTTTGTGCGCCGCATGCGCGAGGACGAGGGCACCTGGCTGGGGCACGTGATGGAGCATGTCGCCATCGAACTGCAGAACGAAGCCGGTTCGCTGGTGACTTATGGCCGGACCCGCTCGACCGGCGAGCCCGGTCAGTACAGCATGGTTTTCCAGTACAAAGACGCCGAGGTCGGCCGCGAGGCCAGCCGGCTGGCGTTGCAGTTGATTCACTATTTGCTGCCGGCGGAGGTCAAACCTGAAGACGCCCCCGCTGATGACTGGGATTTCACCGAAGAACGAGACGAATTCATACGCTACGCGCAAAGGCGGGCGCTGGGTCCGAGCACGGCATCGCTGGTCAAGGCGGCCGAGGAGCGGAATATTCCGTGGATACGCCTGAACCGTTACAGCCTGATCCAGCTCGGTCACGGCAAGTACCAGAAGCGCATCCAGGCGACGACCACCAGCGCCACCGGCAACATCGCCGTCGAACTGGCCTCGGACAAGGAAGAAACCAGTGCGATATTGAGTGACCTGGGCCTGCCGGTGCCAAAGCAATTACTCGTTTACAATCCGCGGCAGGCGCGCCGCGCCGCCGAGCGCATCGGCTACCCGGCCGTACTCAAGCCTTTGAACGCAAACCATGGCCGCGGCGTTTCCATCAATCTGAAAACGCCGGACGAGGTGAACGCAGCTTTTGAGAAAGCGCGCGAGCATGGCCGCACGGTACTGGTCGAAAGTTTTATCAGCGGCTTCGATCATCGAATCCTCGTCGTCAACGGCGAGTTGGTCGCTGCCGCGAAAAGAGTGCCGGGGCGCGTGGTCGGCAACGGCAAAAACACGATTGCCGAACTGGTCGACGAGATCAACAGCGATCCACGCCGCGGCGTGGGTCATGAAAAAGTCCTGACCCGTCTCGAATTCGACCACCAGGCCGAACGCCTGTTGTCGAAGCTGGGTTACAGCCGCGAAACTGTCCCCGCCGAAGGCGAAGTCGTGTACCTGCGCTCGACCGCAAACCTGTCGACTGGCGGCACCGCCATCGATGTTACCGACATCATTCATCCGGACAATCGTGAGATGGCGGTGCGCACGATAGCCGCGATCGGCCTGGACATCGGTGGCGTCGACTTCCTGACCTCCGATATTTCGGAATCGTGGCGGGTCACCGGCGGCGCCATTTGCGAAGTCAACGCCGGACCCGGGTTTCGCATGCATGTTGCGCCCAGTGAGGGCACGCCGCGCGATGTGGCGGGACCGGTCATCGACATGCTGTTCCCCGAGGGTGCGCCATCGACGATACCGATGGCGGCGATAACCGGCACCAACGGCAAGACCACGACTGCGCGCATGCTGGCGCACATCATGAAACTGGCGGGTTACACGGTTGGCCTGTCATCCACGGACGGGGTCTATATCGATGGCCGGCTGACCGTGGAGGGCGACATGACCGGACCGATATCGGCCGGCATGATCCTGCGCGACCCATCGGTCGACGCGGCCGTGCTGGAAACCGCGCGCGGTGGCATGCTCAGGCGGGGCCTGGGCTTCAGCCACTGCGATGTGGCCGCTTGCCTGAACGTCACGGCCGACCACCTGGGTATGCGCGGCATCGAAACTGTCGAGGAGCTGGCGGAAGTCAAGCGGGTACCGATAGAAAGCGCAACCGGCACCGCGGTGCTCAACGCCGATGACGAGCATTGCCTGCGCATGGCCGATTACACGGAGGCCGAACACTTGTGTTATGTGACCATGAATCCAGGCCACCGGCTGGTCAAGGAGCACATACGCGCGGCCGGGCGCGCCGTGGTGCTCGAGGAAGGATTCAACGGCCACATGATCACCATCTATGACCACGGCAAACACATCCCGCTGTTGTGGACTCACCTGATCCCCGCGTCCCTCGAAGGACGTGCGCTGCACAATGTGCAGAACGCGATGTTCGCAGCCGCACTGGCTTACAGCCTGGATCTCAGCCTGGAAAATATCCGCCACGGCCTGCGGACTTTCGATACTACCTTCTTCCAGGCCCCGGGGCGCATGAACCTGTATGACGAGCATCCGTTCAAGGTCATACTCGATTACGGTCATAACCCGGCAGCGGTCAAGGTCATGTGCGACCTGGTCGGTCGCTTTGACGTGGATGGCAAAAAGATCGTGGTCCTGTCGGCGCCGGGTGACCGGCGAGACCAGGACATCGAGGAAATCGGCACGATTGCGGCCGGACACTTCGATCATTACATTCTCAAGACCGACGATAACGCGCGCGGCCGGGATCGCGACGAAGTGCCCGGCATACTCAGAAAAATGCTCCTGGAATCCGCTATCGGCAAGGACAGGATCGAAATCATCGACGACGAAAAAACCGCCATCGATCATGCACTGGCCATGGCGCAACCGGGTGACCTGGTATTTATTTTTGGCGACAACATCAAGCGTTGCTGGAAGCAAATCATCTATTTCGATTCGGGCGAGAAAGTGGAGCAGGACGAAAAACCGGTGCGCATCAGCCTGTCCGCGAACGCACCGGGCGATTTCTCGCTGGAAGACGTGGAAATCATTCGCGACCAGCGTGGTGTGCGCATCGCCCGCGAACCCGAAGAGTCGGACTAGGCAATATTATGGAAGTTTTGGACTCACGCCGCCTCACGGGACCGGGGTTGGTCTGGGACCGGCCCGCCGCGGTCGTGGATGTGCGCCTGGATGCGGACGAGGCGGACACGCTGATCCAGGCATGGCAGGAAAAGGTGCGGGAAATCATGGACCGGCTCGGCCTGGAAAATGAATCGATCAAGATCCGTCGGTTCGCCGATGGCGCCAGCCTCGCGATCAGCGCCCCGATCGACGCGCTGTACACGGCAACCGAGATCAACGACTGGGCCTGGGCCGCGGTCACCGGAAAAACCGCCGATGACGAAGCTCCGGAGACTTTGTGGCAGGCGGAACTCCGCCTGGCAAAGACGCTGGCCGAGGAAAGAAATCCGCAGCTGATCGCGCTGACCGTCGAGACCCAAAAACGCGGTCTGCCGTGGCTGAGCGACGACGAAGAACTGACGCTCGGTCTCGGCGTCAACGGGCAAAGCTGGCCGGTCGACCGGTTACCCGAAATAACGGCCGTGGACTGGAATCGCCTCGGGCGAATTCCGCTCGCCCTGGTCACCGGCACCAATGGCAAGACCACGTCGGTTCGTTTCCTGACCCGTATGGCGCGTGCCGCCGGGCAGACCGTCGGCGTCAGTTCGACCGACTGGATCGCGGTCGACGACGAAATCCTGGATCGCGGCGACTGGTCGGGGCCTGGCGGCGCCCGGAGCGTGCTGCGCGATCGGCGGGTCAGCATGGCCATCCTGGAAACCGCCCGCGGTGGACTGTTGCGGCGCGGCCTGGGCGTCGCCCGCGCCGATGCCGCATTGATTACCAATATCGCCGAAGACCACCTGGGTGAATTCGGCGTCATGGACCTCGACGAACTGGCTGACGTCAAGTGGATCGTCACCAGCGCACTGGGCGATAACGGTATCGCAGTGCTAAACGCCGAAGACGAAAAACTGGCAAAACGCGGGCTGGCCGCCCGCTTCCCGGTGACCTGGTTCAGCCTGGATCCTGAGCTGCCGTTAGTCCGCGAGGCGGTGAGGCTGAAGCAAACCGTCATCGTACTCAGGAACCGGCACCTGGTCCTGATTGAAAACGGCCAGGAAATGCCAATCATCGAAGTCGGCGAAATTCCTCTGGCGATGGATGGCGCCGCTCGCCACAACATCGCAAACGCCCTGGGGGCCATCGGGCTGGCCAGTGCACTGGGTCTGCCGCGCGACGCCATGGCCGAAGGGTTGCGCAAGACCAGGCCCGAGGATAATCCGGGTCGTTGCAACCTGTTTGCCATTGACGGCGTGGATGTGCTGGTGGATTTTGCGCACAATCCGCATGGCATCGCCGCGATATTCGAGCTGGCCCGTGCGCGACCGGCGAAACGCCGGTTGATGCTGATCGGGCAGGCGGGCGATCGCAGCGATGAGGCAATCGGTGAGCTGGCGGCGAGCGCGTGGAGCATCGGGCTGGACAAGGTCATGATCAAGGAAATGCCGCAATACGCGAGGGGCAGGCCTACCGGCGAAGTCGCCGGCCTGATCGAAGACGCGCTGCTGGCATGCGGCGCCGACGCCGATCAGCTTGATCATTTCGCAAACGAGCCTGAAGCGGTCAGCGCCGCACTCGAATGGGCACGACCTGGCGACCTGCTGATACTTTTCATCCACGAGCAGGTAGACGATGTCCTGGCCATGCTGAATGACGCAAGGAACCGGTCTACGACGTCGGCATGAGCAGGAGGTCCAGACAGCCGGCTGGCACTGGCGATACACCGGTACCGTCGAAAACCGCGCTAAAGAAACAAATGCACGAACTGCAGGCCGTGGGTGAGCAGTTACTCGACCTACCCGCGGCCCGGCTGGCGTCCGTCCCGCTGCCGGACGCGTTGCGGGAAGCGGTCATGCTGGCCAGGAAAATGCACAAGTTCGGCGCACTCAACCGGCAAAAGCAATACATCGGCAAACTGATGCGACGGATCGATGTGCAGCCGATCCGCGAAGCCCTGGCGGCGATCGAGCAGGAAGGGCTGGCGGAAAAACATATCCACAAACTTAGTGAAAATTGGCGCGACCGTATGTTGAGTGAAGGCGACCCGGCGCTTGAGAGTTTCCTAGAGAAATACCCGGGCAGCGACCGGCAACAATTGCGCCAAATCATCAGGAGGCATCAAAAAGCCGGCAGCGAAATTGTACTGGCTACCGAAAGAAAAAAACTCTATCGCTTTTTGCACGCGGTCGTGGCCGCGGATGAAAATGCAGTTTCGGACTGGCAATAGCACTGATAGAATGCGCCGATGACAAAAATGAAACCACTGGTGTCCGTTATCATGGGGTCCAGATCGGACTGGGAAGCCATGTCGAGGTGCACGGATATCCTCGACCAGTTAGGCATCCCTTTCGATGCGAAGGTCTTTTCGGCCCACCGTACCCCCGATCTGTTATTTGCTTATCTGCAGCCTTTGCGTACCGATGGCGTGGAAGTTATCATCGCCGGCGCCGGTGGCGCGGCCCATCTGCCGGGCGTGATCGCCGCCAAATGTCCGCTACCGGTTATCGGTGTGCCAATGGAGTCGAAGGCGCTCAAAGGCATGGACTCCCTGCTGTCCATCGCGCAAATGCCCGCCGGTATCCCGGTCGGCACGATGGCGATCGGCACCCCCGGCGCTGCGAATGCCGCGTTGTTTGCGGCCGCCATCATGGCGAACAAGCATCCGGATATTCGCGCAGCGCTGGATCGGTTTCGTGCCGAGCAGACCGAAAAAGGGGGCAGAAACACGGACCCGTGCGCCGCCCCGGTCTGACCCCCCTCAAGACCGGTTTGGTCTATACTTGACCAGGCAACGACGTGTGGTCTGGGCAAGGAATCAGGGGCTGGCATGTATCTGCAACGCTTCAAGCTGAATGAACAGCCATTCGAACCCAGCCCCGACCCCGACTTTCTCTACCTGAGCAATTTTCATAAGCGCGCCAGATCGTACCTGGAGTCGATCTGGGATTTCCCCAATGGCATCGTTTCCATGACCGGTGAGATCGGCGCGGGGAAGACCACGCTGATCAATGCTTTTGTCGGCCGTCTCGACGATGAAGTTTGCGTGGCAAATATGAATCAGACCCAGTTGTCGCCGGTTCAGTTTCTGCAACTTCTCCTGGCCCAGTTTGGTTTCAAGGCATTCAGGAAAAGAAAAGCCCAGTTGCTCGACATGCTCGCGCAGTTTCTGTCTGAAAAAGCCGCGGATGGGAAGAAAACGCTGATCATCATCGATGAAGCGCAAAACCTGTCCAGGAATGTCCTCAAGGACATTGGCCGCATGTTTGCAGACGAGCACAGAAAATTCGAGGCATTGCGCATCATTCTCAGCGGTCACTCGGAACTCAACGACACGATGGACGCGGCCGGTATCCAGCGGCTGGTTCGCTTGCGCCTCGATCTCGGCCCGTTGAATCGCCGGGAAACCAGCGCCTATATCTCGCATCGTCTCGCTGTCGCCGGCGCCGGGGATACGGAATTATTCACCGCTGCGGCATTGGCAGGTGTGTACCGGTATAGCGGCGGCATCCCGCGGCTCATCAATACGCTGTGCGACACCGCGATGATCGGCGCCGGGTCGCAGGACCAGGGCACGGTGGGCGAAAAGGCTATAGAGGCAGCGGCCAGGGAATTGAAGCTGGAGGAACCTAGTTCGGAGACCAATGAGCATTCGGTCATGGTTCCGCTTCTGAACCTGCCCGATGGAAAGGGATTCGGCGTGCTTTCGATCGCGTACAAGGGCCGGACCACCAGCGAATTTCCGCTGTCCATGGGCAAGCTGCTGATCGGCCGCGCCACGAGTAATGATTTACAGATCGACAGCAAGTTCGTCTCCGGTCACCACGCGCAGATCATTACCGGCGTGGATGGAAAATCGCTGATCGAAGATCTCAACAGCACCAATGGACTGTTTATCGGGAAGCGCAAAATCAGGCGGTACAAGCTGGCGTCCGGCGACATTATCGGTCTCGGCCAGCATACGATCACTTATTTCAGAGAGCGCCGGGGAAAACCCCGGCTAAGGAAGCTCTGATCTATTCATGAACTCGTATCTAGGAGTCAGGATTCGTCGAGTTTGCGTGAATCGCCGCCGTATTCTTCTTCGTTGCGACGGTAATCCTTGCGCTTGAGCCAGACCACCATGCCCGCAATCAGGCAGCCAAGACCGACAATCAGCCCGATCGTCGGCCAATACCAATAATTGATATAGGCGGACGCCACCAGCGATACGACGCCAGCGGCCATATAAAAGTAGGGCAGGATTTCATAAACCGGCTTGGTCAACCACACAGTCTGTCTCCGTTTTCCCTTTCATCCTAGCAGTCTGTCGTACTCAGGCCCAGCGCCAAAAAGCAGATTCAGGCGCCTGTTTACATAAGCTGGACGCTCAACCGGTACCACCGACGGTAAGACCGTCGATGCGCAAAGTCGGCTGGCCCACGCCGACCGGGATCGATTGCCCGTCCTTGCCGCAAACACCAACCCCGCCATCGAGTTGCAGGTCGTTGCCGACCATGCTGACGCGCGTCAACACATCGGGGCCGTTGCCGATCAGCGTCGCTCCCTTGATCGGCGTCGTCTTGCGCCCTTTTTCGATCAACCAGGCTTCGTTCGCGCTGAACACGAACTTTCCGGATGTGATATCCACCTGGCCACCGGCAAAGTTCGATGCATAAATACCCTTTTCGACCGATGCGATGATTTCCTCATGCTCGTGCGGCCCCGGCAACATGAAAGTATTGGTCATCCTGGGCAACGGCACGTGGGCATACGATTCCCGGCGGCCGTTGCCGGTCGATTTCTGACCCATCAGTCGAGCATTCAGCTTGTCCTGCAGATAAGAAACCAGGATGCCGTTTTCAATGAGGGTATTGCGCTGGGTCGGGGTGCCCTCGTCATCCATATTCAGCGAACCCCGGCGTCCGGCCAGGGTGCCGTCATCGACAACCGTGCATAATTCGTTGGCGACCCGCTCGCCGATGCGGCCGGAAAATGCGGAAGTGCCTTTGCGGTTGAAATCGCCTTCCAGGCCGTGGCCTATCGCTTCATGCAACAGGACACCCGGCCAGCCTGGACCCAGCACGACAGTCATGGTGCCCGCGGGGGCGGGTTTTGCCTCCAGGTTCATACTGGCCTGCCGGACCACCTCCTGCGCGAGATTCTCCGGCCCGCCATCAGCGAATAATTGCCGGTAATCGTAACGACCGCCGATCCCGCCATAGCCTTGCTCTCTTTGCCCGTCCTGTTCCAGGATGACGGAGATATTCAGGCGCACCAGCGGTCTGACATCAGCGCTCAAGGTGCCATCGCTGCCGACCACCAGCACCACCTCATGCAAACCCGAAATACTGGCAATAACCTGCTGAACCCTGTGGTCTATGGCCCGGGTAGTCCGGTCTATCGCTTCCAGAAAGGCGATTTTCTCCTTGTCCTCGAGCGAATCGACCGGGTCTGTCGGTTGGTAGAGCTGCCGCTTGCCGCTGCTTTGCCATGCCTGGATCTGCCCCGAACCGCCCGACCTGGCGATCGCTCTTGCCGCATCGGAGGCCTGGGTGAGCGCCGGCAACAGGATTTCGTCGGAATAGGCAAAACCGGTTTTTTCGCCGCTGATCGCACGCACGCCGACACCCTGATCGATACTCTGCGTGCCCTCTTTGACGATACCGTCTTCGAGCACCCAGGATTCGTGGCGCGAATGCTGGAAATACAGATCGCAGTAATCGATATCGGGACCACTGAGCCTGGCCAGCAAGCCGATCAGGTGATCGTCTTCCAACCCTGACGGCCCCAGGATTCGCTCGCGCGCTATTTGTAATGCCTTGTCGCTCATCAGTACTTGTAATCCAGTCGTTCGTGGGTCAGCACCGGAAATCGTTGCCGAATGCTTTTGAGTTCGTCGATGCCTATTTCGGCGATCAGGACGCCGGGTTCCTTGTCCATCTCCTCGTTAATGGCGCCCCAGGGGTCTACCAGCATACTGTGCCCCCAGGTCTCCCGCCCATTCTCATGGTGACCACCTTGCGCGGCGGCAGCAACATAACACAGGCTCTCGATGGCGCGTGCACGCAGCAAAATCTCCAAGTGCGCCTTCCCGGTGCCCGCGGTAAATGCGGCCGGCAGCACCAGAACTTCCATGCCCTGATCCATCAGCTGCATGAACAGCGCCGGGAAACGAATATCATAGCAAACTGCCAGACCGAGCCGGCCGATCGGCGTATCCACGCAACAGACCTTGCTGCCAGGGCGAGTATGGGCTGACTCGTGGTATGCCTCTTCCCGCCCGGGAATGCCCACATCGAAAAGGTGAATCTTGTCGTAACGGGCTACCTGGCCGCCATCGGAGTCGATCACGAGGCAACTGGCGGCCGGTGGACATTCTGCAGCTTCATGATCGTCGTCGAGCAGAGGGATGGTCCCCGCAACCAGCCAGATCGCGTTTTTTCTCGCCTGCTCCGACAGGAAGTCCTGTAACGGTCCGGCACCGGGCGCTTCGGCAATATCGCGCCGCTGCGATTCTCTTGCCATCAGCGCAAAGTTTTCCGGCAATACCGCCAGCCTGGCGCCCTGTTCAGCCGCGTGCGTTATGTATGTCGCCGCAGCCTGGAGATTGGCTGCCACTTGCGCGCCGCTGCGCATCTGGATTAGCGCTATTTTGCTCATCTGCGTTTGCTATGGGTATCAACCGCTTTCGCTGTTGGATACGTTCGCGACTTCGGTTTCCGCCTTTACCGGTTCGATGAGCGGGTCATCCCAGCTACCGGTTATCCGGTAGTAGCCCTGGGACAGGTCGTCCAGCGGTTTCTGGAACATTTTCGACAACAACCAGACGGCGGCGCCAACCGCCGGTCCACCGGCAAGCGCTCCGGCCACCGGCAGCGTATTGCCAATGCTGGCGGTAACCACGGCGGTCTGGTCGTAATCCCGCGCTCCCAGGCCGGTCCGCCCCACCACGACGGCCTTGGCAGTCGGGCCATCCAGGGTCAGGTTGTTGGTAAAGGCATCGCCGTCTCGCAGTACGTAATCTCCGCTAAGCCGGTCGAAGGACAACCCCGATGCGAACACATCGCTGAAGTCCAGGGCGAGACGTCGCGGCAAAGCCGTGATACTGAGCAAACCAAGCAGCTTGCCGGCGCCCGGCTCCAAATCCCGGAGTTCTCCGTTGCGGAAATCCATGCTGATATTGCCGGATATCACCGACAGAAAATCATCGTTGGGGGCGCCCGGCCAGTAGACCTGAAGACTGACGTCGCCCTTCCTGGCGCGAATCGAGCGCGTCATGTTCAGGTCTGCCAAGGCGGCGCTAAGGTCATTTGACTCCAGCACGAGGTCCAGCTGCGTCTCCTCACCGCTCTCGAGAGTCAGCCAGCTTGCGTTGCCCGTCCCCTTCATCGATTTCGTTTCAAACTCCAGGTGTTCGATGACGATTCCAGCGATGCTGCGCCTGGCGCTGGCCGTTGCTTTCCCAAGCCGCATATCGGTGAGTTTGAAGTCAGCCACGACGATATCCGCCCCGGGAATATTCCTCGGATCGACCGGATGGCTATTGCCCCCATCCTCCGCGCTGATTTTTTCCGTCAGCCAGACTCGCTGCATGTCGGCCGTTATGGTTGATTCATTCAGCCGGTATGGAATCTCCATCGTCCCTTCGATCGCTTCGCCCGTAACCGCGAGTAACCACCGGTCCTCCGAGCGCCGCATATTCAGCCCCAGCGCTCCAAACTCAAAACCGACGGCGCGGCCTTGCCCGATCGAAACATCGATCTCTCGCACTATCGTTTGCAACTCGACTTCGGACTCGCCGCCGTCCGAGTCGCCAAGGCTCAGCCATTCACCCAGGTCGACGCGGGGCAGGTATCCACGGACCAGTAGCCCCGGTTCTTCGGGCAAGGTGGCCCCGCCATCGGTGGTCACCATCCCGGTCAGTATTTGCCAGGATTCATCGGGCGCTTTCGTCAGCCGCAAGGCAGCGCTGATGCCCGGCTCGTACTCGATCATCAGGTCCATCAGGCTATCGGGCAGCAATTCCAGATAGACCAGCAACGACCGGCTCGCCGCGGGTTTCTTCAGTGGTTCGGGCCAATCCAGAATCATGCCTTCCAGATTGCTTTCGACCCGCAGCAGAAAATTGCCGCCGCCACTGGTCGCCACGGTCGCGTTGGCGCGATAAGCCGCCGTGCCGCTTGCCAGGTGTGCCATCGGCACGCCGAGGCGGGCAAAATCTTCACCATCGATATGCCCATCCACGCTGATCACCGCCAGCGTTCTGTTCGGGGTCAGCTGAGGTTCGATATTGATCTGTACCGGGTAATCCAGGAAGTGCGCATCCAGCCGTTCGGCTGTGAGCAGCTTGCCGTCCAGGCGCAGGCTGCCGTTGATTTGCGAAAACCCCGGATCCAGACCATCGATATCCAGCGTACCGTCACTGATTTCGACCCCCAGCTCGACCTCCACTTCGGAAACATCTCGCAGGTTGAGTTGCAACTCCAGGTCGATCTCGTTCTGGCCGGAGACGGTAAACAACTCAACCGGTTCGCCCAGTAAATCCGCCAGCGGGCTTTGCAATACAAACTGCCAGGTGTCCTCCATCCGGCCCCCGATGTTCGCGTGCAGATCGAGTACCGGCAGGGCCAGGTCCTCGATCCCCGCTGTTATCGTACGCACCCGGGTTCCCAATACCTGGCCGCCCTCACCATGCGCACTGAACCGGGACCCGCTAAAGCTGGCCTGCAAATTGAGGCCGCTTACGACAGGCCAGTCATCGCCATATTGAAGTTTGAGATCCCGCAGCGGAAACTCCGCACTAAAAACACCTTCGCCATTCCGAAAAGGAATCTTATGCAGTGGCCCATCGATGACCAGTTTTGCCTCGGGGATGGACCCATCCAGCAGTGCGCTGTCCAGCCACAGCACAAGGCTTTCGCTCATGACGCCGGCCGGCAGTATCCCCGGGATATATGACACATGCAGATCGTTGACCTGTGTGGTCAACTGAATGTGTGGCTCACCGCTTTCCGGCCATTCGACGCTCGCCGAGCTAAGCAGTTGCATGTCCTGGTGCCAAAACGTCAGGTCCCTTGCCAAAACCCGCAGGCTGCCCGCCTGCTGCTGCCACTCCACCTCGCCGCCGACAGAATCGAACAACACTGGAGTGCGAAACAGCCGCGGAGCATCCAGCTCCAGCCCCTGGCTGTGCAGGGTGATCGTCCCGCCATTGTTTTCGGCGGTCACTGTTCCCGACAAACCGCGTACGCCCGGCAGACCGCCCTGGTCCGATATCGCCAAGCCGTCAAATTCCGTGCTGAACCGATATTCGACCGCTCCCTCACCACGATCGCTGTAGTTCAACGACAAGTTGCGCAAGCGCCCTTCGGGCCGTAGCGCCAGCAGCCGATCCTTGATCTCCATGTCGGGCAGCCAGCCCGCGAGCACCGCGAGTTCCTCGATGCCCAAAAAACTGGCTTCAAGGATGATTTCATGGCCCGCGGCGCCCGGCTCATCGCCGGATTCCGTCGCCGGCAGATCCAGGTAATCGAGCCGTACATCGCTCTTTTCCCAACGCCGACCAGCCTGCTCGATGCTAAAACCCCTGGCGGTGGCCGACCAGCCGTTGCCAAGCCTGTCCAGCTCGAGCCGGCCGTCTATGACGTCGTAGGCAATCGATGCCACGGACCCCGGTGCGAGAAATATCCTGGTTTCGGCAAGGTCCAGCCGGACGCTGGCATGCTGCAACTGGCCGCCATCGACAAATACATGCAAACTTATGTCTCCGCTGCCTTCCTCGATCACCCGGTAGCGCTCGGGCGTCAGTTTTGACAGGTTCGAAAGGTCGAGCCGGGTCGCCTGGACATGCGCCTGCCACTGCTGGATATCCGGACCGGCAGCGATATCGTTCAACTCCGCATGCCAGGAAAGCGACTCACCGAAATCATCGGGCAGTTCGACCCTGCCGTCGATAACGATGTTCTGGCCGTCATTCTGCAACTGCAATTCGACATCACGGAAACCCCACGGCCCGAGCTCGTTTTTCAGGTCTTCGATGACAAAATCGGTATGCGTGAGTTCGAATATACCGACCGGCAATTCCGCCGCGCTCAAACCATTGCCGGAACCGGCGGCTGGTGTTTCCAGGCCCTGGATCCGGGTCACACCATCGCGTGTTCGTTCCAGCTTGATGTTGGCGCCATCCAGAGATACCCGGGCCGCACTGACTTTTCTGTCCCTGATCAGGGTGATCAGGTCGATGGTGACCCCTCCCCTGCTGGCGCGAAACAACACCGCACCGGTGTCCGGGTCCAGCACTCGTACATCATAGAAAATCAGCTCCGGCCCATGCAAACGCAGGCGCGCGTCCACCGAGCCGAAACGCACCGGTAAGCCAACGGCGATACTGGCCTTCTCCTCTAGATCGGCGCGATACTCGGGAAGCTGGGCCGCGGTCAGCCGGAACAGACCGAGCAATATCGCCAGACCGATGACCAGTATTGCCACCAGCAAGACAAGCCCGTTGAATATTCTTCGTCTCAGGGTCATGGGTTTAGCAACGGCCTCACATCAAAACGACGTCGAACTGGTCCTGCGCATACAGCGATTCGCTTTGCAGCCGGATCGGCTTGCCGGTGAGCTGTTCCAGCTCCGCCAGGCTTGCCGATTCCTCATCGACCAGCAACTCAATGACTTCCGGGTACGCCAGCACCAATAATTCCTGAAAATCGAATTGCCGATTCTGGCGCAGTATTTCCCGGAATATCTCGTAACATATCGTTTCCGGTGTCTTTAAAAAACCACGGCCGTCACAGCTTGGACAAGCGTAGCAAAGCACATGTTCAAGACTCTCCCGGATTCTTTTGCGAGTCATTTCGATCAGGCCAAGCTCGGAAATCGTGCTGATATTGTTTTTCGCGTGGTCACTGGCCAGGGCTTTTTCCAATGCCTGGAGCACCTGCGAGCGATGCCCCGGTTCGTCCATATCGATAAAGTCGAGAATAATGATGCCACCGAGATTTCTGAGCCGCAGTTGCCGGGCGATCGCAACCGTGGCTTCCAGGTTGGTACGGAAAATCGTCTCCTCGAGATTTCGATGACCGACATAGCCGCCGGTGTTGACGTCTATCGTCGTCATCGCCTCGGTCTGGTCGATCACCAGGTAACCGCCGGATTTTAGCGGCACGGTCCGGCCCAGGGCGCGCTCGATTTCGTCCTCGATGCCGTACAGGTCAAAAATCGGCCGTTCGTCCGGGTACGCTTCGATACGCGCCGCCAGTTCGGGAATGAAGGTCGTCGCGAATTCCTGCATCTCGACGAGGCTGTCGGCAGAGTCCACGCGGATGCGTTCCATGTCGTCGCCAAGCAGGTCACGCAGTATCCGCAGCGGCAGATCGAGATCGGCGTGTACGATTTCCCCGGCAGCGCCACGCGCGTAGTTTTTTTCGACGACATCCCAAAGCCGAAGCAGGTACATCATGTCTGCACGCAGAGCGTCAAAATCAGCGCCCTCGGCAGCCGTCCTGACGATAAACCCCCCATCTGGCTGGCCATCCATCATCGTTTCGAGCAGACCTTTCAGACGCAGTTTTTCTTCCTCGTCCTCGATTCGCGATGAAATGCCGATGGCGTTCCCGCGTGGCAAATAAACCAGGTAACGTGAGGGAAAGGTGACGAAAGTCGTCAGCCTTGCCCCTTTGCTGCCGAGTGGATCCTTTAACACTTGCACCAGCAATTCCTGGCCTTCGCTGACCAGCCTGCGGATATCCTCCGCGCGCGTTTCCCCGTTGCCGTTATCCTGCCGGCCACCGGCCATGTCCGACACATGCAGGAAGCCGGTACGCTTCAGGCCGAGGTCGATGAATGCCGCCTGCATGCCCGGCAAAACCCGCGCGACCCGGCCTTTGTAAATATTGCCGATCAGCCCGCGACGGCTCGCACGCTCGATATAGACTTCCTGCACTACCCCGTTTTCGACGACGACGGCACGTGTTTCGCGTGGCGAGACATTGACCAGAATTTCCTTAGCCATGATTCACCGGCGCATGCTGCAAAGCCCAGCCGATACCGGCCTGCTCGAGCAATTCCACGGTTTCGCAAAGCGGCAACCCCATCACGCCGCTGTAACTGCCGGTGAGGCTTTCGATAAAACCGGCGGCATAGCCCTGGATGGCGTAACCGCCGGCTTTGCCCTCGGGTTCACCGGTTTGCCAATAGCGCTCGATCAGCGCTTTGCCGAGCGGCCGCATCTTCACCTCGCTGACGCTGAGCCGGGTGGCTGTTTTTCCATCGGCGAACATGGCGACCGCGGTAAAAACCTGGTGCTCTTTTCCGGACAGGGCCCGCAGCATTTCCCTGGCATCGTCACGGTTCGCCGGCTTGCCAAAAATCCTCCCGTCCAAAACGACCGCGGTATCGGCAGCCAACACCACGGCATTGTCCTGCACGGTGCTGCCGGCAACATCCTGCACCTTTTCGATGGCCAGGCGCTCGACATAGACGGCCGCTTCCTCGCCATCGAGACTGCTTTCATCGACATCGGCCGCACGACAGGAAAATTCAACGCCGATCTGTCTCAGCAGTTGCTGACGGCGCGCCGAGCGCGAAGCCAGGTACAGGTATTTGGCAGACATTCAGCCAGTTTGTGGCATCGCAGCGGAGGTGGCAAGCCGCCTTTCAGGCGCGATGGTAGGGGTGGTTATGCAATAAGCTCCAGGCCCGATAGATTTGCTCGGCCAGCAACACCCGAACCATCCCATGGGGCAGCGTCAGTGCGGACAAAGACAGCCTGAATTCGGCTTTTTGCAAACAGGCGGCGGACAAGCCGTCCGGACCGCCGATCAACAAGGTGACATTCCGACCGTCCCGACGCCAGTCCTCGAGACATTTGGCCAGCCCCTTGGTATCCAGGGCTTTGCCCGTGACCTCCAGGGCGATCACGCGATCGCCGGCCGAGACCTTGCGGAGCATACGCTCACCCTCGTCCTTTTTGGCCTGGTCAGCGGAGGATCGCCGGGTGCGCAGACCCAGCGGGATTTCCACCAGTTCCAGCCGGCAGTCACCACCCAGGCGGCGCGCATACTCCTGGTATCCTTGTTCGACCCATGCCGGCATGCGGGTTCCGGCAGCGATCAGTGTCAGACGCATCGCGCAGCGCCGGGCTACGAACTGGACTGGGCAGCACGCCTGGCCGCACCGCTGATTTTCCAGAGTTTCTCCAGGTTATAAAAATCTCTCGCCTTTGGCAGCATCACGTGCACCAGCACGTCGTTCAGATCGACCAGGATCCAGTCGCCTTGGCGTTCGCCTTCCACGCCCAATGGCTGGTGCCCGCTTTGCTTGGCTTTCATGACCACGTGGTCGGCCAGCGAGCGCACATGGCGATTGGATGTTCCGCTGACGATCACCATGGCATCGGTGATGGTTGTCATGTCGCTGACATCCAGGACTTCGATGTCTAGTCCTTTCAAGTCCTCGAGCGCGTTTATCACAAGGTCGATCAGGTTTTTGGTTTCCATGCAGGTCCTCGGTTTTTGAAAAATAAGTTCAGCCGGCGCTGTTCGCCAGCTTCGAATCGCAATAACAACCAGTATCCGAGATCAGTTGCCGGACAGCGTCCGGCACCAGGAAGCGCGGGTCACCGCCATCGGCGACCAGCTTTCTCAAACCGGAAGAAGAAATTTCCAGTTGGGTTACGGCGTGAATATAAATCGACCCGGCCAGCGAGTCATGCAGTTCACCGACCCTCGCGGTGCCACGATCGACCAGCAACTCACCCAACGGTCCCAGGCCCGGCGCGCGCCAGCCGGGCCGTTGGGCAACGACGACATGGGCCAGGTGAAGAATCTCACGCCACTGATACCACTTCGGTAAACCGAGAAATACGTCCATGCCCACGATCAGGCACAGCGAGCGGCCTGGAAACTCGGCGCGCAGTTCGCTGAGTGTATCGACCGAGTAGGAAGGGCCCTCCCGCCTGATCTCGCGGTCATCGACGACAAAGCCATGCTGCGCCTCCGTGGCGACCTGGACCATGGCCAGCCGATGCGCAGCGCTGGCGACCGGCGCCTCGCGGTGCGGCGGTACGCCACATGGCATGAAGCGAAGTTCGGTCAGGCGCAAGGCCTCGACGATTTCGAACGCCGTACGCAGGTGCCCGTAATGGATCGGGTCGAAGGTGCCGCCAAAAATTCCGATCGGGTTCATGCCGCTTTCCCGAGCGGTTTACCGGCCATCGCGCTGAGGATCGCGGCGAACTCGGCCCAGGCGTCGCCCGGGAGCTGACCCTTGGATATCGCATCGGCGCGGGTCGCCGCCATCAGCAATTGCCGGCAGTTGTCGATGCCAAGCCGGCGGGCCCCCGGTTGCAGCTGGCGGGCTCTGAACGGCGCCATTTTTGCCCTGGCCCCCGGCGGCGCGCCGGCGATCAGGCAAAGATCGATGATATCGCGGGCCAGCGCCCAGCATACGATCGGTGGCGCCAGGTGCTCTGCTTTCAACCCATACAGCACCCGCAAGGCGCGATCCGCCCTGCCGGCCAGCGCGGCCCCGGTGAGCTGGAATACATCGAAGCGGGCGCTGTCGGTCACCGCCTCGCTGACCGCTCTTTCATCGACCGGACCCGGCCCGCGCAACAGCAACAGTTTCTGAATTTCCTGCGACGCGGCCACCAGGTTTCCCTCGACACGATCTGCCAGCAAGCGCACGGCCGCGGCGTCCGGCTGGAGACCGGCCCGCTGCATACGATCACGGACCCACTGCTGCATCATCTCGGGTTTTGGCGTCCAGGCATCGATCCGCTGGCCGGCGGCGGTCAAGGCCTTGGCCCAGGCAGCCTTTTTCAGCTCGAAGTGTTTCGCAGCGGAGGCGATGACCAGCAGCGTATCGTGTTCGGGTGGATCTGCCGCGATCTCCCTGAGCACGCGACTGCCGGTGGCCCCGGGCTTGCCGCCGGGGATGTGCATCTCGACCAGTTGCCGGTCACCAAACAGTGACAGGTTGTCGCCACTGGCGAGCAGTTCCTGCCAGTCAAAATCATCGGTAGCAAAAAAAGTCTTGCGGATTGCGCCGGCAGCCCGCTTTCTGATGGCATCGACGGCTTCCTGGACCAACAGCGGGTCATCCCCGGCGATCAGATAGACAGGGTGCAAGGTTTCCGCAGGTTCGGGGCTGTGCCGGTTATCGGTAGTCACTAAGGAATCTGTGCGCCTCGCCCGGGTGCAACGATGCGACACCCAGGGCGGGCCAGTGCTCGTGCGGTTATTGTCATTGCCGGCGTCTCAGCGGCTGCATCCTGTCTCCAAGTCATGCTGGGCAAGCCAGTGGCTTTACGGGTTTTATCATAACCGCGCGCTGCCATGGCTGCCACCCCGACAAGGCGCATGCCATGGCGGCCGGGCAGGCCACTAGCCCGGATTATTTATGAATGCGCTCGCGCCCTTGCTTGATCCTTTGCCGATCGAATCGAGCGAACGCAGCACTCGTCTGACCAGGTCGCGGGCCAGCTCCTCGCGCAGGATTTCCTCCTCCTGGCGTTTACCGAGCACGATGGTCTGGTCATAGGTGTAATCCCGCGTGACCGATATCGCCTGCAAGGGCAGCAACGCACCGTCTTTGGACTTGACCAGGTAGCTGATTTCATAAAACACTTCAAACTCGAGTGGCTGGTTCTGCGCGGAAATCGTGACCAGGCGTTGCCCCGTGTCATCCTTGCTGATCACCAGTGTGGCAGTGGCCTGGTTCGGGTCGCTGGTCAGCGTGATGCCGGCGTCGTCCAGCGCGCGGCGCAACTGGCGATAGAATGGGCTGTAATGGTTCCCGGCCTGCAAAAAAGTTTGCTGCATCTCCGCCGGCAAACGGTCGTAGCTTTGTAACTGGTATCCGCAGGCAGCGAGCAACAGACACAGGCAAGCCACGGTCAGCTTAGGAGTCTGCGCGGTAGAAATATTCCTGCTCGGCAACTGCTCCTGCGTTGCTCTACCTCCTGCGTCCCTGCAGTCGTGCGAAAGCGCCACAGCGGCCCCTTTTTTCGATTACAAGTGTCTTTCCAGGGCGGCGAGCAGGCGCTCCACATCCTCAT
>JAZFYI010000164.1:0-7312 GCA_036443455.1 Gammaproteobacteria bacterium
TCCGGTTACGCCGGACCGCTTCGACGAGGCGGGTTGCATGGCGACTGACTTTGTCCGCCTGCTCGGGTGTCAGTCGTGCGCGCTCCAGCAGATCGCCAACGGTTGCGCTTTCATCGGCGAGATAAAACGCGTTGATGGCGCGACCCACAGCGGACACCGGCACATCCAGGTCGGAAAAAATAAATTCACCGGCCTGGTTTTCCTCTTTTCCGGGGGTCTGCATGGTCTGTTCTCAACGATGAATGCGGAAGCGGATTTTAAACTGGAACCACCGGCAAAGCACCCAATTGCCGGCGTGAAGTCCAAACTATCGCTCGCCAATACGCTAGCCCTTGCCCAGCGATTTGCGGATGTCTCGCCTTTGCCGTTTGTCCGGTCTCCTGGCGGGCGCCGGTGCGCGAGCCGTACCGGCCTTGTGCCTGGCAGCCGCATCCAGCCTCGCCGTTTCAGTTTCTTTTGTTTCCACGTACAACATCGCCGCCTCTTTGGACGGACCCCGCCGCGTAGCAAAATCGACGATTCTCAATTGCTGTACATAGCCTTCGCGGCGGATCGCCAGCAAATCATTTTGTTCCAGCGACCGCGATGGCTTGACGCGGCCACCGTTGACCCGCACGCGGCCGGCACGAATCTCGCGCGCGGCCAGCACGCGGGTCTTGAACAGCCGCGCCTGCCATAACCATTTGTCGAGTCTTGGTTTTTCCACACGCAACTCATCGAAGCCCGGCCCGGCGTTATTGTACTGCTATAATTCGCCACTGTTTGCCGCCGGGAGGGATGACGTGGACCAGGCATTTTTGCACCGCTTGAGCAAGGACACCGAAGAATTGAAAACAGCGGGGCTATATAAAGCCGAACGCGTGATTCGTTCGCAGCAACAAGCGAACATCCAGCTCGCCGATGACAGCGAGGTCGTCAACTTCTGCGCCAACAATTATCTCGGCCTGGCCAATCATCCGGCACTGATCGAGGCGGCGCACGCAGCGCTCGATCGCTATGGCTTTGGCATGGCGTCGGTGCGTTTTATCTGCGGCACGCAAAGCGTGCACAAGGAACTCGAGGAGCGCATCAGCGGATTCCTCGGGACTGAGGAAACGATCCTCTACCCCTCGTGTTTCGATGCCAACGGCGGTTTGTTTGAAACCTTGCTGGATGCCAGCGATGCGATCATCAGCGATGAACTCAATCATGCCAGCATCATCGACGGCGTACGGCTTTGCAAGGCACAGCGTTTTCGCTACCGCAATAACGATATGAATGATCTCGAGCAACAGCTCAAGGCTGCCAGGGACGCCCGGGTAAAGCTGATCGCGAGCGATGGTGTTTTTTCGATGGATGGAGTCATCGCGAATCTGCAGGACATCTGCGACCTGGCGGACAAATATGGCGCGCTGGTCATGGTCGATGACGCGCATGCGACCGGCTTTATGGGTAAGCAAGGGCGCGGAACCCATGAATATCGCGATGTGATCGGTCGCGTCGATATACTGACCGGGACCCTGGGCAAGGCATTGGGTGGCGCTGCCGGCGGTTACACGGCGGCCAGCAAGGAAGTGGTCGGCTGGCTGCGCCAGCGTTCGCGGCCTTATCTATTCTCCAACGCCATCGCGCCGGTGGTGGCGGCAGTTTCCATCAAGGTACTGGATATGCTGGAAACGGATACCAGTCTGCGCGACAAATTACACGACAACGCCGCATATTTCAGGAAACAAATGAGCGAACTGGGTTTCGACCTGGTCCCGGGAGAGCATCCCATTATTCCGGTCATGCTCGGCGACGCCAGGCTTGCCGGCCGGATGGCCGAACTGATGCTCGATGAAGGTATTTATGTCGTCGGTTTTTCATTCCCCGTGGTCCCCAAAGGCAAGGCCAGGATCAGGACCCAGATATCGGCAGGCCATGAAACGGAACATCTGGATCGGGCGATCGCCGCATTTGCCAAGGTCGGTCGTGAGCTGGACATCATCTCCTGAGGAAAGATCATGAAGGCACTGGTCAAAAAGAAATCCGAACCCGGCATCTGGCTGGATGAAGTCGAGCGGCCGAAACTGGGGCATAACGATGTCTTGATCAAGATCAGCAAGACCGCAATCTGCGGCACCGACATCCACATTTACAACTGGGATGCCTGGGCCAGGCAAACCATCCCGGTCCCCATGCATGTCGGTCATGAATTTGTCGGTGAAATCGTGGAGACCGGCGGCGAGGTCGATGGCTATCGAGCCGGAGACCGGGTCTCCGGTGAAGGACACATCACCTGTGGCTATTGCCGCAACTGCCGGGCCGGGCGTCGGCACCTGTGTCGCAACAGCAAGGGTGTAGGCGTCGATCGTCCCGGCTGTTTCGCCGAGTTTTTGTGCATTCCCGCACAAAACGTTTTCAAGCTGCCGGACTCGATCGGTGACGATATCGCGTCGATTCTGGATCCGCTGGGTAACGCCACCCACACCGCCCTGTCCTTCGACCTGGTTGGCGAGGACGTATTGATCACCGGCGCCGGACCGATCGGCATCATGGCCGCCGCTATCGCCCGTCATGCGGGCGCACGCCATGTGGTGATCACCGATGTCAATGACTATAGGCTGGGTCTCGCCAGCAAGATGGGTGCAAGCGTCGCGCATAACGTGGCCAACGGGTCGCTCGACGAGGTCATGGATGCGCTGGGCATGACCGAAGGCTTTGATGTCGGCCTGGAAATGTCCGGCAACCCGATGGCGCTGCGTGACCTGCTGCGGACCATGCACCACGGCGGCAAGGTCGCGCTGCTTGGCCTGCCGCCCGAAGAAACGGCTGTCGATTGGCAGCAAATCATTTTCAAGGGACTTGAGATCAAAGGTATTTATGGGCGCGAGATGTTTGAGACCTGGTACAAAATGACCAGCATGCTGCAAAGCGGGCTGGATATCAGCCCCGTGATCACGCACCATTTTCCGCTCAGCGAGTTTCAACAAGGATTCGACATCATGCGATCGGGGCAATCCGGTAAAGTCATCCTGGATTGGCTGGCCTGAAACCGGCCGCGGGAGAAACAGGGCTGCGCCCGGCATCCGCGTTCATGCATTAAACTCATTGCCTCGGTTAACAGGATGATTTCTAAGGAAAAGCCTTTATTCCCGGCATTGTCGCCAAACAGCGCCAAATGCAGTAAGCAAACGGATTATTCATAATGTGCGTTGGTCGCAGGTTGTGCGGCCGGCATTGACGTACCATTCAACGGTTAAAAACCCAACAGGATCCTGCAATGAAAAAGTTAATTCTCAGCATCGCCTTGTTATCCCTGGTCGCCTGCGCGAGCAGCAATCCGCAAAAAATCGCCGACAAGCGGGCGGAAATCGATGCGATGGCAGCGGCCACGCTCAAGGGTCTGTTCAAGGAAAGCAGCGGCGCCAAACGGCTTTACGACGAAAGTTACGCCTACGCGGTCTTTAGCAATGTCAAAATATCGATCATTATTACCGGCGGCGGCGGCTCGGGTGTGGCGGTCACAAAAGCCACCGGTGAAAAATCCTATATGAACATGGGTCTCGGCGGTCTCAACCTGGGGCTGGGCGCTCACAAATACCAGGTGGTTTTCCTGTTCGAGACCAAGAAGGTTTTTGAGGACTTCGTGGAATACGGCTGGACGGCCGATGTATCCGCCAGCGCGGTTGCGGGCGTCAAAGGCGCCAACGCCGGGACGACATTCAACCATGGCATGGCTATATACCCGATTACCGATGTCGGTCTGATGTTAACGGCGGATATTACCGGCACAAAATACTGGAAAAGCAAAAAATTAAATTGAACGCGCCGGGCCGGCTTCTTTCACTGCTTTTCGCAGAAGCAGTAGTAATACATGCCGCGCGGGTCGTTGAAATTGGCCAGGTTTTCGAAATTTTTCTGCACCGTGGCCGCAACCTGCTTGAACGGTTCGCTCCATCCGCCTGAGCCCGCGCGGGCCGGCACGACGGCCTGCGCCGCGCCATACAATCTCAGCACCAGCGATTCCTCGAAACTGAGTTCGCGCTCGATGTATTGCACGGAGTACTCGTCGAGACCCGCCAGTTCGGCGGCCGAATCCAGCGCCTGCGCCAGGTCGCCGAGTTCGTCGACCAGGCCCAGGTTGTAGGCGTCGATACCGCTCCAGACCCTGCCCTGCGCAAGCTCATCCGCTTCGCTCATGCTCATGTCCCGGTTATCCGAAACTTTTTGCAGGAATTCACGATAACTGAAATCGACACCGAGCTGAATCAGCTCGCTGCCCTGTTCGCCCAGACCGGTGGCCGGGTTGAACTGACCGCTCAACGAGGTTGTGCCGATACCATCCACGTTCAGCCCCAGTGCGTTCAGACTGCCCTCGAAGCTCGGAAACATCGCGATTACGCCGATCGACCCGGTGATGGTCGTCGGGTTGGCCCATATTTTATCTGCGGGCAAGGCGATCCAGTAACCGCCGGATGCGGCGACATCGCCCATGGAAACCACCAGCGGCTTGCCCGCATCACGCAATGAAACCAGCTCCTGGAATATCACCTCGGTTGCGAAGGTGCTGCCACCCGGGCTATCGATGCGCAAGACGACCGCCTTGATGCTGTCGTCCTCACGCGCATCCCTGATCAGGCGACCGAGCGAATCTGCGCCGATTTTGCCAGGCGGTTGTCGGCCACTGAAAATACTGCCCGACGCGACGATGACGCCGATCTTGTCGGCGCTGTCGGGAATCATCGTCTCTTCAGCGCTTAGCGCTGCAACATAATCGTCGTAATCGATATAGCTATACGCCTTGTAGTCATCGCCATTGCTGCCCGCGATATCGATCAGCCTGTCCATCATTTCCTCGTGGCTGAGCAACTCGTCGACCAGGCCGGAATTTACCGCGACCTCCGCCATGTTTCCCTGCTCGACGCGCAGTTCGGAGATGAAATTATTGGCGTAATCAGACACGGCCTCCGCATTCAGATCGCGGGCTGTGGTCACGTCAGTTTGATACGCGGTCCACAGATCGCCAAGCCACTCGGTGCTTTCTTCCTTTTCCTCGGCCGACATGTCGTTCCGTTCGTACGGCGCTCCATATGACTTGTATTTGCCCGCACGAAACACATGCATGTTGAACTTCAGCTTATCGAGCGCCTCTTTCATGTATAGCCGGTAATAGCCAAAACCGTCGATAAACACGCCACCGAGCCGGTGCATGTAGATTTCATCGGCACGCGATGCCAGGTAATACTGTCCCTGCGAATAATAATCACCGATGGCGATGACCGGCTTGCCGCTTTCCCTGAATTTGTCTATCGCCCTGCCTATGGTTTGCAGATTGCTGAGGCCTGCGCCACCCATTCGATTCAACTGCAGCACCACCGATGAAATTCGCGGATCATCCGCCGCTTTTTCCAATGCTTCGACCAGGTGATGCAACAATGCCTGTGGCTCCGCCTCGCCCAGTATTTCATCCAGCGCACGATCGACGGCATCGCCCTGGTACTGCTCGACGATATTGCCGAATGGCGCGATTCTCAGCGCCGCTGATGCAGGCACCATTTTGATATCACCCGCAAGACCCGCGATGATCAACGAGAAAATCAGCAACAACAGGATAAAATGCAGCACCCGCCGCATGCCATCGAGAGTACTCAACAGGAAGCGGATCAAGCGGCCAATCGTTTTAAAAATAATCATGCTATACACCGTGACACAATTCAGGACCCACGCAAGACAGGCACAGTCAATCAGGAACCAGCCACAATGATAACTGCGGGACAAAAGTAATTACCAGCACACTGAGCAACAAAATCAGGAAGAATGGAATTGTCGCCAGGTAGACACTGGTAATCGGCTTTTCAAACCGGTAGCTGGATATAAACAGGTTGAGACCGACCGGCGGGGTCAGGTAGCCCAACTCCATGGTTGCCAGGAAAATGATGCCGAAGTGCAGCGGGTGTATGCCATAGCTCTGGGCCACCGGTAGCAACAACGGAACGATCAGCACCAAGGCCGAAAAAATATCCAGGATCGCACCCAGAATCAGCAGGAAAAGGAGCATTAGCAACAGGAAACTGACTTGCCCGCTGACATAACTGTTGATTGCCGTCAGCATCTTTTGCGGAACTTCCAGGTCTATCATCAGCGAGGTCGATGCGATCGAAACGCCGAGGATCATCAGTATGCCGCCGACCAGCACCATGGATTCGCGCATGATCCGCGGCATCTCGACCAGTTTTATTTCACGACGAATCAGTAAATACAGAACCAGGACATAAAGTGCCGTAACCGCGGCCGCTTCGGAGACCGCGAAGTAACCGCTGTAAATGCCGCCCAATACCACGATCGGCAGCGGAATTTCCCAGCCCGCCTCGCGCAGCGCCTGGCGAACTTCTGCCCACGAAAAACGCCGGACCGCCTTGCGATTCTTGCGGCTCGACCAGATGCACCAGATCGACAGCATGACCACCATCAGTACGCCGGGCGTGACGCCCGCGCGAAACAGGTTGTCGATCGACGCCTGCGATACGACGCCATAAAGAATCAATGGCAGTGAAGGCGCGAACAACAGACCCAGGCTGCCGGAGGAAGTCACGACACCCAGGCTGAATCCTTCGCGGTAACCGCCTTCGAGCAACGCCGGATAGAGCAACGCGCCGAGCGCGATGATGGTAACCCCTGATGCGCCGGTAAACGCGGAGAATAATGCACAGGTGGCGAGGCAAACGACCGCCAGCCCGCCGGGCATCCAGCCGAGCAATGCGTTGGACAGGCGCACCAGCCGCGATGGCGCCTGGCTCTCGCTGAGCACATAGCCGGCAAAAGTAAACAACGGTATCGCCAGCAGTATCGGCATTTCGGCGATCCGGTAAAGCTCGATACCCATGACGGCTTGCGGGGTTTCCGTCTGCAGGAACCCCCACATGGCGCTGGCGCCGATAATGGCGAACAAGGGCGCGCCCACCAGGGCCAGCGCGATCAATACCAGGCTAAACAGGATCATCGGAGTCCGCCTTGCCCAGCAGGATGCGTATGCGTCGTGCCGCGTGCGTCAGGTAGCGCCAGCTCATCAGGCCAAAGCCGATCGGCAATATAGATTGAAAAACCCACGCCGGCTGGCCGCCGAGCACCGATTCATTGGCGATATAGGCGCCCCTAACAAACAGGAACGAAGCGTGGCAGATGAATCCGCAGACCACGGCGACGAAGACGCTGACGAACAAGGCAGCCAGCATGCCCAGCCGCGGTGACAAATGGCGGGTAAGCGCGTCGATCGCGATATGTCGCTGATCGCGGCTGGCCGCCAGCGCGCCCAGTATCGCCAGCCAGAGCACCAGGATTCGCAACAGCTCAT
>JAZFYI010000165.1:0-2757 GCA_036443455.1 Gammaproteobacteria bacterium
ACTGCAGATCGCACCAGGCATAGCGATTCGGCTGGATCGTCGGCAGCAGCGCCCCGTCGATGGCGAATGCGTTCAGCAACCGCGATGACCATTGACCGGTGCGGATATCCCACAGCAAGGTGCGCGAAGCATTGCATGGATCGACGGCGAATTGCCGGCCCTGACTGAGGTTGTACAAGATGAAGCTGGCGAGCGGGCCGAAGGCCAGGTCGTCTTCCGGCCGGGCCGATCGCACATCGTCGAGATGCTCGAGGCTCCAGCGTAATTTGCTGGCGCCATAATGCGGCGAGCGGGGCAGGCCGGTGATTTCCGCTACCTCCGGCTGACTCAGTGAAAGACTTTCCAGGCTGTCCGCGGCACGCGTGTCCTGCCAGGAGATAACGGGCGAAAGCGGTTCACCCGTTTTTTTCGACCAGCACGCGATACTGGATCGCTGCGTGCATAAGGCCGCGCTGCGGACCTTTGCTGTCTTCGCGCCTAACTGGGTGGCAAGCCGGTCGAGGCACTCGGCAACGGATGCGATCAGCTTGCCCGCCTCATGTTCGACCCTGCCGGGCGATGGATGGCTGGTGCCGATCTCGACTTCGCACCCGGCGACCGTATCTCCGGTTTCATCGAATACCAGCGCGCGAGTCGCATGGCCACCTTGATCGAGTACCAATGTCCAGTGGCGGTCGTTGGGGTCACTGGTCACTGTCTTGATCGCCGTTTGCCAGGAATTCCCCGATGAAATCCGTTTCCACCATTTCTGCGCCACGATCGAATAATTCCAGCGCCTGTTTTGGTGTGTTGACGTCATAAACGACCCAGCGCCAATTTTCGTTTGGCGGTAATTTTTTGCGCGCGATCCTGGAGCGTTTTACAAACAGGTAATCGGGTTGCATGTCGGCCGCAGCACTCAGTGTCTGTTTATCGTATGCGCTTATAACCCAGCCGGTTTGTCTGGCGCCTTTGCTTTGCGCCATCGATACTGCTTCCGGGTCGAAGGAAATAATCACGCCGCGAGCACCCAGCCGATCGGTCAGCGGCAGGATCGCATCGATGCAGCGGTCATTTCCGAATCGCAAAATACTGGCGCGTTTGATTTCGACAAAAACCTGGCCGCTAAAAGTATCCAGCATGGCGATGACCTCCGCCAGCGTCGGAATCGTGGAATCGGCGAAACGATCGGCAAATCGTTTGGGTTCGCCGACCGAAATTTCGCTGGCTGAATTGGCGCTCAGATTAAACAAATCTTCTGCACTCGCACCGGTTCGTTTGGTCGTGTGGTCGTGTATCACCATCGGTACCTGGTCGCGGGTCAACTGCACGTCGAACTCGAGATTGCGCGCACCGGCGCCTATAGCCGCACAAAACCCGGCCAGCGTATTTTCCGGGTAACGCGATGGCCAGCCGCGATGCGCCACCAGGCTTTTGGGGTCAAACGTCATTGCAGTAGCGATGCGTTCTCGCACAGCTTGAGGATGATTGTCCGTGCGTTTTCCGGTTTGTCGAGCAGGTCCCGCATGGCACTGACCACCGGAAAATCAGCAAACTCGATCAACCTGTGCTGATCGAGCATTCTCAACGCGTGAAATCCTTCACCGCGAATGTTGGTGCCGCTTGCCAGCAACTCATCGGTCTGACCGGCCGCCAGTTTCATGCCGGCGTTGCGATGGTGGGAGCCCGAACTGGTCGCCGTCGTGATCAGGTCGCCGGCGCCGGGCAGTCCGTACACGGTCGTGGCCTCGCCACCGAATTGCTTCACGATCCGCGCCAGTTCGTTCAATGCCGCGGCCAGCAAAAAACCGCGAATGTTGGCCCCCAGGCCCAGTTCGTCCGCCGCGCCGACCAGCGGGACATAGATGTTCTTGAGAATGACCGCCCACGATGCACCGACCACATCGGCGCTGCCCGATACGTGCAAATGGCTGCCGGCAAACAGCTCGAGAACCAGCGAAATAACCGCCTCGGATTGCGAAGCGACCGTGGCAAATCCGGGCAGGCCGGCGAGCAGGTTCTCGGCGATCATGGGCCCATAGAGCACGCCGAATTCTCGCTCGTCGCCAAAAACACGCTGCATGATGTCCGCGGGCGTATGGCCATCGGCATCGAGTCCCTTGGCAATGGTCAGGCACGCCACATCATGCGGCGCCGCCTGATGGACTCGTTCAGCGATTTCCCGATGCGGGCTGGTGGGGATGGCAAACAGGATCAGATCGCAACTCGCCTCAACCACTTCCTCGAGAGGGATATTTTCCACCCCGGTATCCAGGTCTTTTTCCCAGATCGATATGCGGTGTCTTGGCACGAGGGCGGACTCGAGGGCGCGGCCGATTTCACCGTGACCCAGCATGACGATTTCATGTTGGTCCATAGCCATCCCCTCATCTGAAGTCCCAGGCGATCAATAGTAATCGTTGGCCCTACCGTATAGGTAGCCCGGCGGCGTGTTTAGGATACCGATGTGGGTCAGGCGCGCTTGCTCTTGCCTGCCGGTTTGAGCAATGTGGCCAGCGATTCCAGCTCATCGGCAAGCGGCCGTGGCCTGGCGATGCCAAAGCCTTGCACATAATCGACGCCGATTTCCTTCAGATGCGCTTTGATGGAACTGTTTTTCACGTATTCGGCGATGGTCTGCACGCCCATCGCATGGCTCATCCGGGTAATGGCTTCGACGATCGCACTGGAAGCCTCGTCATCGAGAATTTCCGTGATGAACTGTCCATCGATTTTCAGGAAATCGATCGGCAGGGTCTTGAAATAAGAAAAGGAACT
>JAZFYI010000166.1:0-2150 GCA_036443455.1 Gammaproteobacteria bacterium
GCCTTGCTCAATAGCCAGGCGGTTATCCTGGTGGCTGACATGGCGGACCGGATTCGCGCGAACCGCACCGCTCGTAATGACTATGCCGGCGTCGCTGCCAATTTCGCCTGCGTCAATGGCGGTGTGGATTGCACGCCGACACAAATGGCTGCCAACGATCTCCTGGTCTGGCAGGCCGAAGTGGCAACTGCGCTACCCAACGGACAAGCAACGATTGCGGTCAATGTCGCCACCTTGCCGACGACTTTTGTTATCACGGTTGTCTGGAACGATGCGGGCAGTGCTCTACCCGCCCAATATCAGTTGACGGTGCAGATATGAAACAGCGGACTCGCATTCTTCGAACTCAGCCAGGCATGAGCCTGATCGAACTGATGATCTCCTTGCTGATCGGCAGCATCTTGATGATTGGCGCCGTCACCATTTTTCTCAAAAGCAAGGACACCTATCGACTCAATGAGACCATGGGTAGGATCCAGGAAAATGCTCGCTTGGCCCTGACCATACTGGGTCCCGATATGCGCCTGGCCAGTTTCTGGGGACGAGGCAGCGATACCGGCGTTGTTTTCGGCGCCGCCGCGGAAACCGATGTAATACCCGCGGGCTTGGCCGTCGCCGGTTCCTGTCGGCAAAACTGGGCAATCGACGTCGATCTCGCGATCGAAGGCTCGAACAACATTTTCCCCTATGCCGGTTGCCCGCCATTTGGTAACGGTGCCCAGCCAACGGCTGACGTCATCGTGACCCGGCATGCCAGCAGTACTCCGGTAGCAGCGGCGACAGCCGGCAGAATACAGGTTTTTTCGATGCGCATGGCGGGGTCGCTGTTTGCAGACGGCGTGATTCCGGCCGCACCGCTCGGCAGCGCATCGCGGGTCGCAAACTTGATCACGCACGCCTATTACGTCAGTCAGGATTCCGGGCCCGGGCCGGTGCCGTTCGGTTCGGGAGTTGGCGTTCCGTCACTGCGGCGAAAAGCGCTGGTTCCGGGGCCGTTGGTTCAGGACCAGGAAGTCAGCCCGGGTATTCAGGATCTGCAGGTTCAGTTCGGCGTGGATACCAGCATCGTTGGCTCTGCTTTCAGAGGTTCTGTGAATCGCTGGGTCAATCCGGGGGACCCGCTCATCGATCCTCTGTCGGGCGGCTTCAATCCAAATGCCAAGATCGTCGCGGTCAAAGTTTGGCTCCTGGTCAGGGCCGACAGACCGGAACCTGGCTTCACCAATACCACCAACTATGTCTATGCGGATCAAAACGTGACTTTTAACGACAATTTCAGACGCTTGCTGGTCAGTGAAACCTACCAGTTGCGCAACTCCTGGGTGAATTAACGGAGCTAGGCGATGAACAGACAGATAATGAACATCTCAGTTAACCGAAAGCAAAATGGCGCAGCGCTGATCGTCGGCCTCGTGCTGCTGATGGTCCTGACGCTGCTCGCGATATCGAGCATGACGAGCTCGACGACCGAGGTCGCAATGGCGCAGAACGCGCGGTATACCCAGAACGCCTTTCAGTCGGCGGAAACCGGGATCGATCTTGCGATCGCCAGCAGCAACTGGAGCACTACAACGGCGACAGTCGTCCCGACCGCACCGATACAAGGCAGTACCGGCAACTACTACGGATATGACATGCAATTTGACGAAGTGACGCCCGTACCCAGCGGTTTCAGTATCGGCGCAGGGGCGGGGTTTCTGTCGTATCACTTCGATGTCACCAGCACCGGGACATCGAACCGTGGTGCAACTTCCACCCATCAACAGAGTTTTTACATTATCGGACCCGGCAATAACTGATCTTGCCTGAACAGGCAAATTGTATTGTCAACGGTTTTTTTTGGAGAAAAAGCATGAACATTCGAACACTGGCCCTGATCCTTAGCTTGTCCGTATTCAGTATTGCGGCGACACAAATCACGATCGTGGAAGAAGGTATTGAGAGTTCGACTTCGGATCTTCGTTTGCCCGGGAAAAGCAACGGTTACATTTTGGTCCGCAGCTGTTCCGAATGCGTGGAATTGACGCTGAGTCTGAGCGCCGGCACTCGCTACCTGGTCAACGGCGAGCCCGTTGAGTACAAGGATTTCCGGCGCCTGTCGCGTGCACCGGGAAATGGCCTGGATATTTTTTACGACCCGGAAAGCAAGT
>JAZFYI010000167.1:0-12885 GCA_036443455.1 Gammaproteobacteria bacterium
CCGAGTTTCTCATCCCGAAACTCGTGCTAAGTAATTGATTTAATTGGTGGGTGATACTGGGATTGAACCAGTGACCTCTGCCGTGTGAAGGCAGTATTCCGTATGGGGTTGTTTTAATTATCGTAACGCGTTACTATAATTGAATGAAAAAAGGAACCAACAAGCGCGGGCGGCCCCGAAAAGCGAATCCGCTGACAGCGGCTGAGAGAATGCGCGCGTATCGCAAGCGAAAACGCGACTCCGGGTTCAAGAATGTCAGGGTGTGGGTGCCTGGCGATGATGACGGTAAGCAAGGCTACTCGGATCACCGAATCCTGGACGCACGAAGTCTGGCATTGCATTGCATGATTGCGCAGAAAATTGAGCGACAACGCGATTTGTTGGACATGGCACGAAGGAATCTCGCGCATTGGAGCGAAATCTCCGTCGGTGAGAAGCCGGCATACCTGAAAGAATGGGAGAAAATCCTGGATAGACCGTGGCCGGAAGTCGCCGAACTGATTACCAGCATGAGTGATGAGAGCACCCGGCTAAGATCTTCATCCCCGTTTGCCGGTGTACTCGATAGCAAGGAAAGAAACAGGATTTATGCAGCGTTCAGCGCTTGAACATGTAATTCGTGCCAGTGGCGCAATTGCCGATGACGACCAAATAGTAGTCATCGGTAGTCAATCAATCAATGCACCCATCACGAGCGCGCGGTGGCCGATGTCGTGGCGGTAAAATGCATCTTTCCAGTGAATTTTTTCGGTTAACGCATAGGCGCGTTGTTGCGCTTCGCCGATCGTATCGGCCAAAGCAACGACACAGAGTACGCGGCCGCCTGCGGTGACGATCTCGCCGCCTTCCGTCCTGGTGCCTGCGTGAAAGACCTTGCCATGGTCGGCAACGGCCTGATCGAGTCCCGTTATCGGTTCACCGCCGGCATAGCTGCCGGGGTATCCGCCTGCCGCCATCACCACGCCCAGTGACACGCGCTCGTCCCACTCCGCCTCGACCTGGTCGAGTCGCCCATCCAGTGCGGCATCGCACAGCATGACCAGGTCCGACTGCATCCGCGCCATGACCGGTTGCGCCTCCGGGTCGCCGAAACGGCAGTTGAATTCCACGACGCTGGGAGCGCCGGTATCGTCAATCATGAGACCGGCATAGAGAAAGCCGGTGTAGGGATGCCCATCGGCCGCCATGCCTGCAACCGTCGGTTCGATGATCTCGCGCATGACCCGGTCGTGTACTTCCGGGGTAACGACAGGCGCCGGGGAGTACGCGCCCATGCCACCTGTGTTGGGGCCGGTATCGCCATCGTCGCGGGTTTTATGATCCTGAGAAGTGGCCAGTGGCAGGATATTTTTGCCATCGCAGAGGACGATGAAGCTGGCTTCCTCGCCTTGCAGAAATTCTTCCATGACCACTCGGCGACCGGCGTCGCCAAAGCGGTTTTGTTCCAGCATGTCCCGCAGAGCGGTCTCGGCCTCGGCTTCGGTGTTGGCGACCACGACGCCTTTTCCCGCGGCCAGGCCATCGGCCTTGATCACGATCGGTGCGCCAGTCTCCCTGAGCCATGCCATTGCCGGATCGATCTGCTCGAATGTTCGATGCCTGGCCGTCGGAATACCGTGACGGGCCATGAAGTCCTTGCTGAAAGCTTTCGAGCCTTCAAGTTGCGCCGCAGCCTGGCATGGGCCAAAGCAACGCAGACCCGCGGCGGCAAAACGATCGCAAATGCCGTCGACCAACGGGGTTTCCGGTCCAACGATGGTCAGCCCGACTTTCTCCTGCCTGGCCAGGCGCAGCAGGCCCTCGATATCGTCGGCAGCAACAGGAACGTTCCGCACACCGGGTTCGCCTTCGGTTCCGGCATTGCCAGGCGCGACCAAGACTTCATCGACCAGCGGCGATTGGCTCGCTTTCCAGGCCAGCGCGTGCTCGCGACCGCCGCTACCCACAACCAGCACTTTCATTCCATCGCCCTCAGTTCGTGACCAACACGCCGACAGGCCCCTAGTGCCTGAAATGCCTCACGCCGGTGAAAACCATGCTGATGCCATGCTCGTCCGCGGCATCGATGACTTCCTGGTCGCGCATCGAGCCGCCGGGCTGGATGATCGCGACGACGCCTATTTCCGCGGCCTGGTCGATGGTGTCCCTGAACGGGAAGAAGGCGTCCGATGCCATCACCGAACCCCCGATCGCCAGGCCGGCATCCGCGGCCTTGATCGCCGCGACCCGGGCGCTGTATACGCGGCTCATCTGGCCGGCGCCAATGCCCAGCGTCTGGCCATCGCGACAAAAAACGATGGCATTGGATTTTACGAATTTGACAATTTTCCAGCTGAACAACAAATCGTCGAGTTGTTTCGCGGTGGCTTTACTGCGAGTCACCGCGGTCAGGTCGCTGGCCGCGACAACGCGGTCGTCCCGGGTCTGGGCCAGCAAACCGCCGGAGACTTGCTTCAGTTGCAGCGCCAAATCGTTCGCCGGCGCCGCGGATGCGGTGCTGAGTACCCGGATATTGGGTGTTTTGGACAACACGCTCAGCGCTTCGTCTGAAACTTCCGGGGCGATGATGACTTCGACGAACTGTTGATCGATGATCGCTTGCGCGGTATCGGCTGACAAGGCGCGGTTAATCGCGATGATGCCGCCGTACGCGGAGGTGGGATCGGTGGCATAGGCCAGGTTATAGGCTGCCAGGCATTCGCTCGCGATGGCCACACCGCAGGGATTGGCGTGTTTCACGATGACGCAGGCCGGCGTGTCGAATTGCCCGACACACTCCCAGGCGGCGTCGGTGTCGGCGATGTTGTTATAGGATAAATCCTTGCCCTGGTGCTGCTTTGCGCCACCCAGGCTGCCCGCCGGCGCATTCCGGTCGCGGTAAAAGGCAGCCTGCTGGTGGGGGTTTTCTCCGTACCGCAGTATGTTCTGCTGGTCGAAATCCAGGCACAGGTGCGGCGGCAGAATTTGCCCGCCAGGCGGTTGTTCGAGCTTCGCGCTCGCGAGGTACCGACTGATCGCCTGGTCATAGGATGCGGTGTGGGCGAACGCCTTCGTGGCCAGGTCGAAACACAGGTCTGCACTCACGCAACCATCGTTCGCCTGCATCTCCGCAATGATGCGCGGGTAGTCGTCCGGGTCGACAACGACGCAGACGCCGGCATGGTTTTTGGCGGCCGCCCGCAACATCGCGGGTCCGCCGATATCGATATTTTCGATCGCCTCGGCCAGCGTACAGTTGGGCGCCGCAATCGTCTCCCTGAACGGATAGAGGTTGACGACCAACAGGTCTATCGGATCTATATCATGCGTCGCCATCGTTGCATCGTCGATGCCGCGGCGACCGAGCAGACCGCCGTGAATCTTCGGGTGCAAGGTCTTGACACGACCATCCATGATTTCCGGAAAGCCGGTGTGATCCGCGACCTCGGTGACATCGATACCGGTGTCACAGAGCAGTTTCGCAGTCCCGCCGGTAGACAACAGGTGGACCTTCTGAGCGTCAAGAAAACGGCCGAATTCGGGCAAACCTCGCTTGTCCGAAACGCTAAGCAGCGCACGCCCGATTTTTATCACGAATATTTTCCGGCAGGATCAGTTGACGAGGCCATGCTGGCGCAATTTCTTGCGCAGGGTGCCACGATTGATGCCCAGGATGTCGGCGGCCAGGCTCTGATTGCCCTCGGCGTATTCAAGGACGGTGCGCAACAGCGGTTTTTCGACCTCCCCGATGACCAACTGGTACAGGGCACTGGGCTGGTGCCCGTTCAGCGTCTCGAAATAGCTGCCCAGCGCTTCTTCGGTAAGATCGCAAAGGGGTTTCTGGTTGACATGAATTTTGCCGTCTGGCTTCCTGCTTCTGGCCCTGCTCACAATTTTTCTTCCCCACTTATGCTGCCAGGTTACATCCTGGATTTTGATATTTTTCGCCGGTCGAAAACAGCGTTTCGATCAATCGTTCCTGCTCTTTTGCGGTCTCAACGCGGACTGCTTTGTCGCGTACCTGTGCCTGTATTCCGCAGGCTTTGAAATACCATCCCAAGTGCTTTCGCGCCACCCGGACGCCGGTGTACTCCCCGTAAAACCGGTACAGGTTTTGCAAATGGGCGAGCATAATATCACGGACCTGGTGGTTTGCGGGAGCGGGTTTCAATTTCCCGTGGCGACAATAAAAATCGATCTGTGAAAACAGCCAAGGACGGCCCTGCGCGGCGCGGCCGATCATGATTCCATCCGCTTTGGTTTCTTCGAGTACGCGGGCCGCCTTCTGCGGGCTGTCGATATCGCCATTGGCGATGACCGGGATGGCAACGGCCTGTTTGATCTGCCGGATGGTCCGGTATTCCGCTTTGCCCTGGAAGCGGCAGGCCCGGGTGCGGCCGTGGACCGCCAGCGCCATGATTCCGCAGCGCTCTGCGATGCGCGCGATCCGCAGACCGTTTCGGTGGTCTTTATCCCAGCCCGTCCTGATTTTCAGCGTGACCGGCACATCGACTCCATCGACCACGGCGGTCAGGATTCTTTCAACCAGGTCTTCGTCCTTGAGCAGCGCCGAACCCGCCAGCCGGCGGCAGACTTTTTTCGCCGGGCAACCCATATTGATATCGATGATCTGTGCGCCACGGGATACCGCTTCGCGCGCGGCCGTGGCCAGCATCTGCGGTTCCGCACCGGCGATTTGCACCACCACCGGCCCCGGTTCGCCCTCGTAGTCCAGCCTGCGCCTGGACTTCGCCGTGTCCCACAGCCGGATATCCGCAGTCAGCATTTCGGCCGGCGTCAGCCCGGCGCCCAGGTCGCGGCACAGCTGCCTGAACGGACGATCGGTGACCCCGGCCATCGGCGCCAGCACCAGGCGATTGCGCATTTTATAAGGTCCGATAATCAGGCTCATGCTGTGTGGGTTCGTTAGTCTGACGAATCAGGCTCCGTCCGGGCAGGGTTCATATTGGCAACGGGCGGAGGGACAATTTTCGCCGTTTTATTTGCAGCGCAAATTCTGGTTGCTGTCTTGCAGGCAGTATTCGATATGATAATTTTGCGCCAGGTCGTCCGCCAGTTCCATGACCCGTATATCGACGGCAACCTGCTCTCCCGCCGCCATTCGTGCCTGGTCGCCGGGATCGGTCTGCAGGTATTCGCCGGCGGTCAAATCCCGGATCGCCAGCGCTTCGTCCCATTGATCGGTAAAAATAAGCCGCAGGATCGGGTAGGGCTGGGCGAAGGTGGCGCGGTTGGTAAGAATGGCCGAAATTTCGACGACGCCGGTACCGGTCTCATTGGCCACGACCCGGGTGCGCCGGATGTCATAGGCATCCAGGGCCCATTGCCGGGTCAGCGGAGCCCCAAGACCGCTGTATACACTTTCCAGCAACGGACCGAATGAACCGCTTTCAAGAATCTGGTAGCGGAAAGAGTGAGTCAGTTGGGCCAGCAGCATGAATGTCAGTGCGACCGTAACAGCGATAGCCGCTGGCCGGCGGTATTTTCTTGGCAGCGCAAAGCGACGATCTTCGGCGACTTCAGGCGCCGACGACAAATCCGGCCTGGGCTCGGAAACTGTAAGATCGAGCGCGTCTTCGCTGGCAAGGACAATTTCCTCGGCGCCTTCCGTGTGCGAGTCAAGAAACTCTTCTAACGATCCTCTCTCCGACTCGTCTTCCGCTTCGGCGCCAGTTTCAGATGGCGGTGGTTCTTGGTCGGCAGCCATAAAAACGGTGTCAACCTGGTCACCGGGCACATCGAATTCAAGCTCGTCTTTTTCCGCAGATTCCAGCGTAACTTCGCCGAGCCAGATTTCTTCAACGCCGCTGTCGGAACCGCTCGCTGCATGCGCCACATCCACTTCGTCGGCTTCCTGTTCAGAATCTTGCGTTGCGCTCTCTTCCTCGCCGGGTTCCTCAGCGGGCGGCGTTTCGGGTTCGTCGTCATGCTCGTCATCCATGAGGTCGTCTTCCGGGAGGCTGTCATCGGTAGCCCCTGCAGGTTCGTCCACATCCTCGCTTCCCAAAAGCTCATCATCGGCTAGCGCTTCGGCTTCACCTTCATCCTCATCTTCGGGCAGCTCATCATCAGCGAGCACCTCGGGTTCATCTTCATCTTCAAGCAGCCCACCGTCAGCGACGACTTCGGGTTCGTCTGTTTCATCGTCTTCCGGGGGGCTGTCATCGGCAGCCTCTGCGGACTCGTCCGCATCCTCGTCTTCCAAGAGATCGTCGTCTGCAAGTTCCTGCGACTCATCTTCATCATCGACGTTGATGTCCTCCAGGCCTGCCTCTTCATCGGCGCCTTCGGCCAGCCGCTCCAGAAAGTCCATGCTGGGCCGATCCGGGTCTGCCTCCAGGTCGGTGTCCTGAGCCTCGCTGGACAGCCATGCCTCATCTTCATCGGCAGCCGGCGTTTCTTCCTCGGGCTCATCGGCGTCGACATTGCCGACAAAATGCGGTCCCGACGACTCCCAGGCTTTGGATTCGGTGGCGTGGATCGTTGCCAGTACGGCGGCTTCGAATGCTTCGGCATCCTCGACCAGGACGACTTCATCGGGGGTCGCGCTTTGCTCGTCGCCGGCTGCGTCCAGGTCATCGACCGCTTCTTCCGCCAAGTCATCCGGCGCAGCGCCCGCGTCCTCGCCCTGGTCCGCCGGCGCCGACAGGTTGGCAGCCGCTTCGCTGGCGCTTTCCTGGAGATTGCTCAAGGCATTAAAGGAAAAATCGCATCGGCCGCAGCGCACCTGTCCAGCCGCCTGCTGCAGGTGTTTGGCGCTGACTTTGAAAACGGTTTCGCAGTTTGGACAGCAGGTAAACAAGAGAACTCCCCGTCCGTTATTCCGTGCCGCGGGTAACGCTGAGCAGCACCCAGTCATCCTTAGTGAGCGATGGGTTCATATCAAACCATGTCTGGTAGCGTTGTTCCACTGCTGAGGCCTCTTCGACGGCATCCAGGCCGGGTGGCGCCGGTTCAATGATGAGCTGCTGCCATTCCACATCCGCGTCTCACAGACCCAGGCGTTTTTCAAGATAATGAATGTCTGTCCCGCCAGCCTGGAACGCGCCGTGATTGGTTATTTCCTGGTGCAAGGCGATGTTGCTTTTGATGCCTTCTATAACGATTTCGCTCAGGGCATTGCGCATCCTGGCGATGGCTATGCTTCGGTCGGCGCCATGCGCGATGAGCTTGCCGATCATCGAGTCGTAAAAAGGCGGCACTTCGTAGCCGCTGTAGATATGGCTGTCTACGCGAATACCCGGTCCGCCGGGCGCATGCCACAACCTGACCGGTCCGGGGCTGGGGGTAAAACTCTTCGGGTCTTCCGCATTGATGCGGCATTCGATCGCGTGCCCGCTTAGCCGAATATCCTGCTGGCTGTATTTCAGTTTTTCGCCGGCGGCAATTTCCAGTTGCGCCCTGACGATATCCACCCCGGTGATCATTTCGGTAACCGGGTGTTCGACCTGGATCCGGGTGTTCATTTCGATGAAATAAAACTCACCATTCTCATACAGAAACTCAAAGGTGCCCGCGCTGCGATAACCCATGGCCTTGCAGGCATCGACACATACACGGCCCATCTTTGCCCGTTGCTTTTCGGTGATCCCGGGCGCCGGCGCCTCTTCGATGACTTTCTGGTGGCGGCGTTGCATGGAGCAATCGCGCTCGCCCAGGTGAATCGCGTTGCCATGATTGTCAGCCAGTACCTGGAACTCAATATGACGTGGGTGTTCCAGGTATTTCTCCAGGTATACGACGTCGTTATCGAATGTCGCTTTCGCCTCTGCCTTGGTCAGGGAAATCGCGTTCAGCAAGGAGCCCTCGGTGTGCACAACCCGCATACCGCGGCCGCCGCCACCGCCAGATGCCTTGATGATCACCGGATAGCCGACTTCGCGTCCTATCCGCAGGTTTTCCTCTGAATCGTCGCCCAATGGACCATCCGACCCGGGCACGCAGGGCACACCGGCTTCGCGCATCGCCTTGATCGCCGAAACCTTGTCGCCCATACGGCGGATGGTTTCGCCCCGCGGGCCGATGAATACGAATCCGGAGTTCTCAACGCGCTCCGCGAAATCCGCGTTCTCGGACAAAAAACCATAGCCGGGATGAATCGCCATCGAATCGGTGACCTCGGCGGCGCTGATAATGGCCGGCATGTTCAGATAACTGTCTATAGATTGCGGTGGTCCGATACAGACGGATTCATCCGCCAGCAGCACATGTTTCTGGGTCGCATCCGCAGTGGAATGCACCGCCACGGTCTTGATGTTCAGTTCGCGGCAGGCGCGCAATATGCGTAGCGCGATTTCGCCCCGGTTGGCGATGACGATTTTGTCCAGCATGATGTCGCTGCTCTCAGGGGTTCATTCGATGATAAAAAGTGGCTGGTCAAATTCCACCGGCTCACCGTTTTCGATAAGTACCGAGACAATTGTGCCGGACACATCGGCTTCAATCTGGTTCATCATCTTCATGGCCTCGATGATGCACAAGACATCGCCTTCTCCGACCATGCTGCCGATTTGTACAAAGGGCTTGGCTCCCGGCGCGGGCGAGTCGTAAAAAGTTCCTACCATCGGTGCGGTGACCTGGTGGCCGCCGGAACTGGTCTCGACGACCGGTACCGATGCGGTGGCAGCAGTTGCCGGCGCTGGCGCCTGTACAGCTGCCGGGGCCGGTGGTACCGGTGGCGCAGGAGCAGACACGGCAGCCGCGGGATAACGGCAGATGCGCACCGAATCGTCCCCTTCGGTGATCTCGAGTTCCGCAATTTCGGATTCCTGGAGGAGTTCAATCAGTTTTTTGACTTTGCGAATATCCATGGGAATTACCCTTGTTGTTTCCTGGCCGCGGCGGCCAGGTGCTGGATCGCCGCCTGCAGCGCCAGGCGATAACTGTGCGGCCCGAATCCGGCAATGACACCCAGCGCGATGTCGCTGAAAAAACTTTTTTGCCGGAATGGCTCCCGCGCTGCGGGGTTGCTCATGTGTACTTCCAAAAACGGCGTTCCCGTGGCCAGCAGGGCATCGCGCAAGGCGACGGAGGTGTGGGTAAACGCGGCCGGGTTGAACAGAATCAGATCGGTGCCATCGTCACCGCAGCCATGGATCCTTTGCAACAACTCGTGCTCCGCATCGCTTTGATAACAATCGAGACTGTGCCCGGCTTGTTTGGCCAGGCCGGACAATTCCTCCTCGATGTCCGCGAGCGTGCGCTCACCGTAGAGGTGAGGCTCCCTTTGCCCCAGCAGGTTCAGGTTGGGGCCGTTGAGCAGCAGTATCTGGGCCATTTCTTATAATTTCGCCGAAGTTACAGGCAATATTACACATTTTAGCAGCAGATTTACGACAATTTTTAGTCCATGGCCTCGATGAGGGCCAGTGCGCCGGCGAAATCAATGGTCCCGTTCTCGGTTTGCCAGAGGATGTCGATAATTCGCGTGGCCTGATCCGCGTGGAGTTCGCCTATGTGACGATGCAAGGTCCGCCCGTCGCTGAGGCTGAAAACCGTACCCGGCAGAACAATCAGGTCCAGGCCGAATGCTTCCGCGACATCCATTGCGTCCTGTTCGCCGACCAGTAACGGGTAATTCATTTCCATTTCCTTCGCGTACTGATCGACCGCATCCGGAAAATCCAGTGCGATGCCGATCAGTTGCAGACCGGCGGCTGAGTGTTCTGACTGCATTTCCATGAGCATCGGTATTTCCCGCCGGCACGGTGCGCACCAGGTCGCCCAGAAATTGACCACCAGGGGTTTTCCTTCCCATTGCCGCGATGACACCGCCACACCCTGAGGTGATATCAGTTCGAAAGTCGGACGCAGACCCGGGCCAGTGATCGTGGATTGCATGCCTGGCGCCGTACCCGCGGTTTTCAGCCGGCCGCCGCCCTGGTACTCATGCCAGACCTGGAACGCGATAAAGCCGACGATCGCTGCTGCGCTCAGGATCAGCGTATGTTTGAGGGTCTTTTGAAATGCCATGGTCAGCGGTTCCCGAATGCTTCTGTAAGATGGTCGGAAAATTTCTCTGCCGGTTTGAAACCGACAACCCGGTATCCTTGTAATTCACGCCCCTGGCGATCGAAAAATACGATGGTCGGCGGACCATATATCCCGAAATGGGCGAGCAGTTCCTGGTCGATCTCGTCATTCGCCGTGACATCGGCCTGCAGCAACAGCGCATCGCCAAGCGCAGCCTGGACCGCCGGGTCCGTGAACGTGTATTCCTCCATTTCGATGCAGGAAACGCACCAGTCGGCATAAAAATCGAGTAGCGCGGGTTGTTGTCTCGCTGCCGCGCCGGCCAGGGCTTTCTCCAGATCGTCTACGCTTTTGATGCGCTGGAAGACGACATGGTTTTGCTGTTGCCCGGTGAGCGACTGGACCGGCCGCAAGGGGTTCGAGCCGCCGCCGATCGCACCGGCGATCGCCAGCAAACCGTAAATCAGCGCGCCCAGCGCCAGGGCCTGGCGCAGGCGATGCCAGGGACCCGCACCGGTATCGTTTTGCCGCGGGGCGCCCAGGTAATACGCGCCGACCAATGCCGTGCCGCCCCACAAGGCGAGCGTTAGCGGACCGGGAATTATCCGCCCGAGCATCCACACCGCGACGCCGAGCATCATCACGCCGAACATGGCTTTTACCGTGACCATCCATGGCCCGGCATGGGGCAGGAATTTACCGGCCGACGCACCGACCAGCAGCAGCGGTGTGCCCATTCCCATGCTCAACGCAAACAGCGCCAGACCGCCGCGGGTAGCGTCGCCAGCCTGGCCGATCACGGTCAAGGCAGCGACCAGCGGCGGTGCCACGCAGGCGGTAACGATCAACGCAGACAACGCGCCCATGATCGCGGTGCCGAGAAACGTGCCTCTTTTCTGCTTGCCCGCGGCATCGCTGGCACGAGACTGCAGCGCGCTCGGCATCTGGATTTCGTAGAAGCCGAACATGGACAGCGCCATCGCCACGAACAGCGCGGCGAACAGGCCGATGATCCACGGTTGCTGGAATACCGCCTGCGCTTGTTGCCCCACGCTGGCAAACGCTGCGCCGGCGATGGTGTAGGTCAGCGCCATGCCTAGCACATAGACCAGTGACAGGCTGAAAGCGCGTGCGGTCGTTACTTCCTTGCCCTGACTGGCGATGATGCCGGACAGGATGGGTACCATCGGCAAAACGCAGGGTGTAAAAGCCAGCAACAGGCCGAAGCCAAAGAATGTCGCAATAAATACCAGTGGGCTGGAATTTTTTACCAGGTCGGAAAGTTTATCGGTTTCCGATCGCTTGGGCGGCGGTCTGAGTGAATCGATGCTGGTTTCCGGCAGATCGACTGCGGCGATCCTCGTTCCCGGCGGGTAACAGATCGCGCCCTCCGCGCATCCCTGGTAACCCAGGCTGAGACTGATGGCCGCGGACTCGGGCCCGGCCCGCGACAGGGGAATCCTGATCTCGACCTGCTCGTAATAGACTTCCATTTCGCCAAAATTGCGATCGGTTTTTATGACGCCCGGCGGCAGATCCAAAGGCCCCGGCTGGGCGATTCGGCTGTCGGTGGCGGCGGTAAATTTGTCTGCATAAAGGTAATAACCATCCGCGATCAGCCAGTGCGCGACGACGGTATAGTCGTCCGCCATCCAGGTCTCAAGCTGGAACGCCTCTTGCTCGGGCAGGAAATCCCGGTCGCCGGCATTGCCTGAGTTGCCGAGCAGGGCCAGCAGTTTGTTTTGCGCCACGATCGGCGTGTCCGCCAGGCGGATGGTTTCCGTCCAGGTCAGCGGCACATAGCAAAAACCATAATCGGCACAGCCTTGCAGTTTCATTTCCAGTTCGAAGGATTCGCCCCGGGCGTCACCGTCGTAGGGAATGCTGAGCGTAAATTTCTCGCGAAAAATTTCCTGGCGGCCAAAAAACTCGTCTTCATGCATTTCGCCAGGCGGGTACAAAGGCTTGCCGACGCTGATACCAGGTGTGCGACTGGCAAAAGAAAATTTGCTTTTGTAAAGATAGAACCCGGGCAGGACCGACCAGTGAATGGTTACCTGGCCCGCTTTTGCCTCCACTTCATACTGGAAGACTTCATCCGGGGGCGGTGGCACGAATTCTTCGGCAGCCTGGAGGGTCAGCGGCGATAGCAACAATATCAGCAGGGTAAATTTGATTTTTTCAATCATTGTTCGGGATACTCTCCGGTTCCGTAAATTCATCTGTTTCGTCCAGGCTTTGATCGATCCAGCGCAAATAGTCCTTCGAGCCTTGGACCACCGGCAAGGCGATTATTTCCGGCACATCGTAGGGGTGTTTTTCCGAAATTGCGGCGCTTAGTGCAGGAAACCGGTCGCGCCGGGTTTTTATCACGAGCAAGGCTTCCTGATCGTGCTCAATTTGTCCTTGCCACCAATAACTGGATTCGATTCCCGGGACGCAATTCACGCAAGCCGCCAGGCGCCTTGCCAGCAGCATTTCAGTCAGTTTCCGGGCGGCATCGGTCGGACAGGTGCAAAAAACCACCAGGTATTCGGATTCCATGCTCGGTCCAGCGCTAAACGGGCGGCAAAGGATACCCGCCAAAACCGGTCATGTCACTGGCTCGGGACCATTAGGCCTTGAAAAACCTGAACCCGCCGCTATTATTAGCACTCCTCCGAGGTGAGTGCTAATCGCTCGCCCGGGCAACAATCGCTGCTAGTTAGCAGTTTTTTAATTAAATCAATCAGTTAGGGAGATCTTAACGATGAATATTCGTCCCCTGCACGATCGGGTGATCATCAAGCGGATGGAAGAAGAGCGGACTTCGGCCGGCGGTATCGTGATACCGGACAGCGCGGCCGAGAAGCCGATCAAGGGTGAAGTGGTAGCGGTGGGCAACGGCAAGATCCTGGAGAGCGGCGACGTCCG
>JAZFYI010000168.1:0-3700 GCA_036443455.1 Gammaproteobacteria bacterium
GTAATGGCCGTTGCCGAGGTTCCGGTAGAGCTGGTTTGGCTGGTGCAGCGGGTATGGGTCCTTCGCTGCAACCAGTTTCTCGATATGACTCACTGCGCCATTGACCGCCAGCAGATCCAACCAGCCATCGTTGTCGTAATCGAACCAGGCAACGCCAAAGCCGGTATAGGGAAAGCTGTCTTTAGCCAGCCCCATGGATACGGACCGGTCCTCGAACCAGCCGGTACCGTCGTTGATGTATAGCGTATTGGTTTCCCGCGCCAGGTGCGTCATGAACAGGTCGTCATCACCGTCGTCATCGAAATCGGCCGCGTCCACGCCCATGCTCGCTTCCGGGGCGCCATCCATATTCAATGCCGCCCCGGCCAGCAGCGCATCGTCGACAAAACTTCCATCCTGCTGGTTGATCCACAGGAAATTGGCGGCCCCGTCATTGGTCACATAAATATCCAGCCATTGATCGCCGTTGAAGTCCGTTGCGACTACGCCGAGTCCACCGCCCTTGCCGTCGATCCCGGCCATCCCCGTCACTGCCTCGAAGCGGCCGTCGCCCAGATTCCTAAACAGCTTATCGATAGTGCCAGCGTAGGTCTTGGGGCCGCAATATTCTGCTGTAGCCGTTGAGGAAAAGCACGGGATGCGATTTTCCCAGTCAAATGCGACATAGGTCGCCACATACAAATCCTGCCAGCCGTCCTTGTCGTAATCGAGAAAAACGGCGCTGGTACTCCAGCGTGGATCGTCGACGCCGGTCAGCCTGGTGACATCGCTGAAGCTGCCATCGCCGTTATTGTGCAACAACTGGTTGTTACCGAGGTTCATCACATAAAGATCGGTATAGCCGTCATTGTCAATATCGCCGGTTGCCACGCCCATGCCATATCCCGAGCCCAGCTCTCCGGATTCGGCCGTCACATCCGTGAAACGGATCTGCATTTTTCCATCCTCGCCGATCCTGCTGTCGTTTCGGTACAGGCGATCGCTCATCGGTAATGGGTGGCGAGGCGGAATCAATGCGTCCTCGATCTGTTTGCCGGGACCCAGCATCGTGCCCTGAACGATATAGAGGTCCAGGTCGCCATCGCGGTCGTAATCGAACAAGGCGCTGCCGGTACCCATGTGCTCGGGGAAATAGGTTTCGCCGGACATCCCGTTGAAGTGAAAAAAGTCTATGCCGCTTGCGCTGGCCATATCGACAAATACTTCCTCGGGCAGCGCTGCGCCGGGGAACAACAGGCACGCCAGGCTGGCATATGCGGTCAGACGCAGCTTCGGCAAGGTTATGACGATCATCGACTGGTGCGCATCCTTTCGTGGATTTGTTTATGACCCGGCGGGCGCCAGATTGTGCCTTATTTATTGCCGGATTGCCCAAACCGGAAACGACGCGCATATCTCCGGTAGCCCGTCCCCCGAGGCGAATCTGATAAACTGCGGGCTCTATTCTGAGGCTTTCAAATGACCTGGACAAGCGTGAAACCGGGACCCGCCGTCGCTCGCGGGCAATTCTTGCAGCATTGCATCGCCGGTGGATGCTGAGGCTTTCCGATGCCGTATTCCGCGAAAAAGCTCAGCGAGCTGCTGGCGAAAGATGGTGCGGAAGCGGCGCTGGGTCACTGCCTCGATGCACTGGCGCAGTCGCCCGCAGAGGCCGCATTGCACCACGTTCACGGCCGTGCCCTGAATAACCTGGATCGTCTCCCGGAGGCGCTGGACGCGCTAAACCGGGCAATCGGGATCGAGTCCGGAAACCCGCAGATGTTTGCGCATCGTGGCCATATCTTGTTCAGGCTGCAGCACACGGACGAGGCCGTCGAAGATTTCCAGAGCGCGCTGGCTTTGGAACCCTCTCAGCTTGTCGCCCTTAGTGGACTGGCAAGTATTTGCCTGGCCGCGGGCCAGACTGCAAAGGCGGCGACCCTGCTCGTGCGCCTGACCGCGTGTGAGCCGGATAACCGAAAGCACTGGCTGAACCTGGGCCTGGCGAGGCATGAGTCGGGATTGTTGCATGAGGCGGAAGAGGCGTTTCGAAACGCGCTGGAGCTGTTGCCCGGGGACCCGGATGTTTGCTGCGGTCTGGCGAGTGTACTTCAGTCGCAGGGGCGCCTGGACGAAGCCGGCGAGTGGTTTGCCAGGGCCCTTCAACTGCAGCCGGATCACCCGCAGGCGACGGCGGCGATCGCGGGTATCCACGAGATGCAGGGAAAGACCGGTGAGGCGATGGCTATGCTGCGGCCGTTGCTGGCCGGCAAAACCGGCGAGGTTGCCCCCGCGGTCGGGTTGGCGGCGGCACAGCTGTTGCAAAAATCGGGCGACACGCGAGAGGCAATAGCGCAGCTAGAGGCCGTGCTGTCGAATGAAGGCACCGACGCATTGCAAAGAAGTACCGCGCATTTTTCCCTGTCGGCAATACTGGACAGCGAAGGTGAATACGATAAAGCGTTTGCAGAGGCCGAGAAAGGCAACCGGATTCGTAGCGGGCAATACTCGGAAAAGCGCCAGGAGCGTTGCTTCGCGCGCAGCAGGGAAGTTTTTGACGGCGGTGTCTTGCAGCATCCGGGCAGTGCGGCCATGCAGGACAGCCCGGTTATTTTTATCGTCGGGATGCCGAGATCCGGAACCTCGCTGGTCGAGCAAATTCTGGCCAGCCATTCGAATGTTCACGGGGCTGGAGAGCTGGACCTGGTCGGCCGATTGGCGGCTGGGCTGGGGCAACGTATCGATGTGCAACTTGCGTACCCGGATTGCCTGGAGAAACTGGATACTGGTCAAATCAAGGCCTTGTCGGCCGATCTTTCCGGCCGGTACGCGGCACTGGCCGGCACAGCCGGATTGGTGACCGACAAAATGTGGCAGAATTTTGAGTACCTTGGATTGATTCAATTGATTTTGCCTGCGGCAAGGGTCATTCATTGCCGCAGAGATCCGCGGGACACCGGCTTGTCTTGTTTTTTGCAGGGATTCGGCGTGGCCGGACCGCCATTCAGTTACAGCCTGCCCGGTATCGCTCATTATTACGCTCAGTACCTGGCGCTGATGAATTACTGGCGGCGCACGCTGGCGCTGCCGATTCTGGATGTGCAGTATGAAGAACTCGTGACCGGCCCGGAGGCGCAGATCAGGAGACTGCTTGAGTTTCTCGGGCTGGAATGGGAGCCGGCCTGCCTGGAATTTCATCGCAACCGCCGGCTGGTCAGAACCGCGAGCAGCGATCAGGTCCGCCAACCCATGTATCGTTCGTCGGTCGGGCGGCACCGAAATTACAGCGCCCACCTGGGCGAATTTTTTGCAGCGTTGCAGGCGGGTGGCGATGGATAATCCGGTCTTGTCACGATGCCGGCAGGCGGTATCCGAAGAGCCTGACAATCCCCTGCACCAGCTCAATCTGGCGCAAGCCGCGCTGCAAGCGGGCCAGGTTTCGGAAGCGGCCGAGGCGGCGAAAAAGGCGGAAAAATCAGCCACACACCAGGCGCCGGCACGATTGATCATCGGGCGTACTTTGCTGGTCAGCGGGAATTTTGCCGCGGCCGAGAAAATCGCCGGAGAATTGCTGGCGCAAAAGGCAGACGCAGAGGCGCATAACCTGCGCGGCGAGGCGCGCGGAAACCTGGGTCGCACGAATGAGGCGGCCGAGGATTTCCGGGCCGCGGCCAGTTTGAATCCGGGACGGGCAGCGTACCCGTTCAACCTGGCGATCGCG
>JAZFYI010000169.1:0-4057 GCA_036443455.1 Gammaproteobacteria bacterium
TTCGGGGTCGTGGTACAGGTGCGCGATCTCGCCCGTGCCCTGCGCAACGACTACAGCCGCTCGCAGTCGCAGTCGATGGAAGACATCGATCTGGCGCGCGCGGAACCGGTGCTGAATTACGATCACAACTCATGGATGCTGCCATCGAGTGAGCGTCAGTACCGCAAGGGAATCCGTTATCTCAAAGCCTAGCGCGATCGACTCAGCGATCCGGAAAATCCCGGCGCCCAGTTTTACGCGCGGGCCGACAATCTTCGGGAATGGCTGGCCGTGGTCGAGAAAAGGCTGGGCAGCCTGTCGCAAAGACTCAGCGCCAGTGTCGGGCAGATCCGGGTAAACACCGATCTTGCCGGTGAACGGTCCGCGGAAAACACCGATATGCTGCCCGATTACGTTTCGGTCGAAACGCCATGGCTGAAAATCGACAACGTATTTTTTGAGGCCAGGGGAACCACCTGGGCGCTCGTGCATTTTCTCAGGGCCGCGCAATTCGATTTTGAGAAAGTCCTCAAGGACAAGAACGCAATCGTGTCACTGCGCCAGATCATCCGCGAACTGGAAGGCGGCCTGCGCCCAATCAAAAGCCCGGTGATTCTGAATGGCTCGGGCTATGGCGTTTTTGCCAATCACTCGCTGGTGCTTGCGTCATACCTGTCGCGCGCCAATTCTGCGGTCATCAATCTCAGGGAATTGCTTGACCAGGGATAAGCCGAAAGCAGCAAAAAATGCTCAAAGTTCGGTAAGCAGCCAGCCCGGTATGCGGGTCCAGCCATCGTTCAGGCGCTGGTCGAGCAGCCTGCCGCCCGGCGAAAATTGTTCGACGAGCGCCCAAAAACGCGGCGAATGGTTCATGTGCCTGAGGTGGGACAATTCATGGATCAGCAGGTAACGAACCAGTTCCGGTTCCTGGAACAGCAGGCACAGATTCAGACTGAGCGTTTTGTTCGATGAGCAACTGCCCCAGCGCGAACGCTGCGCCCGAATCTGGATTGCGCGGGGACGCAAACCGGTTTGCAATGCCAGTGCGCCAACCGCTGGCACCATGAACGCGCGCGCCTTGCGTCTGAGCCAGTTCAACAATGCGCGCCGGCAGGCCAAATCGTCGTTGGCGCCAAATACCTCCAGGGCGGTGTCCGATTCAGCGACCCGCAGCCTGGCATGTGGATTCGGGTTGTAGCTGACCGACCATTCCCGATCCATTACGCTCAGGCTGATTTTCGATGGCGGCCCGGTTCCCGGGTCCAGATGCCGGCGGCTCATTCCCGCGCAGGTTTCCCGAATCCAGTTCGCATGCGCGCTGACGAATGACTCCACTTCCCGCACAGCCATACGCCTGGGCACGACAACCTCGACCACGCCCGGCGGGTGCACCTGGATACTCAGGTAACGGGCGCGGTTGCTGCGCCGGATTTTGATGTTCGCAATGTTTTCCGCAGACTCCAGTAACGCTGACTGGCGCATATCGAGCGGCGCTTGTATGGCCGGAGCTTTCAATTTATGCAAAACATTAGGTATTTATTATAATCACTTGTTTTCATTAAATATTCATCGCCAACAATGTGCCTTGCCTGATCGCACGCTTGGCATCCAGTTCGGTGGCCTTGTCGGCACCGCCGATCAGGTGGACGGATAATCCAGCGGCCCGCAGCGGCCCTTCAAGCTCCCGGCACGACAGCTGCCCCGCGCAGCTCACGATGGTATCCACGGCCAGCAGGCGCGGTTCGCCACCGATGATCAGATGCAGACCCTGGGCGTCGATTTTTTCATAGCTCACGCCGGCGAGCATTTCGACGCCACGATTTCGCAGGCTGAGACGATGAATCCAGCCCGTGGTTTTACCCAGGCCACCGCCGGGCTTGCTGGTTTTTCTTTGCAGCAGGTATATTTTTCGCGGCGATGGCCGCTCGTGCGGCCCCGACTCTGCCAGCCCACCGCGGTTCGCATAAGCCGGGTCTATACCCCATTCCTCGCAAAACGAACTGACATCCAGGCTGGTCGGTTCCCCCGACTGGCTGAGAAACTCGGCAACATCGAAGCCTATGCCGCCGGCGCCGATGATGGCCACGCGATTACCGGCTGTACGCCGGCTCAACAACACATCGATGTAGCTCAAAACCATGGGGTTATCGATCCCGGGGATATCCGGCGTGCGCGGCAAAACGCCGCTGGCGAGCACCACTTCATCAAATTCACTGGCACCGAGGGCAGCGTGATCCACCTTCAGACCGAGACGCACATCGACCTTCGCCGTGGCCAGGCGGTGGCGAAAGAAACGCAGGGTTTCATTGAATTCTTCCTTGCCCGGTACCTGTCTTGCCATGTTTAGCTGGCCGCCGATCGAATCTGCCGCATCGAACAAGACTACCTTGTGGCCCCGCTCCGCGGCGGTCGCCGCACACGCGAGCCCCGCCGGACCGGCGCCGACCACTGCGAGCCTGACCGGCCTGGCGGTCCGCTCTATGGATATTTCAGTTTCATAACAGGCGCGCGGGTTTACCAGGCAGGTGGCGCGTTTTTTCCTGAAAGTATGATCGAGGCAAGCCTGGTTGCAGGCGATACAGGTGTTGATCGAATCCGCCTTCCCGGCCTGGGCCTTGCTCACAAACTGTTCGTCCGCCAGGAACGGCCGGGCCATGGACACCATATCGGCGCAGCCCCGGGCGAGGACTTCCTCAGCTTTTTCCGGCGTGTTGATCCTGTTGGTGGTAATCAGCGGAATTTTTAGCTTGCCCATGAGCCGCTTGCTGACCCAGGCAAAACCCGCGCGCGGGACCATGGTCGCGATGGTCGGTATTCTTGCCTCGTGCCAGCCGATCCCGGTGTTGATCATGCTGCTGCCGGCCGCGGTGACAGCATGGGCGAGTTGCTCGACTTCGCTCCAGTCCTGGCCATCGTCGATCAAATCGAGCATCGACAAGCGATAGATCAGAATAAAGTCATCGCCGACTGCTTCTCGGGTCCGGCGCACAATTTCGATCGGGAACTGCATGCGGTCGGTAAAAGAGCCGCCCCATCGATCGGTACGCCGGTTGGTGCGCGCGACCAGGAATTGGTTGATCAGATATCCTTCCGAACCCATGATTTCGACGCCGTGATAGCCCGCTTCTCTCGCCAGCACGGCGCAACGGACGAACGCCCTGATTTGTGCTTCCACGCCGGCGGCGCTCAGCGCCCCGGGTCTGAAGGGACTGATCGGCGATTTAATGGCGGATGGCGCAACACAAAACGGATGATAGCCATAACGGCCGGCATGCAATATTTGCATGCAGATTCTGCCGCCTTCCGCCTGCACCGCCCGGGTAACCAGCCGGTGCCGCGCCAGGTGGCTCTTGCTGGAGAGCCTGCCGGCAAACGGCGCCACCCAACCGGCGATGTTGGGTGCAATCCCGCCGGTTACGATCAGGCCCACGCCATGTGCCGCCCGTTCCGCGAAATACGCGGCCAGTTTGCGATAATCCGAGCGCTTGTCCTCGAGACCGGTATGCATCGAGCCCATCAGGACCCGGTTGGGCAAGCGCATGAAGCCCAGGTCGAGCGGTGAGAACAGGTTGGGATAGAGCGGATGGGGCTCGGTCATTGCTTTCCTTTTCGGTGGCCGCGAGCAGCATCATACGACACCTTTGGCGTCCGCAGGCAAACACGCATCCGTCGGGATCGGCTGTTGCCGATCGGTAGTAAAATCCCCTAAGCTATCCGCTACTTGTCAGACGGACTCCCGGGAGCGCATATGATTCGCCGTCCATCGCCACCTGCGAAGTCGCATTTTTTTATCCCGGCATGCGCCTCGCCTGATCCCGAAAGAAAACCTATAGCCCCATGAGCACGGTCCTGGAAGTTCGCAACCTGGTCAAAGAGTATCCCGGTCTCACCGCGGTTGCCGGGATCAGTTTTTCCGTCGACGAAGGCAGTTGTTTTGGCATGCTCGGCCCGAATGGCGCCGGCAAAACCACGACCGTGGAAATCATGGAAGGCATCAGGTCGGCCAGCAGCGGGGAAATACTCTACCGGGGAAAACCGATCGGGGCGGATTTCAGGAATGAAGCGGGCATGCAATTTC
>JAZFYI010000170.1:0-15235 GCA_036443455.1 Gammaproteobacteria bacterium
CCCGTCGGCCGCCGCGCTGGTGGCCAGCATGATCTGGCTGGGTGACAGGCTGGAACTCGAGGGCATTATCGTGTTGGCGCTGGGTTTTGGAGTTACCGGCATGGCCGGGTTGTTGATGGTCAGCAACTTCAGTTATTACAGTTTCAAGGATTTGAATCTTGGGGGCCGCGTGCCGTTTGCCTACGTGATCCTGATCCCACTGCTGTTCATGCTGATATCGCTGGATCCGCCGGTGGTGCTGCTGACCCTATCGTCTTTTTATGCGCTGTCGGGGCCCGCGTTGGCCGGCTGGCGATTCTTCGCCAGGCGACGCCAGCGGCAACTGATTGACTGAAGTCCGTGAGTCTGAGCGACAGAAAACAGGATTGCCTGCAAGCGATGGGGCTGACTGTCTGGCAAAAACGGGACGCAGCCGCGGCTGAACCTGGGGCGGCACTTAGGAAATCGGACGGCGCGGTTGATGCCGTGGAATCCGCGCACAAACCGCCGGCGGTCGTATCGGCCGCTCCCGAGCAGCCGGTGTCAGCAGATTCCGCCGATGACACCGCAACTTTGCCGTGGGGCGAATTGCTCCAGCGTATCGCGGGCTGCACGCGCTGTCCGCTCCATCAAAACCGGATTCAGGCCGTGCCTGGCGTTGGCGATCGGGCGGCGGAGTGGATGTTTATCGGCGAGGCGCCGGGCAAGGAAGAGGATGAGCGCGGCGAACCCTTTATCGGTCGCGCCGGGCAATTACTGGATGCCATATTGCATGCCGCCGGTCTGAGCCGCGAGCAGGTTTATATTGCGAATACCATCAAGTGCCGGCCGCCCGCCAACCGCAACCCGCATCACGACGAGTCGGACCAGTGCTTTCCTTTTCTGCAGCGCCAGATTGCTCTGCTGCAGCCGAAAATCATCATTCTCGTCGGCAAGGTCGCGGCACACCGGATGCTCGATACCGACCAGCCGCTGGGGAAACTGCGCGGCAAGATATATCGCTACCAGGACCGGATACCGATGGTTGTTACCTACCACCCGGCTTACCTGTTGCGCAGCCCCAGCCAGAAGGCCAAAGTCTGGGAGGACTTGTTGCTGGCCAAATCGGTTCTGGCCGGACAAAGCGCGCAACCCTCGTAAGGAAGCTCTGATCTATTCATGAACTCGTATCTTGCGCCCAAAATGTCCAGCTTCCGCGTTGCGAATCTTCGCAATAGCCAGCTATTACGTGCGATCCGCGCCTTGAATCTGAACATTTTGAATCACAATCTCCTTCGCTCATGAATAGATCAGAGCTTCCCTAATGGTTATTGCGGAAAAACCCGTTGAAATCCGGGCATTGGAAATGCGTGACCTGGCCCGGGTTGTCGTCATCGAGGTCGCTTCCTATGACTTTCCCTGGCCGGCAGGGGTGTTTTCCGATTGTCTGTCGGTGGGGTATTACTGTCGTGTTCTGGATTTGCAGGGCCGGCCAGCCGCCTATGCCGTTTTGTCTGTCGGTGCCGGTGAAGGTCACATCCTCAACCTGACGGTATCTCCGAAGTGCCGGGGCCAGGGGCTTGGCCGCCTTTTGTTGCGTGATTTTCTGGGGCATTGCCGCAGCCATGCATTGAGCCGTGTCTACCTGGAAGTCCGGCCGAGCAATGATGTCGCCCGGCTGTTGTATGTATCCGAAGGTTTTGCGCTCATCGGTATGCGGCGCCAGTATTACCGTTCCCGGGACGGCCGTGAGGATGCAATGGTGTATGCGCTGAACATTGACGAGTCTGTAAAGAGCGAAACCGGCGCTGACCCGCGCCCCCGTCTGGTGTAGAATTCGCGCCTTTTCCAAGGTTGAAACAGATGCCAGGTTTGACCAGTCAAATCAGTCGGCGGCGAACATTTGCAATCATTTCCCATCCCGATGCGGGGAAAACGACGCTCACTGAAAAGTTGCTGTTGTTCGGTGGCGCGATCCAGCTTGCCGGCACGGTCAAGGGGCGCAAGGCGCGTCGCCATGCCACTTCGGACTGGATGGCGCTGGAACAACAGCGGGGAATATCGGTGACCTCGTCGGTCATGCAGTTTCCCTATCGCGACTACATCGTCAATTTGCTCGATACACCCGGTCATGAGGATTTTTCCGAGGACACCTATCGTACGCTGACTGCCGTCGATTCGGCGTTGATGGTCATCGACTGCGCCAAAGGCGTCGAACAGCGCACGATCAAACTGATGGATGTTTGTCGCCTGCGCGATACCCCGATCATGACATTCATCAACAAGCTCGACCGCGAGGGACGCGAGCCGGTGGAGCTGCTCGATGAGATAGAAAACATCCTGGCAATCAGTTGCGCGCCGGTGACCTGGCCGATCGGCATGGGCGGCAGGCTCAAAGGGATTTATCATCTGGCCCTGGATCGCCTGTATGTGTACCGGACCGATCATCGTGAAAAGGCCGGGCAGACCCGGGTCATAAACGGATTGCACAGCCCCGAGGCTGACCAGTTGCTCGGAGACATGGCTGACGAATTTCGCTCCGAGGTGGAGCTGGTGCAGGGCGCGAGCACCGAATTCTCGCTGCAGGAGTACCTCGCCGGCCGCCAGACACCGGTTTTTTTCGGCTCGGCGATCAACAGCTTTGGCGTAACGGAATTGCTCGACGCCTTCGTCGAATACGCACCGCCGCCGCAACCGCGAGCGGCGATAGAACGCATCGTTGAGCCCGGGGAAAACAGCTTTAGCGGCTTTGTCTTCAAGATCCAGGCCAATATGGATCCGGCGCATCGCGACCGGATCGCGTTTCTCAGGATCTGTTCCGGGAGTTTCAAACCCGGGATGAAGCTTTTCCAGGGACGTACGCGAAAAAAATGAAAATCCCGGACGCGCTGACATTTTTGGCCGCCGATCGCAAACATGCCACCGATGCCTGTGCAGGAGACATCATCGGTCTGCACAATCACGGCACGATCAATATTGGCGACAGCTTTAGCGAAGGCGAGGATCTCGAGTTCACGGGTATACCGAGTTTTGCCCCGGAACTTTTTCGCCGCGCGGTGTTGCGCGATCCGCTTCGCATGAAGGCGCTGCAAAAAGGGCTGGATCAGCTGTGCGAGGAAGGGGCCACGCAGTTATTTCGGCCGTTTCTGAATAACGACCTGATCCTCGGTGCGGTCGGCCCGTTGCAATTCGAGGTGGTCGAATTTCGATTGCGCGAAGAATACGGCGTCGAGTGTCTGTTCGAGACAGTCAATGTCGCCACGGTTCGCTGGGTCAGCGCCGGCGATGAGCAACAACTGGAGAAATTCAGGCGCAAGGCGGGCGAGCACCTGGCCGTGGATCATGCCGGCGAGCTGGTCTATATCGCGCCAAGCAGGGTCAACCTGTCGCTGACCGAGGAACGCTGGCCCGATCTTGAATTCAATGCGACCCGCGAGCACCAGAGCAGCAAGATTGCCTAAGTCCTGCAAACTGCCGGGCAGCCGGGATATAGTCGCTGCCATGGCGGATGGGGACCAGCAGTGAATATCCGGGTTTTGCGGGATCGGCCGGTGCTGGCTTGGGCGTTTTACGACTGGGCCAACTCCGCCTATTCCACGACCGTGATGGCGGGATTTTTTCCGATTTTTTTCAGTCAGTACTGGGGTGCCGGTGTCGCCGGCAGCGTCACCACTTTTCGCCTGGGCATCGCCAACGGCACTGCGAGCCTGATCATCGCCTTTCTCGCGCCGGTCCTCGGTGCAATCAGCGACCGCGGCGGCAGCCGGGTGCGATTCCTGGTTACCTTCGCGGCGCTGGGCGTGGTTATGAGCAGCGCTTTGTTTTTCGTCGAGCAGGGCTACTGGCAATACGCGGCGATCATCTATGCCTTGGCGACCATGGGATTTGCCGGTGGCAATGTGTTTTATGATTCCTTGCTGGTCGATATCAGCGCACAGGAGAATTTCTCGCTGGTGTCCGGTTTTGGTTACGCGATGGGTTACCTCGGTGGCGGCCTGTTGTTCCTGGTCAATGTGCTGATGACTTTGCATCCGGAATGGTTTGGCCTGGTCGATGCCACCCAGGCGGTGCGCGTTTCCTTTGTCACGGTCGCCGTCTGGTGGGCTGTATTCAGCATTCCCGTGATGCTTTGGGTTCGGGAAGCGCCGACCGTCAACAAGAGCAGCAGCTGGCAGGCGGTCACTGCCGGTTTGAAGCAACTCGTTCGCACCTTGAAAGAAATCCGTACTCTGAAAACAATGGTGTTGTTTCTCGTTGCCTACTGGTTGTACATAGACGGCGTCAACACGATCATCAAAATGGCCGTGGATTTTGGCATTAACCTGAATATTGCGCCTGGCGACCTGATGAAAGCCCTGCTGTTGACCCAGTTTGTCGCGTTTCCCGCGGCCCTGGCATTTGGCTGGCTGGGGAATCGGATTGGCGCCAAGCGCGGGATAATGATCGGTATCCTGGTTTACTTTGTGGCTACGCTTTGGGCCGGCATGTATCTAAAAACGGTCAGCGAGTTCTATGTGCTCGCGATCACGATCGGCCTGGTCATGGGCGGCGTGCAAAGCCTGAGCCGGGCGCTATACGCCAGTATTATTCCGCGCGACAAGACGGCTGAGTTTTTTGGTTTCTACAACATGCTGGGAAAATTTGCCGCGGTACTCGGTCCGTTCCTGGTAGCCGGAGTGGCCCTGTTCACGCAAAACTCGCGTTACGCGATCATGGCTATCGCGCCGCTATTTCTTTTTGGCGCGATCGTTTTGTCCCTGGTGGATCCGGACAACGGCCAGCGGGAAGCCAAAGCCCTTGAAGGGGAGATATAGTCCTGCCGACCTGCGGGGACTGCTTCAGGGTCTAAACGCAGCCACCCGATCCTTGAGCAACCTGAGCCGCTCGTTGCCGGGATTTGGATAATAGCGAATCGCGATATAAGCATCGGCAATTTCGCCGACCACGGCGGCCAGATCGGGACGCGAGTCGATCACCCGCCTGGCGAAATTCAACGGGCCTTCATCGCTTTTCCTCGCCAGGCCCTTGCCCGCCAGCCGCCGGCAGAAAAGCCGCCAGGATTTGTCGGCGGGATGCATTTTCCGGCGCCGGAATCCCCTGGCCGTTGCCAGACCCAGGAAAAACAACGCCAGTGACAGCGCGACGGCCAGCACAGCAGCCAGGCTTTTCCAATCCGGTTTCTCGAATCCCAGTTTTTCCAGCAATGAGCGCTGACGATCGAGATCGTAATCGAGTATCCATTCATTCCAGGCGTTTTGCATGGCATCCCAGGCCTGGCGCATTTGTATCAGCGCCGGGTGCAAGCGCAGAAAGCGCTCCTGGGCCGACATGGCATCGGGCAGCGTTCCCGCGAGACCTCGCAGAATCCGGTCGGGTGCGACGGCTGCGGTGGGATCGACCCGCTGCCAGCCCCGGCCGGGGAGCCAGACCTCGGACCAGGCATGGGCATCGGCCTGGCGTACGACCAGGTAGTCGCCCAGCCGGTTGTATTCTCCGCCCTGGTAACCGGTGACGACCCGCGCCGGGATGCCGGCCGCGCGCATCATCAAGGTGAAGGCAGAAGCGTAATGACCGCAGAAACCCTGGCGGGTTGTAAACAGGAAATCATCGACGCTGTTTCGAAAACCGGTTCGCGGCGGTTGCAGCGTATAAAAAAACTCCTGCTCCGTGAACATCTGCAGGACTCGCGAAATAAACAGCTCTGCATGACCCGCTTCGGCGAGCATTTGCCGCGCCAGCGCCTGTGTCTTTGGGTTGCGGTCGGCGGGTATCCCCAGGTTGCGCGTGGCCAGCCTTTGCGGCAAAGACAGATCGGCGGTGAACTCGGTATGGGAAACCACGTTGTAGCCGGTCAGTCGCCTGACCGGCCGCTGGCTGATCAATTGGAGGTCGCGGTTCATCGTGATGCCGCGCCGATCCCAACTCGCGGGCAGGTCGAGCGCAAATATCCAGTTTCTCTGGTGGGGCTCAAGCGTGACCTGGTAGCGATATTCCTCGCCATGGAAATCGATCAGGGCGGGCTTGGCCCGGGCCGATGGCACGATGACGCTCCACCGCATGCCATCGAAAGCGCTGAGCACCGGGCCGCGCCAGTAGCGCTCCCACGGTTCCGGGAGCGCGCCATCGAACCGGGCGCGGAAGGCGATTTCCGCCGACAGGGAAAGGTCGGATATTTCACCCGGGCTCATTTGATCGCTCAGACCGGTCGATGCGCCGGCGCGGGTCGGCATGGACCAGAAAGGCCCGGTAATGCGGGGGAAAAACAGGAACATGACCAGCATCAGCGGTAAGGCGTGCAGCAGCATTCGCCCGGAAAGCCGCAGATTCTGTTTCAGCGGCAGGGCATCGCCGGACTTGCCGACCGCCAGCAGACCGGCGGTGATGATCCACACGCTGACCAGCAGGTAAACGCCGGTCCACGGGGATTGGTCGAACAGCAGACTCGCCAGCACCAGGAAGTAAGCGATGAACAGCAACAGAACCTGGTCTCTTTGGCTGCGGGTCTCCAGCAGTTTCATACCCATCATGATGGCCAGCAAGGCGGTACCGGCGGTCAGCCCGTTGATGGTGCGATAGGTCAGTACGATGCCGGCAAAACCGGTGACGGCGACCAGGAAACGCAGCATCGGTGGTGGCAGGGACCAGCCATGGCGCTCGGCCTGCCAGCGCCACAAGCCGACGGTGACCAGGAAAACGCCGATCCACAGCGGCAGTCGCGGCAGGTGAGGCAATGACGCCAGGCCAATACCAATCAGCGTCCAGTTCATGCGTTGTTCGCGAGATCCGCGGATCGTCATGACCCGCCCTCGCTCGGCGAGGGGTACAAGGCCAATGCGCTGAGACAGATCAGTTGGTGCTCGTCGCCGCTGGCCGGGGGAATTTCGGTGCCCGGCAGGCGCAGCCCAAACAGCATGCCGGCGGCGTTGGCCGCCAGGATCCAGCGGCACAGCAGCGACAAACGAGTTTCGTCATCGCCCGGGCCGGCCAGGTCCCAGTCCAGCCAGAGTTGTTGCGCCGCGCCGCCGGAAAACTGCTTGACCAGCAGTTCCTGTTCCCGGGCCAGCGCTTTCCACGCGATATGGCGTGGCGAATCGCCCGGCCGAAAACTGCGCAGACCGGAAAAATCGTCCGCGCCATCGCCGGCGGCGACCGCATCATATTGCAAACCGGATTGGCGGACAGGCAATGGCGCCGCAGCCGCCGGTCGCGGGAATACCAGGCAATCGGCCGGCTGGTGTATCCAGCTCCAGCTGCGGAAAAGGTTGAGCGGGAAGCGCGTACTGACTGCAAAACGCCGCAAACGCAGGCGGCCTCTTTTGGAGGTGGGGATCGACAGGCGGATAACGCCGCTTTGATCCGTCGCTATATCGGTCGAGGTGCCCAGGTAATCGCTGGATTCGCCACACAAATCATACCTGGCCGAGTGTTCCGTATTTTGTAACAGGATTTCAAATACGGCGTCTTCACCGGCAAAAACCGGTAGCGCACCAATCGCCTGGACCACGGTGCCGGTCAGGTTCCCGTGGCAATGGTGCATGGTGACCAGCCCCAGGCTGGCCAGCAGGAAAGTCAGCGCAAAACCCATGCTGTTGCCGTAGTTCATGCTGGCCAGGAGTATGGCGAGCAGCATGGCCGCAAAAATAAACCCCATTTTCCCCGGCAGGATATATACGCGCCGTTTGTCCAGCGCGATGGGCAGATGGTCGCGCCCCTGGCGTTTTAGCGCCCAGGCCGATACCCGTTCCCTGATGAATTTTGCAATGCCTGCCGCCACGGGCGTCCGCTCGCTCAGGGGACGGAGACAGCCGCCAGCATCAGTTCACCCGGCTCGGTGCTGGCGTGCATTTCGTCACGCAAGCGCAGCCGGTGATTGGCGACTGCCGGGATGATCGCCTGGACATCTTCGGGCAACACCCCCGGGTGACCATGAATCATTGCCCACGACCGGCTGCATTTGACGATCGAGATGGCGGCGCGGGGAGAAAGGCCATGCACGAAATCCGGCGATTCGCGGGTGAACGCGACCAGGGCCTGCACATAATCGAGCAACACATCGGAGACATGGATCGATGACACGGCGTCCATCAACGATTTCAGTTGCTCGGTTTGCAAAGCGGGCTCGAGCAAGGAAAGCAATTCGCGCCGATCCTGCCCGGCGATCAGGCGGCGTTCCATCTCCGGACCCGGAAAGCCCAGCGAGATCCGCATCAGGAAACGATCCAGTTGCGATTCGGGTAGCGGATAGGTGCCGATATGGGTGACCGGGTTTTGCGTCGCGATGACAAAAAACGGGTCCGGCAGCGGATAACTATCGCCATCGGCGCTGACCTGGTTTTCCTCCATCGCCTCGAGCAGGGCGCTTTGCGCTTTCGGGGTCGCCCGATTCACCTCGTCGGCCAGCACGACCTGGGAAAAAATCGGGCCCGGATGGAACTCGAAGCGATTGTCGTCACGCAGGTACACGGAAACGCCGATCACATCGGCCGGCAGCAGATCGCTGGTAAATTGAATCCGGTTGTAATTGAGTCCCAGCGTACGCGCCAGGGCATGGGCCAGGGTGGTCTTGCCGACACCCGGCAGATCTTCGATCAGCAAGTGGCCTCGCGCCAGCAGGCAGGTCAGCGCCAGGCGAAGCTGGTAGTCCTTGCCGAGTATGATTTCGTTGAGCTGGTCGAGAACCGTGCTTACCAGCTGCTGCTGTTCCGTCACCCGGCTTTCGCTGGTTGTTGCCGACGCCTGTCGATTCATCGCTAAAACCCTGATCCAAAATTAAGCCGTTGAATGATGCGCTTTGCTTGACCGTTTTTTGGTCAAATCATCCCGAAAACCCAGCCTATCAGCTTGTTTTCACTATGGCTGTGACCTGCTTAACAGAGTTCGGTTCACGGCGGGGCGCGCTGTCATCAATCGGCCAGCTTACGAACTTTTTCCATTTGCTCACGCCAGCGGGTCTGTGCGTCTTCCATTTCCTCCACCCGCCGTTGTTCTTTTTCCACGACCGTGGCCGGTGCGTTGGACACAAACTTCGGGTTAGCCAGTTTTTGCTTGCTGCGTTGCAAATCTTTATCCAGTTTCTCGATTTGCCTGTTCAGCCTCGCCAGTTCGGCATCCCGGTCGATCAAACCGGCCATCGGCACCAGGATTTCCATCGTACCGAGCAAGGCGGTCGCAGATTCCGGCGCCTTCTCATCGGCGGCAAGAACACGAATGTTTTGCAGTTTTGCGATATGCAGCAGAAAGTACAGTTGCTTGTCCAGCCTGCCTTGATCCTCGGGCGAGGTATTTTTTAGCATCAGCGGCAAGGGTTTGGCCGGTGCGATGTCCATTTCACCGCGAATTTGCCTGACTCCGAGAACCAGGCCTTGCAGCCAGGCCATGTCCCGCTCCGCCTGTTCGTCGCGGTCGAATTCGCCGGCGCCGGGGTAGGGCGCGAGCATGATGGTGTCACCGCCGGCGCCGGCCAGCGGAGCGACTTTTTGCCAGATTTCCTCGCTGATAAACGGCATCAGCGGGTGGATGGCGCGCAACAGGGCTTCGAGCACGGAAATCAGCGTCCTGCGTGCGCCTCTCTTCGCGCTGTCGCTGGCAGTATCGTCCTGGAGCACGGCCTTTGACAGTTCCAGGTACCAATCGCAGAACTCGTTCCAGGTGAATTCGTACAGGGCCTTCGCCGCGAGGTCGAGCCGATACACTTTCATCTGTCGTGAAATCTCGGTCGCGGTGGCGCAAAAACGCGATCGGATCCACCGATCCGCGAGGCTGTATTCACAATCGCCGCCGAGCCCGCAGTCCTGCCCCTCGGTGTTCATCAGCACATATCGCGCCGCGTTCCACAGCTTGTTGCAAAAATTGCGATAGCCCTCGATACGGCCTAGCTCGAAACGAATATCCCGGCCGGTAGTCGCGAGGCTGGCAAAAGTGAAACGTAAACTGTCGGCGCCATATGCATCGATGCCATCGGCAAACTGCGCTCGGGTGGCTTTTTCTATTTTTGGTTTCAGGTGCGGCTGCATCAGGCCGCTGGTTCGTTTTTCCAGCAGGCTTTGCAGATCGATGCCATCGATCAGATCGAGCGGGTCGAGTACGTTGCCCTTGGATTTGGACATTTTCTGGCCATCCTGATCGCGAATCAGGCCATGGATGTAGACTTCCCTGAACGGGACCTCGCCGGTGAATTTCAGACCCATCATGATCATGCGGGCGACCCAGAAGAAAATAATGTCAAAACCGGTGACCAGCACGCTGGTTGGATAGAAGGTATCCAGCGCCTTGGTTTTTTCGGGCCAGCCCAGCGTGGAGAACGGCCACAGGGCCGATGAGAACCAGGTGTCGAGTACGTCTGCGTCCTGACGGAGTGCGAGTTCCGCCGGCAAGCCATATTTTTGCCGAACCGTCGCTTCGTTGGCCGCGACATAGATTTCGCCCTGTTCGTCATACCAGGCCGGGATGCGGTGCCCCCACCACAGTTGCCGGCTGATGCACCAGTCCTGGATGTTGCGCATCCACTCGAAATAAGTCTTCGACCAGTTCGCCGGCACGAAACGAATATCGCCATTTTCGACGGCGGCAATCGCGGGTTCCGCCAACGGCGCGATTTTTACGTACCACTGGTCGGTCAGGTAGGGTTCGACGATCGCGTGGCTGCGGTCGCCACGCGGAATCACCAGCTTGTGGTCCTCGATCCGGTCGATCAGATCCAGGGCCTCCAGGTCTTCGACCACCTTTTTCCTGGCAACAAAGCGATCGAGCCCGCGATAGTCTTGCGGGCAATTTTCGTTCATCGAGGCGTCGTCGCCGAGTACATTGATGACATCGAGGCCATGTCGCCGGCCAATTTCGTAATCGTTGAAGTCGTGTGCGGGCGTGATTTTTACGCAACCGCTGCCAAACTCAGGATCGACGTAATCGTCCGCGATCACCGGGATCAGCCGGTCACACAATGGCAGACGCACGTTCAGGCCGACCAGCGACGCATAGCGCCGGTCATCGGGATGGACTGCGACCGCGGTGTCGCCGAGCATGGTCTCGGGACGCGTGGTGGCGACTGTCAAATGGCCATCGCAGTTTGCCAGTGGATATCGCACATGCCAAAGATGACCGTCTTCTTCCTGCGAGAGGACTTCAAGATCCGATAACGCGGTGTGCAGGACAGGGTCCCAGTTGACCAGTCGTTTGCCGCGGTATATCAATCCTTCATCGAACAGTCGCTCGAAAACCGTCATTACCGCCGTTGACAGATCTTCATCCATGGTAAATCGTTCGCGGCTCCAGTCCACCGACGATCCCATGCGTCTGAGTTGCCCTGAAATCGTATCGCCCGATTGTTCCTTCCATTGCCAGACGCGATTGACGAATTCGTCGCGGCCGAGCTCGCGGCGATGCAACCCCTCTTCGCCAAGCAGCCGCTCGACCACCATCTGGGTCGCAATGCCCGCGTGATCGGTCCCGGGTTGCCAGAGTGTGTCTTGCCCCAGCATCCGGTGATAACGGGTCAGCGCGTCCATGATCGTGACCTGGAAGGCGTGGCCCATGTGCAGAGCGCCGGTGACATTCGCCGGTGGGATCATGATGCAATACGGCTGTCCCTGGCCCGCCGGCGCGAAGTATCGGTTTTCTTCCCAGCGCCGGTAGATGCGCTGTTCGATTTCCCCGGGGGAATAAGTCTTATCCATAAGATTCCTGTCAGAATGCCGGGGATCAGTCGTCTGGGTCCGGCGACACTTCGAGGTAGTCACGCAGGATCTGGTCGATCAATTCCGGGAGCTCGTTGCGCAAGCGGTTGGACACTTGTTCGAACAACGATGCTTCCATTTCCTGAAAAGCCGAATGCAGCAGCTGGTCGGTCAGCTCGAAGCTGCGGGATGCCAGCTCTGTTTGCAGTTCGGCCAGGCGGTTCTCATCGAACGCCGGTGGTGCTGCCACCGCGGAATCGGCGCCGGTTTCGGCATCCCCGTTGACTACATCGGTCAGCACCGGGATGGGGTCGGGGGTTTTTCCGTCGCTGTCATGCATATCGCGGATTATTTCACATTCGGTGCGTATTCAGCGAGTAACCACGATCGCGGTAAAAGCGAAATCGCTGGCGCCCGTTCGCCCGCGTCTCTGCCCCGCGGCCAACCAGTTCCGCTACCCTCTCAAAGCGGCTGAATATCTCGGGAACCTCGCTGGCGAGATTGATCAGCATGCCGTGATGTTCCCGCGAGTCTTCGCCACAGCCGATGACGACCGCCTCGGCGCATTTTTCCGTTGCGCCGGACCGGTCCAGGCAGCGGTGGGGCACGAAACTGCCATCACGAAAAACCCAAAGCAGCTTATCGAGTTGCATGGCCTGTGTGGGGGAGGCTGCGTTTACATAGACCGTCATGGCAGACAGGTACGCTTTTTCCGCGAGGTGGCAAGCCAGCCGCAACCGATCGTGCCGGGATTCCTCGAGTATATAAAAATCGACCCGCGTCATCGCGATCTCAACATCGGCTCAGCAAATACTCCACCAGCATCGAAACCGGCCGCCCTGTCGCTCCCTTGGCTTTGCCGGCTTTCCATGCGGTGCCTGCTATATCGATATGTGCCCAGCGCAGGCCCTCGGTAAACCGGCCGAGGAAGTTGGCGGCGATCGAAGCGCCACCCTCGCGACCGGCCGAGTTGGCAAAATCCGCAAAATTACTGCGTAGCTGCTGGTTGTATTCCTCATCCAGCGGCAGCCGCCAGGCGCGGTCGCAAGCACGCCGGCCGGCATCCAGCAGTTCCGCAGCCAGCTTGTCGTCCCGCGTCATGATGCCGCTAAAGGTGCCGCCGAGGGCGACCACGCAGGCGCCGGTCAGCGTAGCGACATCGAGTATCGTGTCCGGCTTGAACCGGCGGGCATAGGTCAGTGCGTCGCAAAGAATCAGCCGGCCTTCCGCATCGGTGTTCAGGATTTCGATGGTCTTGCCCGACATGCTGGTGATTACGTCACCAGGGCGGGTCGCGTTGCTGCCGGGCATGTTCTCGCAGCTGGGCACTACCATGATCAGGTTGATCGGCAAGTCGAGTTCCACGACCGCGCGCATGGTGCCGATTACCCCGGCGGCGCCACACATGTCGAACTTCATTTCATCCATTGCCGGTGGCGGCTTGAGGCACACGCCACCGGTATCGAATGTGACGCCCTTGCCGACCAGCACGATCGGTTTGCTATCCGCAGCGGCCCCGCGATATTTCAAGACGATGACCCGCACCGGCTCTTTTGCGCCCTGGGTCACCGCCAGCAGCGCGCCCATCCCCAGTTTTTTTATTTGCGCCGGCCCAAGAATCTCTGCTTGCAGCTTCTTGTGTTTTTTCGCCATATCCCGCGCGGTTTTTGCCAGGTAAGACGGCGTGCAGACATTGGCTGGCAAATTGCCCAGGTCCCGGGCGAGGCTCTGCCCGGCGGCAATGCACCGGCCATGGCGGATACCCTTGTCGGCGCTGCGGCGATGTTTACCCTGGGATATGGCGAAGCCGATTTTTCCTGGACGGCGGGCGGTCGATTTCCCCGATTTGGTCGTGTGGTATTCATAATTGGCATCCACCGCGGTCTCAACCCCGAGCCGGGTCCAGCGGTAGATTTCCTCGCTGCCTTCAACATGATGACCCAGGTATGAGATGGCGTTGCGCACGCCACTGCCATGCAGGGTCCTTAGCGCCGCAGCGAGAGATTTCCGGTATTGCGACAGATCGTATTTGCTCTTGTTGCCCAGGCCGACCAGCAACAGCCCTCTAAACACGGTATCGCCGACACCGGGCAGCCATATGCAGCGCGAGGCTTTCGTGGGCAGGTCGCCGTGCTTTCGCAACTGGTCCAGAAGGCCATGGGTCGCCTTGTTTATCGCCTGGGTCGCCGACGGCAGATCGCCATTCGAGTAAACACCGACGATGGCACAGTCGGTGCGTTGTCCGGCGGGATTTCCGGACCTGGCAAAAAACTCCATAAATACTCCAGGTACGCCGCGGGTGATTGTTTATTGAGCCCCCGACCGGCGTGGTTTAATGTTTGCTCCACGCAGCTTTGCGAAAAGCTCTCTCCGGCGCGAAAGCGGGTTAGTTTACTTGATTCCCGGGTCATATTGGATGCTATTAATGAGAATTACAGACCGTTATATTTTTCGTGAGGTCGTCACGGTCTGGTTGATGGTGACATTTGTGCTGTTGTTTTTCCTGTTCAGCAATGTCGTTGCGAGATTGCTGGCCAGCGCCGCCGCCAACGATTTCGCCCGTGAGAGTCTTGGGGTCCTGCTGGGTCTGACCAGCGTCCGCTTTCTGACCACGCTGATTCCATTTGCGCTGTTCCTGGCGATGATGCTGGCGCTTGGCCGCATGTACCAGGACAGTGAAATGCCGGCCTTCCAGGCCTGTGGCATCGGACCTAAACGCCTTTATCGTCCCTTGTTCATGGTGGCCGTGCCGGTGGCCGCCTTGTTGACCTGGCTGTCGCTGGACCTGGATCCCTGGGCTGCAAACCAGCGTTTCAAGCTGGAGCGCGCGGACCAGGCGGCGCTGGCATTCGGCAACCTCGAGGCTGGCCAGTTCAGGACCCTGGGTAGCGGAAATACCGTGTTTTATGCTGAGCGCGTCGATCAGGACGGTCAGTTGCACAATCTTTTCATCCGCCGTGAAGTTGCCGATCGACAGGAGATCGTCGTCGCGGAACGCGGCGTCCAGCGAGTCGATGAATACGGCTCGCAAGGCCTGGTGCTTTTCGATGGCAGGCGCTACGAAGGTGTTCCGGGAGAAGCTGCATACCGCACCATTGAGTTTTCCGAACACGGGATTCCGATTGAGCTTTCCGAGCCCGATCTGGAGTCTGACGACCTGGAACTGATGTCGACGGCCGAATTGATGGGCGCTACCGATATCGAGCGCCGGACCGAACTGCATTGGCGCCTGTCGCAGCCGGTGTCCGTGCTGGTGCTGACCTTGCTGGTCGTACCTTTGAGCCGGACCGATCCACGTCGCGGGCGTTACGGCAAACTGATATTCGCGGTACTGATTTACCTGATTTACTCCAACCTGATGGGCTCGGCCCGGGTCATGATGAACCAATCGGTGGTTCCGTTCTGGCTGGGTACCTGGTGGGTGCACGCATTGGTTGTTTTGCTTGCCTTGACACTGTTCGCCCAGCAACGTTTGCGTATGCTCTGGCCGGCGAGAAAAAAACTGCCGCCGGGGCGCGGGGCGGAGGACGCATGAGCATCTTCGACCGTTACCTGATGAGAGCGACCTTGCAAGGTTGTGCCGTGATGGTGATGGTGCTGGCCGC
>JAZFYI010000171.1:0-29371 GCA_036443455.1 Gammaproteobacteria bacterium
TCGCGCATAATCCCGTTCGGAAATGATGCCTACCAGTGATTCGTCCTGCAAAACCACGAGCGCACCGATTCCCTTCTCTGCCATCAGGTGGATCGCGTCGTAAACCGAAGCATCGGGTCCGATCGACCAGATATCATGACCCTTGCCGTGTAATAGATGGCTCACTGTGTTCATTGGAACTCCCCTCTACGGTTGGTTTTTGTATTGTGCGATGGTCAAGACTGTTGTCAATCGTCGGCAATATGCCCGAGTATTTCAAGTCTAGTTCCTGACGGAGCGCTTTGCCTTGAGCCGTATCAATACGGCCGCCCGTGGTAGCGGTTGCCCGTCGAAGACGAAAGACAGGCTCTATCCCAGGGCCTGTCTGAACCGCTGGCCAATACTGCGGAGCCGTGCGATCGGCTCATTGGAAAACACGATCCGCAGGTACCGGCTGCTGTTTTCACTGCCCCAATTGATCATCGGTGTCGCCGCAATTTTTCCGCGTTCGAGCAGCAGTATCGATGCGGTGGCGCCATCCATGCCAAGTGTACTGACATCGATCAGCAGCGACCAGCCGCCATGCGGTGCAATCACGTCATAATCGCTGAGTTCATCAAGGAGCAGATCTCGTCGTTGTTGCCACTCGCCAACGCAATTCCGGATGCCGTTGTTTGGGTCCTGTATCGCGGCAGCCACTGCACCCATTGCGATGCCGGTCTGGCAAACCACGTTGGCAATGCTGACTCGTGCGACATCGGCGATGATCTCCGCAGGCCCGACTACCCAGCCGGTGCGCCAGCCGATCATTCTATATTCCTTGGATGCCGAACCGACGGTGATGGTCCGGTCGCGCATGCCGGCGAAAGATGCCGGGTGAATGACGGCAAGATCATCATAAAGAATGCTTTCCATTGCCGAGTCATTGATCAGCCAGCAGTCGGCTCGCTGGCAGAATTCGGTGACCGCCTGCCACTCCTCGTTGGACAAAACTGAGCCACTTGGCATTGACGGGCTCATCATCAGCGCGGCCTTGACCGGTCCCGGATCGATCCTGGCCAACGCATCGGTATCCAGCCGCCAGCCATCTGCAGAGGGGAGCAACGGCACAAAGCGCGGTACGCCGCCCGCCAGGCGCACGCGGTTTATCAATCCTACGTAGATCGGGTCGGTCATCAGGACTTCGTCGCCGGATTCGAGTGTGGCGAGCAACACGTTGAGGATGCCCGCACAGCCACCGGCGCTGATCACACACTCGGTTTTCCAGTCGTAATTCTGTCCCGATGATCTCCCGACCAGATCCGCGGCCGCCTGGCGCAGCGAATCCATCCCTAAAAAGGGCAAATAGCTGTTGGCGTCGTCATCGTCGATCGCCTGTTTGGTGAAATCGAGTGCTGCCTGCGAGGGTCGCAGGTCCGTATCCAGGTTTTCCAGCCGCAATACCTCGGGATCATCGAGGCTATCGGCCAGGTCGCCCATTTGCTCGACACCGATTCTCGTTATGTGTTTGAGGCGTGAGACCGGCACGACACTTACCCCCGATTGGAAACAGCATGTTATCAGAAACGCTAACGCGGTTATTTTCGTCTTGACTTGCGGTGTCGATGAATCACCCAGCCATAGATCACGGCATTGAGCAGAATCACCATGCCGGCAAACCCGAATTGCAACTCGCGGGTCAGACCATCCGGGTAGATGACCGGGTAAAGATAATGCTCGATAAAACTCTCGCTATAGCCGGAATCGCCAGCGGCGCGCCGGAGCCAGACTTCGATCGTCGTTAGCGGGCAAAGTCGCCCGGTGATTTCGACAAATGCGCCCCAGGCGGCGGCCGGGATATGGATAGCGGGAGCCCAGCGGAAGCGCAATGTGAACAAGCCGCCGGTCAACACAAATACGATAAACAGGAAGTGGAAAACCAGGAAAAAATCAGCGGCGATACTGTATATCATTCCCATGTGCGAACTCGTCAAACAAAGCTCAGGTGCAGGTATACATTTCGGCCATGTCGCGGACCGAGTTCGCGACAAGCTCTTCCAGCACCTTCCAGTCGATGTCGTCGGGGTTCTGGATATACAGGCAGGACTTGCCGGTTTTGTGTTTGCCGAGACGCTTCATTAATGCCTCGTAGTGGTCGAAGCCGGGCATAATATATACGGTCAGATCCCGTTTGCGCGGCGAGAAGCCGGTAACGAACCAGTCACCTTCGCGACCACTGGCATATTTATAGTGATATCTGCCAAAACCGACCATACTGGTGCCCCACAACTCGGCTTTCTTACCGGTGATTTTTTTCATCAGCGCGTTCAGTTTGCGACAGCTCTTGCGCATACCGTCGTCGTCGACTTGCCTGATAAATTCAGCGACGCTGGCCTTGTTTGCCTGAGTTTTCAGTTTGGCCATTTGAGTTTCAAGTTTTCCTTGGTACGAGAATCTAATCTAAAGTGTACGCTTGGCCGACCAATACATTGATCAAAGCAGAATATCCATGATTCTGCACGATTTTTCCACGCAATATGGCCGTGTTTTACTTGCGATTTCTGGCCAAGTGGATAGAGTTTCATCCTGGTCCGCGTCGGTTCCCTCGCGACGGTCAGCCGTGAACCCCGCCAGGCCCGGAAGGGAGCAACGGTAGCGGTGCTACCGGGTGCCGGGGTGTGGCTGGCGCGGACCACTTTGTCATATTATTGATGTTTTCAGGAAGAGTTGCTTAAAAAACAATGGCTTACCTAGTATTGGCCCGCAAATGGCGGCCCCGGAAATTTGCTGAGCTGGTCGGTCAGGATCATGTCGTACGGGCCTTGATCAATGCGCTGGATCGCGATCAGTTGCATCACGCTTACTTGTTTACCGGTACCCGCGGCGTGGGCAAGACCACGATCGCGAGAATTTTCGCGAAGGCGCTGAACTGCGAGCAGGGGGTCAGTTCCACACCGTGCGGCGAATGCACCTCCTGCCTGGAAATCGATGAGGGCCGCTTTATCGACCTGATCGAAGTGGACGCCGCCTCGAACCGAAAGGTGGAGGAAACCCGCGAGTTGCTGGATAACGTCCAGTATTCGCCGGCACGGGGCCGCTACAAGGTTTACCTGATCGACGAAATCCACATGTTGTCGAAGCATTCTTTCAATGCCTTGCTAAAAACCCTGGAAGAGCCGCCACCGCATGTGAAATTCTTGCTGGCGACTACCGAACCGCAAAAACTGCCGATCACCGTGATTTCGAGATGCCTGCAGTTCAATCTCAAGCGCCTGCCGGTGGCGTCGATCGAGGAACGGTTGAAGCTGATCGCCAAAGAGGAAAAGATCCAGGCGGAAGCGGGTGGTCTGCGGCTGTTGGCGGATGCGGCCGATGGCAGCATGCGTGACGCGCTGAGCCTGATGGACCAGGTCATCGCTTTTGGCGACGACGACATCACCGAGGCCGATACGCGGCTGATGCTTGGCACGATTCCCCGGGAGCAGGTTCTCAAGCTGCTTTATTTGCTGGCCAACAAGGATGGGCCCGGTCTGCTTGCGCACATTGCCGTCATGGACGAATTGACGCCGGATTACAGCGATGTCCTGGATGAGTTGCTGGGGCTTTTGAAGACCCTGGCGCTGGCCCAGGTCGTGCCCGAGGCGGCCGCGGGCGCGGAGGGTATCGGCGAGCTGACCGGCCTGATCGCACCTGAAGATGTGCAGCTTTTCTATGATATCGGGGTCAAAGGCCGGGCCAGCGTCGTGCAATTGCCCGATCCACGCGCCGCTTTCGAGATGCTGATGGTCCGCATGCTGGTGTTTTCACCGGTTGCCGATACCGAACCGGGTGATGGGCGGATCATCCCGATCGGTGACAGTGGGGCCGTCGCCAGTACCGCCAAAGCTTTCGCAGACGAGGGGTCTGGCGGGAAACAGGCAGTCGATTGGCAGGACGAGCCGAAAGTCAGGGCCGTTGGGCAAGCCGCGGATGAGCTGACACACGAGGACTGGGCCGCGCTGGTCGGAAAATTGCCGATCAGTGGCGCGACCAGACAACTGGCTTCGAATTGCGAGCTGGACCGCCAGGAGGAGGGCGCCGTGTGGCTGCGTCTCGCCCCTGAAGCTGCCAGCATGCTGACCGATCAGTTGAAGAAACGCCTGCAAAAGAGCCTGGCCGATTATTTTGCGCGCGATCTGAAGCTGCATATCGAGACCGGCGAGACTCGGTCCGAAACACTGGCCGGTCGCAGGGGTCGGGAAGCGATCGAGAAACAACGTGCCGCCGAAAAGTCCATCGCCAACGACCCGAACGTTCGGGCGATGCAGGAAGCATTCGACGCATCGGTCCAGGATGGTTCGGTCCAGCCACTGGACTGAGCGGGTCGAACTTTTTGTTTTGAGAGTGGAGTGAGTGAATGAAAGCGCAGCTTGGACAGCTCATGCGGCAGGCGCAGCAAATGCAGGAGAACCTGAAAAAGGCTCAGGACGAACTCGGTCAGCTCGAGGTGACCGGTGAATCCGGTGGTGGCATGGTCAAGGTGACTATGAGCTGCAAGCACGATGTCAGGCGGGTGGATATCGATCCCGGTCTGCTCGATGACGATAAGGACATGCTGGAAGACCTGGTCGCGGCCGCGGTAAACGACGCCTGCCGGAAAGTCGAAAAAACCACGCAGGAAAAAATGTCGGGTCTGGCCGGTGGCATGGGTTTGCCGCCCGGCATCAACCTGCCGTTCTGATCCTGTCCGTGCTGCAATGATCTACAGTCCCTTACTGGTTCGCCTGATGGATACCCTGCGTTGCCTGCCCGGTGTCGGGCCGCGTACCGCCCAGCGCATGGCCTTCCAGTTGCTGGAACGCGAGCGCGATAACGGGCGGGCGCTGGCCGCCGCGCTGGTCGAGGCGATGGACAAGATCGGCCACTGTCAACGTTGCCGCATGTTGACCGAGGCGACCACTTGCTCGATTTGCGAATCGCACCAGCGAGACAAAAGTCTGCTCTGTGTCGTGGAGACGCCGGCCGATGTCGCGGCGATCGAGCAATCCGCCGGCTACAGCGGTTTGTATTTTGTGCTGATGGGGCATCTTTCCCCGCTGGATGGCATCGGTCCGGAAGAACTGGGGCTGAAACAACTGGAAGCCTTGCTCGCCGAGGGCGAGATCGAGGAAATCGTGCTGGCCACCAATCCCACCGTGGAGGGCGAGGCGACCGCGCATTTCGTCGCCGAACTGGCGGCACGGCACAAGGTCAAGGCCAGCCGGATCGCCCACGGCGTACCGATGGGCGGTGAGTTGGAGTATGTGGATTCGAGTACAATTTCACACGCGATCAGCGGGCGCCAGGTGATGAATTAGGCCGGCGTGCGGCCAAGGGAAACGGATATGAGCGAGGATTGTATTTTTTGCAAGATGGTCAGCGGTGAAATCAAGCCGGACATCGTTTATGAGACCGACAATGTGCTGGCGTTTCGCGATCTCAACCCGCAGGCGCCGACGCATGTGCTGCTGATCCCCCGGCAGCACATCGCGACGCTGGATGAACTGCAGGAAGCGGATTCGGACCTGATCGGCGAGATCGTGCTGGCGGCGACGGAAGTGGCAAGAAAAGAGGGTATCGCCGAACGCGGTTACCGGCTGGTGGTCAATCACCGGGCCGATGGCGGACAAACCGTCTTTCACCTCCATTACCACCTGCTCGGTGGCCGCGTGATGAACTGGCCGCCGGGTTGACAGCGGCTCAACCTGCAGCGTTTTCCTTCAATTTCCGCATCAGGTGCAGCAGTTCACGGTAACTGCGATAACGCCTGGCGCTGATTTCGCCGTTGTCCACGGCGGCCCTGACTCCGCATTGGGGTTCTTTAAGGTGCAGACAGTCGTTGAAGCGGCATTGGCGCACCGCCTCGTCAAACTCGGGGAAACCAAAATCGACCCGTTTGAGTTCCGTCGGCGGTGGCGCAAAATCGCGCACGCCGGGCGAGTCGATGATTTCGCCGCCGCCTGGCAGGTGGTGCAGTATCGCCGTGCTGGTCGTGTGCTTGCCTTCGCCGCTGCCCTCGGACAGCGTTTGCGTGGCGACGGCAAGCCCCGGGATCAGCGTATTGCTCAGTGACGATTTGCCGACCCCCGATTGCCCGACCAGCACGCTGGTGTGACCGCTTAACGCCGTTGCCAGCAGCTCCATCGATGCACTCGTTTTTGCACTGACCGAAACGACCGGGTAACCGATGGTTTGGTATTCGCCGGCCAGGCCGACGCTGCCCAGGTCCGATTTGTTGCAGACCACCAGGCTGTCGGCGCCCATCAATCGAGCCGCGGCCAGGTAGCGGTCGGCGAGAAACTCGTCAACCGGCGGTGTAGGCGCGATCACGACGACCAGCTGGCTGATGTTGGCGGCCAGGATTTCAACCCGGCCGCGGCTGTCGGGACGCCGCAGTTCGTTGCGGCGGGTTGTGATCGCGGTCACCACGCCGTTTTGGCTGTCGGGATACCACTCGACGCGGTCCCCGCAAACCGCTTTCAGCCGCCGTCCCTTGAGCTGGCAATTCAGCCGCTTGCGCTGCTCGTCCTCGACCAGGACCCGCCTGCCATAGCTTGCGACCACGCGGCCCGGTCTGGATTCCGGGTGAGGTTTGCGCTGGCGGCGGCCGGCCTCAGGCATCGCCGGCGATTTGTTGCAGCCGGGCCACGCGCACCGGCGCCGGTGGGTGGGAGTCGTAAAACAGCGAATGCAGGCTGTCGGGTGTCAACGTCGTCGCGTTATCGCGGTACAGTTTGACCAGTGCAACGGCGAGCAGCGAGGCGTCGCTTTGCGCCACCGCATAGGCATCCGCCTCGAATTCGTGGCGGCGGGACAGCCAGCTGCCCAGCGGCGTAAAGACGAAAGTAAAGACAGGCAGGACGAAAATAAACAGCAGCAAGGCCGCAGTATCGGATGCCTGGGCTACGCCCAGCGCCGAATAAAACCAGGGCTGCAACGTAAGCCAGCCGAGCAATGCGAGACCGGCGAGACCGATGGCCATGCTCAGAAGCATGCGTTTGCGGACGTGGTTCAGGCGAAAATGCCCCAGTTCATGGGCGAGAACCGCCTCGACCTCGGCTGGCTCGAGCCGGTTGATCAGCGTGTCGAAGAACACGATGCGTTTGTTGTTGCCCAGACCGGTGAAATAGGCATTCCCGTGACTGGATCGACGCGAGCCATCCATGACGAATATGCCCTTGCTGCGAAACCCGCATCGGATCATCAGTTGTTCGATGCGCAGCCTGAGTTGTTCGTCCGCAAGCGGCGTGAACTTGTTGAAAATCGGCGCGATAACGGTCGGGTAGGCCCAGGTCAGCAGCAAGGTGAAAGAGGTCCATACGACCCACGCATAAAACCACCACTGCGAACCCGCCCGGTCCATCAGCCATAAAATGGCCGCGATCAGCGGGCCGCCCAGCAGCAGCAGCAGCAGCCAGCCCTTGACCAGGTCGCCAAGGAAGGTGGCAAGCGTGGTGCGGTTAAAGTCGAACCGGGCCTCTATGGCAAAGGTCGAATACGCGGATAACGGCAGGCTCAGCAAGCTGACGATAAAAAATACGCTGACGCTGGCAGCCGTACCCGCAATCACCGCGTTCAGGCCGAGACCGTCCCAGAAACCCAGCACCAGGCTCAGACCGCCGGCGATGGTCCAACCCAGCAGCACCAACATATCGATGACGGTATCCAGCATACCCAGGCGCACACGGGCCGCTGAGTAATCCGCGGCTTTCCGGTGGTCTTCAAGCGTGATGATGTCGGCGAATGGTTTTGGCACCTCATCGCGATGTTCGCGAACGCTGGCGATTTGGCGTTGCGCGAGAAACAGCCGCAAAATCGTCACCAGCGCAAGGAAAAACAGGAACAAGCCGGTAAACCAGTGCATTTTTGTGTCCGCTCCTTCGATCAGCGCGGCACAGCTTAGCCTTTGCTAGAATTGGCCGCAAGCTATGGAACAAGGACAAAAATATGGCTGTCGACCCAATGAATCTAATCTGGATAGACCTGGAAATGACCGGGTTGATGACAGATTCGGACCGGATCATCGAAATTGCGACCGTGGTTACCGACAAGGAATTGAAGGTGATCGCGGAAGGACCGGTGTTCGCCATTCACCAGGATGAGCAACGGATGGATGGCATGGATGACTGGAACACGCGGCAGCACGGCAAGTCCGGGCTGACCCAGCGGGTGCGTGAAAGCATGGTCAGCGAAGCGAAGGCCGAGCGGGAGACCATCGCGTTCCTGGAGCAGCACGTGCTGGCGGGCAAGTCGCCGATGTGCGGCAACAGCATTTGTCAGGACCGGCGTTTTCTCGCGCGCTGCATGCCGGAACTCGAGAAATTCTTTCATTACCGTAACCTCGATGTCAGTAGCCTCAAGGAACTGGTGGCGCGCTGGGCGCCAAAAGTTCTCGAGAGCGTGGAAAAGGAATCCAGCCACCTGGCGCTGGCCGATATTTACGACTCGATCAACGAACTCAAACACTATCGGCAGCATTTCATCGCCAGCGATTTTCATGCGCTGGCCACGGATTGAATGAAACCCTGCGCGGAATCGTGTGAACGCAACCAGCAGCCGATACTCGATGTGTTGGCCGAGGAATTTGCCGAAACGAAGAAGGTGCTGGAGATAGGTAGCGGTACTGGCCAGCATGCCGCTTTTTTTGCACCGCAAATGCGACACCTGGTCTGGCAGACCAGCGATCTGGCCGAGAACCATGCGGACATCAGGTGCTGGATCGAAGAGGTCGAGGACATCAGCCTGCCGGCGCCGCTCGAACTCGATGTGCGCAGCGAACTCTGGCCGGACACGGGCGTCGATGCTGTCTTTAGCGCGAACACGGCGCACATCATGCACTGGGATATGGTCTGCGCAATGGTGGCCGGCGTGGGCGGGCAATTTGCATCGATGGATCGCGGCAGGTTCTGCCTGTACGGGCCGTTCAACGAAAAAGGGAAGTTCACCACCGCCAGCAACCGGAATTTCGATGCATGGCTAAAGAAACGCGATCCGTTGATGGGTCTGCGGGATCTTGCCGAGATGGAGAAAATCGCCGGCGAAGCGGGGCTCGCTTTGTGCAGGTCGCACACGATGCCGGCAAACAACCTGTTGCTGGTGTTCGACAAGGTCGAGACGACGCATGCCCGATAGCGGGACAAGACCGGACCTGGCAGCGATAAAAGAGGCGGCCGAACGCATTGCAGGACTGGTGCACCGTACGCCGTTGCTGCGCTCGCGCAGCCTCGACCGGATGTTCGATGGCGAGCTGCATTTCAAATGCGAACACTTGCAGCGAGTCGGCGCATTCAAGGCCAGGGGTGCGGCCAACGCGGTGTTTTCGCTGAGCGATAAAGAACTTGGCAAGGGCGTGGCGACGCACTCCTCGGGCAACCACGGTGCCGCGGTGGCCCTTGCCGCCGGCACGCGAGGCACGCAGGCCTGGGTGGTGATGCCCACGAATGCACCCGCGATCAAGAAGCGCGCGGTCGAAAGTTATGGCGCGCATATTGTCAGTTGCGAACCAGGGCTTGGCAATCGTGAAGCTGCCTTGCAAAAGCTCGTCGATGAAAAGGGCGTTCATGTCATCCATCCCTATAACGACTACCGGGTTATTGCCGGTCAAGGCACTGTCGCGCTCGAGATCATGGAACAACAAGGCGATATCGATTTGCTGCTGGTGCCAGTGGGCGGCGGTGGACTGTTGAGCGGTAGTCTGTTGGTCATCAAGGAGCTGCGACCGCAGGTTCAGGTCATAGGCATCGAGCCTGCGCGCGCTGATGATGCCAGGCAATCGCTCGATAGCGGCGAGCGAGTGATCATCGATTCCCCGGATACGATCGCCGACGGTTTACGCGCCTCACTGGGAGACAAGACCTTTCCGATCATCGCCGAGCTGGTCGATGACATAGTCACGGTCTCCGAAGATGCGATTCGCGATGCGACGCGGCTGGTCTGGGAGCGCATGAAACAACTCATCGAACCCTCGGCGGCGGTACCGGTGGCCGCGTTGCTCGAACAGCGAATCGTATTAAAAGGGCGCCGCACCGCGCTGGTTTTTACCGGAGGGAACCTCGATCTGGATCGATTGCCGTGGCAGTAACTTGCCAGCAACGATTCTGCGCCTGGAAAAAAGAGCTAATCAATTGGCGGTCGAAGCCGCGTTGCCCGCTTCTGTGTCGGTGTTCAGGACCATGACGCGCTGACCTGGCCGCAGCCTTTCCGCGCCGCGCACGACGATTCTGTCGCCGGCCTTGAGATCGCCGGAGACTTCGATCAGGTCGCCATCGGCGCTACCGGCCAGGATCGAAACCCGTTGAACGAGACCGTCATCGCCGACCCGAAAAACGCTGGCGCCATTGCGCCGCAGGACCAGCGCATCCCTGGGCACCGCTAGCACTTTTCTCGCCTCGGCCGTCGGTACCGCAATCCGCACGCTTTCACCCACGACCCAGTTGGCCGGGTCGACATTGAGCCGCATTTCGAACATGTGGGACCGGGGGTCGCCAAAAGGCACCAGAGTTCGCACCGTGCTTTCCTCGCTGCGTTGCCCGGTCGAAACCCGCACAACGGCGTCTTTTTTCAGAAAAGACGCCGAGCGCAAGGGTGCGCGCGCGACGATCTCGATGGCGGACGGATCCACCAGGCGAACGACTTCACTGCCCGTGTTGACCATTTCGCCGATATTGCTCATGCGTTCCGTCACTACGCCGGCAAACGGCGCGCGTATCGTGGTTTTCGCCAGTTGATCGCTGGCCAGCGCGAGCCGCGCTTTCGCGACACGGGTGTCGGCACGGGCGACCTGCAGATCGGATTTGGTCTGGTCCAGGCGGCTGACGGCGGCGTTGTTTTCCGCACGGAGTTTTTTTAGCCGTTCGACTTCCGGTTCCAGGTAGGTCAGACGCGCGCGCTGGCGTTCGACCTGGCCGGTGAACTCGCTTTGTTGCAATCGAAAACGAGTATCGTCGAGGCGTGCGACGGGATCCCCTTCGGCAACGACGGTTCCGACCTCCGCGATCCAGGTAACGCGCCCGGTCACTTCCGCCGCAATTTTCGAATCGTTGCGACTGATTACGGTGCCGGGCACATCGATGGTAGGCGCCAGCATCACCTGCTGCGCACGGACCACGACCACCGGCGCCGGACCTTGCTGGGCGCTCCCGATACCCGAAAAGAGCATCAGCACCATGCCCGCAAGCGGTCGCAAGCAGGACAAAAAGACATTAGATTGTGCTTGAAATATCAACATTAAGTTATTGAATTATATATCTATATGTTTTTGAGCATATTGCCCTTGCAGGCCGGATCCGGGCTCAGTTCCCAGCATGGTCTTTTCCTCACCGACGCGCAACAGGCTGGGTAGCAAGATCAGCGTGAACACGGTGCTGACCGCCATCCCGCCAACGATGACCGCAGCCATGCCGCGGTAGATTTCCGTACCCGGGCCCGGTATCAGCGCCATCGGCAGCATGCCAAACAAGGTGGTGATCGTGCTCATCAGGATCGGGCGCAGCCTGATGCGCACGGCTTTTTCCACGGCCGAGCGCCGGTCCATGCCGATGCGTTCCGACGCACGGGTCTGATAAACCAGCAGGATGGAATTGTTGACCACCAGGCCGAGCAAGATAATAAAGCCGATCATGGTCAGCAGATCCATGGGTTGGAACGAGAACAGGTTGGATATCCGCAAGGCCAGGATGCCGCCGACCGTTGCCAGCGGGATCGCGAGCAAAGCAAGCAGGCTGTCTTTGAACGAGCGGAACAAGGCGCTCATCAACAGGTAAAGAATCGCGACCGCCAATGCGAAACTGCTGGCCAGGTTGGCCAGCGCGACTTTGAGATTGTCGGCGCTGCCGTAATAGTAAATCTCGCCGTCTTCCGGCAACTGCGCAAATATGGCAGGTTCGGCCTCTTGTTTAATGATTGCGATGGCGTCCGCGAGGGAGATATCCGGCGGTGTTACCCGCAAGGTAATGCTGCGCCGGCGGTCGACCCGTCTGATCTGGTTGGGTCCGGCGGTTCTCTCCATGCGTACCAGTTCGCCGACTTGCTGAATGCCGCCATCGGGCGTGGATAGCGGTATGGCGGCGAGTTCTTCCGGGCTGGCCCATGGTTTCGCGCGCAGAATAATGTCACGCCGCCTGTCTCCGTCAAAATAATCGCCAACGTACAAGCCATCGCCCAGCGCACGAATAACCGACGCCATCGTGTTTCGGCTCCAGCCGGACTCGGCAATGCGTCGCTCATCCGGTATCAGCCTGAGTTCGGGCTCAGCCAGTTCGACGCCCGGGATAGGCCGCACCTGCGAGCCTGGCAGTGCCTCGGTGATCGCACCCATGCCGGCCAGCGCCGCATCGAGCATCGCATCCATATCGCGACTTTGAATATTGACGTCTATTTCGCGGCCGCCGCCGAGGCGCCTGAATATCGATGGACGCGATGCAAATGCCAGGGTATCGGGAAAACCGAACAGGACTTCCTCGTTCAAAATAGCCAGCAGTTCATCGACATCATCCGGATCCTGTGCGCGCACCCCCATAAAACCGCGCCGCCCGAATATACCCATGAAATAATTTTCGATCTGCGGCTGACGCTCACCGCTCAGAAACGGCTTCATGCGCTCCGACACCACATCGACAAATTCTTCTTCGGCGGTTTCGACGCCCTGGCCAGGCGGTGGCATGATGAATGCGAAAATCCAGTTTTGTCGCCCCTGCGGCAGGTAATCGGCGGCGGGCTTGAGCCACCAGCTAATCCCGGTAGCGACGCCAACCAGCACGATGATCCACGTATAGCGTCGTTTCGGCGTATTCGTCAGATCCATGACCAGGGCCGATCCTTTGGCCCACCAGGCCTTGTGCGGATCGTTCAGTTCCACGTTGCGCATCCAGTAATTGGCCGCCTTGGGAATCAGCGTGACCGCGATCGCCAGGGAAACGATGATCGCCATGGAAATGGCATAGGCCATATCGGAAAACAACTGGCCCGCCGTGTCGCGCAGGAAAACGACGGGCAGGAAAATCGCCACCGTGGTTGCAGTCGATGCCAGCAGCGCGCCCCAGACCTGCGTCGTGCCGACGATCGACGCTTCTTCGCTGGTTCTGCCGCTTTCGCGCAGCCGGACGATATTTTCCATGACGATAATGGCGGCATCGAGCACCATGCCGATGGCGAACGCCAGGCCGGCCAGGGAAATGATATTCAGGGTCCTGCCGCCCGCATCGAGCAGCGCAAAGGAAGCAAACAGCGAAACCGGGATCGCAATGGCGACGATCATGGTTATGCGCAGACGGCGCATAAACCACCACAGGACGCCGATACTGAGCATGATGCCGAGGATCAGGTTGTTGCGCAGCATGGCAATCGATTGCTTGATGTAGATGGTTTCATCGTAGACTTGCACGATTTCCAAACCGGCATTGCCGACCGGCCCGTCATTGAGTTCCGCAATCGCCTGTTGGAGCTCCGTCATCACCTCCAGCACATTGACGTTTTCCGCCGGTTGCGCATTGAAAGCGATTGCCGGTTCGCCGTTCTGCCGCATCGTGCCGGTCTTGTCGGTCAGCGCCATTTCGATTTCGGCGATATCGCGCAGGCGTACGGGATTTCCATCCCGCCAGCTCAAAACCATTTCGCCGAACTCGCGCAGCTGGTATTTGCCGGTGTATCGCACCGTGTATTGTCGCCGCCCGATATCGCTAAAGCCGCCGCTGGTATCGGTGTTGTTCGATGCGGTCCGCGCCAGCGATGGAATGTCAATTCCATAGGCGGCGGCCAGGTAGGGGTCGAAAGTTATACGGACTTCACGTGCGCGGCCGCCATAGGCATCGGTCTTGGAAATACCTTTGACTCTTTCGAGGCGTGTCTGAATCACATCCTCGACAAAATCCTGGTACTCGGACATATCGCGATTCACGCCGTCTTGCGGGCGCAGCGCGAACCAGGCGATCGCCGCGCCGAACTGACTCTCGCCGACGTAGATCACCGGTTCGTTGGCATCGGCGGGGTAATTCGGCACGCGGTTGAGCCGGTTCATGACCTCGATCAGGGCGCGCTGCAAATCGATGTCGACAGCAAATGTCAGGTTGATCGATGAACGCCCGCGGGATGCCGACGACTCCATTTTTTTCAGACCGGGGACGCCGCGGAGCGCGTCTTCCTGCGGCTCGAGAATCTCGGCCTCGACTTCCTCCGGCGCCGCGGCGCGCCAGCTCGTGCTGATCTGTATTAACGGTTGTTCAACATTCGGTATCAGCTGAATCGGCAACCGGTTTAGAGCAATTATTCCAAACAAAATAACCAGCAGCATGGCGGATATCACGGCAACCGGGTTGGCTATTGCTGCTCTGGTTATAAACACCTGGCCTCCATCATTCACTCCACTCTCTGCGCAAATGATACCTGCGCGGTCAGTCCGGCGGTTGCACCGTCGCCTCGCTTTATCCTGCCCTGAATACCGGTAAACGCAGGAAATATTACAAATACCTGCTTCGTGCCGTATTGTTGGCGCCGTGTAAGGCGACGCTATACATAGTAAGGGTGTTAGCCCATGTTGACCATACGGGCCGCGGAAAATAAGGATTTCACCAGGATTATTGCGCTGGTTGCAACGGTGCTGGACGAGCTGGGCATGGAGTTGGACCCGGACGGTATAGACGCGGACCTGTCGGATATAGAAGGAAATTACGTTGCTGCGGGTGGCTTGTTTGTCATTTTGCAAGACGAACAGGGCGAAATAGCGGGTACGGCTGGTTTGATGCGAATCAATGAGCGGCAGTGCGAGTTGCGTAAAATGTATTTCCTGCCTGAGGTGAGGGGCCAGGGATGGGGTGAATCACTGATGGATTTTTTGATAGACAGCGCCGGCAGGCTGGGTTTCGATGAGATATACCTGGAAACGAACAACACCTTTCAAGCGGCGATCGGTTTGTATCTGAAGGTGGGTTTTGAGCCGAAGGAACGCAGTGCTTCATGCGATGTGCGCTGCGATCGCGCATTTTTTCTTGGGCTGGCAAATTACCGAAGACCCGCCGGACTTAGAGAGTTAAATATGGCGCCATGACAAGGGCAGCGAAAAAATCAATCTTGTTTCTGCTTGCCACGTTGGTGGCAACTGCCCTGGCCTGTTCAAAAACGGAAGATAAAAAGGAGTACGAACAGAAAAGCAAGCGGGAATACCGTACGGATATCTGGCTGGTCGACATGCAGACTGGCGCCGATTCGGTCAGCCTTGGTGAGCCAAGAAATATTACGCCAAGACGAGGTTATGACAACCAGCCAAAGTATCTGCTCGATGGCAGTGGTCTGTTGTTCAGCGTCGGCGTCGTCGCTGAAGACAGGGAAATGCGAACCGACATTTTTCTGCATGATCTTGCCAGTGGCAAGCAAAGAAAAATGACCGATACTGAAGAATCGGAATTTTCGCCGATACCCATGCCAGCCGGCCGCGGTTTCTCAGTGGTGCGCCTCGAGAGCGATGGCACAAGCCGCTTATGGTTTGTTGACGATCGGGGCGATAACACCGAAGTAATTCTCCCCGATACCGTGGCGGTAAATTATTACAACTGGATAGACGCAAACCGGATCGCGTTGCTGGCGGGGGTGCCGGTATCGGGAGAGGAAAAAGAGCCGTGGACGATGATGCTGCAGATTGGTTACGTCAATTATGGCGAGACCAGGCCGGTTGTTGAAATGCCCGAAAATTCGCGTGCACTGCAACTGAAACCCGGCAGTAATTCACTGACCGTGATCCGCAAGAATGAAGCGGGGGAGGCTGAACTCAGCCTGCTGGATCTCGATAGCATGGAGTTCACGCCGCTGGCAAAAACTTTGCAGGGGAGCCATTTCGCCGATTTCGTCTGGACCGAAGATCCGTTCCTGTTGATGGCCGATGACAGGATTGTTTACCGGCTTGCAAATGACGGTTGGGTGATGGTCCGCGACTATAGCGACGTGTTGCCTGGGCCAATCACCAGGCTGGCGGTCAGGCCGGACAACCAGCAGCTCGCGATGGTGGTCTGGGAAGTGCCGCTGGAGCAGTGAGCAAGAACCGAGACCGGCGCTGGTGAATACTCCCGAAAAAATCGAATATCGCGGTGGCTGCCATTGCGGCGCCGTCCGCTTTGTCATCAGGGCGCCGTCTGAGCTCGAAGTCATCGATTGCAATTGTTCGATGTGCGTGATGACCGGTTTTCAACACTTGATCGTCGCGGCCGAGGATTTCACCTTGCTCAGCGGGAAAGAGGCGCTCTCCGACTACCGCTTCAACACCGGGATCGCCCGGCATTTTTTCTGTCGTGAGTGCGGTATCAAGTCTTTTTATGTTCCGAGATCTCACCCCGATGGCTTTAGCGTCAATCTGCGGTGTCTCGATCCGGGCCAGGTCGACGAAGTATCCCGCCTGGCATTTGACGGGGCGCACTGGGAAGATGCGATTTCCGGGTTGCAAGAAGATTGACGGGGCTTTGGCCGAGTGTCGCTGGCTTGCGACAGCTTGCGATTGGCCCGAGAAAGTGGATAGTTGGCCGTCCGTTTCGGGTTATCATCCACAGCCCAGAACCTGGAAATCAACATGAAAGTCTATACCTTGCTTTTCCTGATCACCCTGACTTCATCGGTTGCCCTCGCCGAGGATGCCTATGTCACCGACCAGTTCGAAGTGACCATGCGCAGCGGCCCGTCGACGCAGAACACGATTCTGAGAATGCTGCCGAGTGGGACGACCGTGGAGGTCCTGGAGGCGGACGAGGAAACCGGTTACAGCAGGATTAACACGGCTTCGGGTACCGAGGGTTACGTGTTGAGCCGTTTTCTGATGGATCAGCCCGCGGCGCGAAACCAGCTTGCCGGCATGCGCCAGCAGGTGAGTAACCTGCGGCAACGAAACCAGGAACTCGAGGCACGGCTTGGGCAGGCCACGGCCAGCCGGGATGAGTTGCGCCAGGAGCGCAACCGCCTGCAAAAAGGCAACCAGGACAAAGACACCGAGCTGGCGGACATACGCCGTGTTTCGGCGAATGCGCTCGATCTCAACAGCCAGAACCAGGAACTGCAGACCACCTTGCAGACCATGAATCATCGCGTGCAGGCGCAGACATCGGAAATTCAGGAACTCAAGGACAGGAAAAACAGGGATTGGTTTGTCGCCGGTGCGGCCGTCCTGATTGGCGGGATATTGCTGGGTCTGCTGCTGCCAAAAATCCGCATGCGCCGTCGCTCGAGCTGGAGCGATTTATAATCACACCTTGGCTCCGGCGAGGAACATCCAGGATTCCACGACAGTGTCAGGGTTAAGGGACATGGACTCGATACCCTGTTCCATCAACCAGCGTGCGAGATCCGGATGATCGGACGGCCCCTGGCCGCAGATGCCGATATATTTGCCCCGCTTCAGACAAGCCTGGATCGCAATCGAGATCAGGAACTTGACCGCATCGTCTCTTTCGTCGAAGATCTCGGCCACGATTCCCGAGTCACGATCCAGTCCCAGCGTTAACTGGGTCAGATCGTTCGAACCGATGGACATTCCGTCAAAGTGATCGAGGTACTGATCCGCGAGCAGGGCATTGGTTGGCAATTCGCACATCATGATCACTTTCAGCCCCCTGACGCCCCTCTTCAGACCATTTTTCTCAAGCAGTTCGATAACGGCGGCGCCTTCCTTTACCGTGCGAACGAAGGGCACCATGAGCTGGACATTTTCCAGCCCCATTTCATCACGAACCTGGCGCAACGCCCGGCACTCCAGTTCGAAACAAGGCTGGAAATCCGGGTCGAGATAGCGTGAAGCACCCCTAAACCCCAGCATTGGGTTTTCTTCGTGCGGCTCATACTGGCTGCCACCGATCAGGTTTGCGTATTCATTCGATTTAAAATCGGACAAACGGACAATCACCGGCTCCGGGGCAAACGCGGCAGCGATGGTCGCAATGCCTTCGGCCAGTTTGTCCACATAAAAGTCCACCGGACCGGAGTAACCGGCAATATGTTCGGTGATGGTTTCTTGTAATGCCCCGTTGAGCTGGTCAAATTCAAGCAGCGCCTTGGGGTGGATGCCGATCATGCGATTGATAATAAATTCCAGCCGTGCAAGACCGACCCCCTTGTTCGGAATCGCCGAAAACGCAAACGCACGATCTGGGTTACCGACATTCATCATTATCTTGACGGGAATTTCAGGGACCGCGTCCAGCTCGATTTGCTGCTCTTCGAAATCGAGAATCCCGTCATAAATAAAACCGGTGTCGCCCTCGGCACAGGACACCGTTATTTTGCGGCCGTCCTTTATGCGCCGGGTGGCATCGCCACAGCCCACGACAGCCGGGACGCCGAGTTCCCTCGCGATGATGGCCGCATGGCAGGTGCGTCCGCCGCGATTGGTGACGATCGCGGCGGCCCTTTTCATGACCGGCTCCCAGTTGGGATCGGTCATATCGGTCACCAGGACATCGCCAGGCTGGATGCGGTCCATTTCCCGGGCGTCTTTGATGACCCGGGCAACACCGGCGCCGATGCGTTGGCCGATGCTGCGCCCGCTGACCAGTACTTCGGCGCGGCTTTTCAACGAAAATCGTTGCAGGGTCCGGCCGCTGCGGCTTTGCACGGTCTCGGGCCTGGCCTGGAGGATATAAAGCTTTTCGTTGGCGCCGTCGCGCCCCCACTCGATGTCCATGGGCCGCTGATAATGCTTTTCGATGATCAGCGCCTGCCGGGACAATTCATGAATCTCCGAATCGCTGAGTGAGAACTGCCGCCGGTCGGCCGGTTCTACGTCGACGGTCTTGACGGTGTGCCCCGTTTCCGGGTCGTCTTCATAGACCATCTTGATCGCTTTTTGCCCAAGCTTGCGTCTCAAAATCGCGTGCCGGCCGTTTTCGAGCGCGGGCTTGTAGACATAAAACTCGTCCGGGTTAACCGCACCCTGGACGATCGTCTCACCCAGCCCATACGAGGAAGTGATAAAAACCACGTCGCGAAAACCGGACTCCGTATCCAGCGTGAAGGCGACCCCGCTTGCGCCGAGGTCGCTCCTGACCATGTGCTGGATTCCGACCGACAGGGCTATCTGCTGATGGTCAAAGCCCTGGTGCACCCGATAGGCGATTGCCCGGTCGTTGAACAAAGATGCAAAAACCTCATGCACGGATCGCAACAGCGGGTCCCAGCCGGTGACATTGAGAAATGTTTCCTGCTGCCCCGCGAAGGAAGCATCGGGCAGGTCTTCCGCGGTCGCGGAAGAGCGGACGGCTACCGAAATATCCGCGCCATCGCGCATGGCGTCCCAATGGCTGCGAAGTTCGCTTTCCAGGCGGGCCGGCAACGGCGTATCCATGATCCACCGGCGAATCCGCGCGCCGCTGTCAGCCAATGCGGAAACATCATCGATATCGAGGCCGCTCAGCTCCCCGGCGATTTTTTTGTCCACGCCATCGGCGGACAAAAAATCGCGGTAGGCATGCGCGGTAGTCGCGAATCCGCCAGGAACAGAGACTCCCAGTCCTGACAAGTGGCCGATCATTTCTCCCAAAGAGGCGTTCTTCCCGCCAACCAGCTCGACATCATTCATACCGAGCTGATCCAGCTTGATAATATACGGCTGCAATAGGCTCCCCTTGTAATCGGTCCGGCGGAAATACAAAATGCCCGACGAGCAGAACGCCGACATTATACACGGAGGGATTGTGAATCAACGGACCATATTTTTCGTCTCCGACCAGACCGGCGTTACTGCTGAAACGCTGGGTTATAGCCTGCTGACGCAGTTCGATTCGATCAACTTTCGCCACGTAACCTTGCCCTTCATATCAAACACTGAGAAGGCCGAGGAGGTGGTTCGCCGGATCAACCAGGTCGCCAAAGTCGAGGGCATAAAACCCATAGTATTCAGTACCTTGGTGCAGGATGATATCCGAGCCGTCATCAGTCGCGGCAATTGTCTTTGCCTGGATTTTTTCGATGCTTTCGTCGCTCCGCTGGAGAAGGAACTGAAGGCGCGTTCATCGCATACGACCGGAAAGGCGCACGGGATAAAAGACATCGAGGCCTATTCCCGGCGAATCGAGGCGACCAATTTCGCGCTGGCCGCGGATGACGGGGCGAACACGCGCGATTACGATCAGGCGGAGCTGATATTGATCGGGGTTTCCAGATCCGGGAAGACGCCTACATCGCTTTACCTGGCCTTGCAATACGGGGTGTTCGCCGCCAATTATCCGTTGACCGACGAGGATTTCGAACGCGGTGACCTGCCAGACAGTCTCAAGTCCCGCCGCCGGAAATTATATGGTCTGACCATCGACTCGGGCAGGTTGCAGCAGATTCGAAATGAAAGGCGACCGGAAAGCAATTATTCGTCGACGCGCCAGGTCCAGTTTGAGATTCGTGCGGCGCTGGCGTTGTACAAACGATATGGCGTCCCGTTCATCGACACCACGGAATGCTCGATCGAGGAGATCGCCAGTACGATTCTGAACGAGACCGGCGTTAACCGGCATCTAAGGCCATAGCATAGTTTGAGCTCTGTGCCAGGTACCATGGAACGGCCAACGCATGCCGGATTTTGCCCTGGGACCCCTGCACATTGTTAACGGCGTCACGGTACTTCGGAATTGCTGTGTTATATTGCCGGCATGGTTCGAGACAGCCACATCGCGATTGGCGCAAGCGCAAAATTATCCAGTTTTGCGGCTCTGATGTCGTTGTATGAAAGTAATTTCATCCGTTTGAACTGGCTGATCCAGGAGCCGCAAAAATTCATCGGCGAACAGCAATCCAGCGTCCCTGGAGACTGCACGCTGCACCTGAGATTACTGGAGCGCACGCGGCATACCAGCACCCTGCACATGACTTATATGTTCGAGGAATCGGGACTATGGATCGCGGATCCTGACATGACGATTCGTATTTATCACGATGCCAGGCTGGCGGAGGCGATGGCTTGCAGCAGGGTGCATTGCCACGAGATCCTCAGACAGTTTGATACGGGCTGCAAGCATGAGGTCAACCGCCGGCGGGTGAGAAATTCGATGCTAAACAAGTGGCTCGAGTATTGTGCGGATAATGGTCACCGTTTTGTTGCTATCGGGTCCACGGCTGACTTGAGCCGGGCTGTAAGCTAGAACAGGAAAGAGACGATGGCCAGGGATGACAAGTTCGGAGCATTCACGATACGCAACGAATCAAGAAGCCAGGAGATTGGCGAAAAGCACCTGATCAAACTTTACCGAAACCGCGCCGAGCTAAAAAAAGAATTCAAACGGCTGCGTGATGAAAGATACAACATGGAGCAGTTGCTGGAAAAAAAGGACAGGGACCTGGAAAAATCCCGCGGCGAACTGACTGCGTTTGAAGCGCTACTTGCCGAGCCAACCACCGCATTCAACACCATGGTTTTTTTCCAGCTCAGGGGAATATGGGAGGATTGCAGCGGGCGGGTTAAAAAACTGGTTCTCGAAATGACCCAGATGCGGGAAACCAGGGAAAGGCAACTGCATGTGGCCGAGTTCAGCAAGGCACAGGGTGCGCGGGCCGAGAAATTCAAGCTCAAAGAGAGTGCGCTGCAGACCGAGCAGGATGAGTTCAGCGAGATTATTGAAAAGCTTCAGAAAAACTGTGACGAGTTGAGGGGGTTCTGGAATTTTTTCAAGCGGCGGGAATTTCGTATGCAGATTTCCGAGAACGAGACGCAGCGCGAGGAACTGAAACACAAATCCGGCCAACTCGCGCAAAAACGACAGGATATCGAAGCGGAACACCCGCCGGAATTCGGCAGCCTCAGTGTGCAAGGGAGAAGGGCGATAAACCTGGTCTGTCTGGCGAGCGCGCATCATCTCTATGAACACTACGCCTCGGGTGGCCTGTATAAGCTGGTCAAGGCTGCAACCGTGGGTAAACCACGCAATGCGCGCTATGGCGACAAGGCGGCATGCGAAAAAATAATGAAAAGAGTCAATGAGTTAAAAGTGGGGCTGGACAAGCAAAAAAACTTCAACCAGGTTTTGCGCGAAGAGACCGAGCGCATAAAAAGCGTCGTCAGTTACCGCAAGGACACAGATTGCGTACCGCTGGCAAAATCGCTGGCCAAGCTGCCATCGAGGAAAGCGCAGGGAGATGGAAAACTTTTAGAAAGCGTAAACCTGCTTGGCGACCAGGTCTGGGATGTCCATGACGCGTTGCTGAATTGACTTAGCCCGGATTATTCATGAATGCGCTCGCGCCCTTGCTTGATCCTTGTTCGCACACGGAATTTTCCTTCCTCGGAAATACACACGGATATTCCGCTCGGTCAGAAAATCCCGTGTGCAAACAATGCTCTGCCCAATCATCACGACGATTCATGAATAAGCCGGGCTAGGTCGTCCCGATACCCAACCGGGAGATCTGCATAACCTTTCTGCCCCAGCGCACCATTCCGTCGAGCACCACGTACAGGTAAGGCACGACCAGCAACGAAGTGACCGTTGAAAATGCCAGGCCGCCGATGATCGCCCTGGCCATCGGGAAATACGGTGGCCCGTCGCCGCCGACCTGGGTCGTTCCTACCGCCAGCGGGGCCAGGCCCAGGATCGTGGTCGCCACGGTCATCAGGATCGGGCGCAAGCGGTCTCTGCCGGCCTCGATAATCGCTTTGTCGCGCTCCATGCCTTCATGACGAAGGTTGTTGATATGATCGACCAGTACGATCCCGTTGTTTACGACGACACCGATCAGGATCATGATGCCGATAGACGCCATGAACGAGAATGTCGTCCCGGTGAGGAAAAAGAACCAGAACACGCCGATAATCGCAAAACCAATCGACACGATGATCGCCAGCGGAAAAAGCACCGACTCGAACAATGCCGCCATCACGATAAATATCATCGCGACGCCGAGCAGTGTATTTTGCATCATGACCATTTGGGTATCATCCTGCCGATCGAATCCGCGACCGAACTTCCAGCTATAACCAGGCGGCAGCGCGAACTCTTCCATGAGCTTTTCGACATAGGGTTTGACGTCTTCGAGCGTTTTGTCTTTCTCCATATTGGCGTTGATGACAACCGCAGTCCGCCGGTCGACGCGCCGGATCGCCTGGGGACCGCGAGTCACATTGAAATCGGCGACCGCACCCAGCGTTATCCGCTGCCCGGCGGCCGTGTACAGGGGCAGGGCGGCGAGATCGTCCAGGCTTTGCTTGTCGCTATCGCGGAATGCCATGCGCACAGTGATCTCACCATCCTTGCCACGGAACTCCCGCAGGTTTTCTCCACGCAAGGCGAGAGAGACAAACTGGGCCACCAGTTCGGTGCTCAATCCCAGTGCCATCGCCCTGTCCCGATCGACGATGATCTGAATCTCCGGTGCGCCGGTGTCGGCATCCGAAATAACATCGGTCAATCCATCGACGCTTTCGAGGATACGCTCGACTTCAAAACTCAGCTCGTTTAGCAACTGCGTGGAATCGCCAGAGAGTTGTATGCTGAAACCGTCGCCACCACCGCCTTGCTGGTCGAATTGAAAACTGGGTTTGCCGACCACCAGTTCGGGGAGGTTTTCGCTGATAAACGCGATAACATCCTTCGTTGAGATCGTTGCTTCGTCTTTATCCGTCAGGAGAATCGTCGATTCGGCGCGCCCGGTGTCGAAGTAGCTGTATACCTCGACGATATCGAGTTTTTCCTTGTTCGCATAAAGAAAGTCTTCGATCCGGTCCACGGCGGCCTCGATTCGCTCCAACGGATAAATCTCGTCCACGTGATAGGGCATAAACAACCGGCGACCCGATTCCTGCGGGAAGGTGTCAAATTTTATGTGGTTCATGGGTATGGTCACGCTACCCATGATCAGGACGATGGCAAGCGCGGTCTTCCAGCGATGTTTCATCACCCAGGCCAGGGAGCTGGCGTACTTGTCGGTCAGGCGTGTCATCAATGCGCCTTTTTTAGGGATTGGCGGCGGGGGCACACGGGCAGCCAGCATCGGCACGATGGTCTGTGCGATGGCCAGCGACGCCAGTAGCGCGACGACGATGGTGATCGCGACATGGGTCAGAAAAACGGTGATATCCATTTTCTGCCCGAACATGATGGGCAGGAAAACGATGATCGAGGTCGCCGTGCCGGCGATCACTGCCAGACCCACTTCGTTGACCCCGAGCAAGGTCGCCTTCACCGGCTCATCCGGGTGCATGATCCGGTAACGGAAAATACTTTCAGTAACGACGACCGCGTTATCGACCAGCATGCCGACGGCCAGCATCAGACCCATCATCGTCAGGATATTCAGCGTCAGGCCAAAGAAATACATGGCCGCCAGCGTTATCAGCAGCGAGAACGGTACGGCCAGCGTGACGATCAGCGTCGTGCTCCACTGGCGCAGAAACAGAAACAACACGCCTATAGCAAGCAGCGCACCGACCAGGCCGGCGCTCAGCAGATCTTGCAACGATTCGCGCACATTGTCGGCCTGGTTATCCAGGTCGAAAATATTGATCCCCTGCATCTGCGGAAGTCTGCCGATTTGCCGGATTTCCCTTTGTACCCGGTCATTAACCTCCACCATGTTGGCGCCGGTCTGCTTGAAAATATTGATGCCAACCGCGTAAGTTCGGTTAAGGTGGCGACCGTAATTGCGATCGGGGCTGCGTAATTCCACGCTGGCGATATCAGACAAGCGCAGGTTGCGGTTATCGACGACGATGTTTTCGATGTCTTCCAGGGATGTAAATTCGCCGCGTGGGCGTACGCTGAGACGTTGACCCGCATCGGTAATCTGGCCGGCGCTGACGGCGAAATTGCTTTTTTCCAGCAGCTCACGGAGCTCGCGGATATCCACGCCATGCGCGGCGACGCGATCTACATCGAGCAGTATGCGAATTTCCCTTGGCTCGACGCCCTGCAATTCGACGCGGGACACGCCCTCGAGGCGTTCCAGCCGCCTTTTGACCGTGTGGTCCAGCATTTGATAGGCATCCGACAGATCGCGGTTGCTGGAGATACGCAGCACGAGTATGGGCTGGTCACCGAGCGAGCCGGTAAATACCAGGATACGTTCCACATCATCCGGTATGTTATCGCGGACCGCGTCTATACGCGCCCTCGCTTCGATACCCATCCTGGACGCATCTTCGTCCCAGCCAAATTGCACGAATATTTGCGCCTGATCTTCGGTCGATGTCGACTGCATTCGTTCAACGCCACTGAGCGTGGCCAGCGATTCTTCGATGGGCCGCGTGATCTGTCGTTCGATTTCCTCGGGTGTCGCCGCGCGATATGGAATCTGTACGAACAGTCCCGGGAATTCGATATCCGGAAATTTCTCCAGCGGCAGCAATTGCGAGGAAAGGACGCCGATCGCAGCCAATGCGACAAATATCATGATCACTGATACCGGTCGGCGTAGCGCAATCTCAGTATGTCGCATGGCGAATCCTCTCAGGCAAGCCCGGTCTGTGCCGCTGGTATCGATACGGTTTTGCGATCCATCAATGAATAGACGGCGGGGATCACGATCAGCGTCAGCAACGTAGAGGTCAGCAAACCGCCGATGACGGTGATTGCCATCGGTGTGCGCACTTCCGCGCCCTCGCCAAAACCGATCGCCATCGGCAACAGGCCGAGCGTCGTGGTCAGCGTCGTCATCAGGATGGGCCGCAATCGCGCCTTGCCCGCTTCGATGATGGCGGCAGTCTTTTCCGTGCCGGCTTCGCGCAGCTTATTGATCATATCGACCAGGACTATTGCATTGTTGACGACGATTCCGGCCAGCATGATCACGCCTATAAATGCGACGACGTTTATCGGCGTGCCGGTAACAAACAGGGCCAGTACCGCGCCAACCAGCGCCAGCGGGATCGTAAACAGAATGACAAAGGGATGGATCAGTGACTCAAACTGAGACGCCATCACCAGGTATACGAGAAACACGGCGAGCATTAGCGTGAATTGCATCGATTGCATGGAGGCCTGCATTTCCTCGTTCTGTCCGGTGATTTGCGCGCCGATTCCGGCGGGCAACGGCGTCACGTCGATAATTCCCTGCAATTCGGCAGCGGCGGCCCCCAGGTCACCAAAAGCCAGGTTGGCCGAGATGATGGCGACTCGCGACTGGTCGATCCGCCGGATCTCCGCTGGTCCGGTCGCCAGGCTGATGTCGGCGATTGCCTCCAGCGGTATGGGCCGGTCGCTGGCCGGGTTGACGATCAGCCTGCGGATCTCCGCTACCGATGCCTCGCTGGTATCGACGCTGCGAACGAGGACATCGATCTTGCGGTCTCTCCAGGTGTATCGCGTAGCGACATCGCCACGAACGTTCGACACGACGCGATTGGCAATATCGCGCACGACGAGGCCCAGGTTTGCGGCTCGCTCCTGGTCAAAAACAATCTGGATTTCCGGGTTTCCGGATTCGACCGTAGTCTTGATGTCCGTGAACCGGCTGGACGCCGCCATGGCCTGCTGGATCCGGTTGCTCACCACGGCGATCTGGTCAAGATCGAAACCCGAGACTTCGACTTCAAGCGGTGTGCTGAATGTAAACAGGGTAGGCCGGCCAAATTCGTACTGAACACCGGGAAGTCCCTGCAATCGTTGCCGCATGGATTCGATTACCTGCTCCTCGAGCAGCCTGGTGCTTCCCGTTTTCATTTTTACGCTGATTTTTCCGGTGTTTTCGCCGGAATCGACCGGGTTGGCATCCAGTCGATTGCCGGTCCCGGCAACCGAGTAAATCAGTTCAACCGCCCCGTTTTCGGATAACACTTGTTCGACCGTTCTGAAGCTCTGGTCTGTCTGGCTTAGCGGAGCACCAGGCGGCAGCCGTACATCGACGAAAAACTCGCCTTGTGCGAGCTGTGGTATCAGTTCACTGCCCAGTCTCGGCACCAGCGACATGGACCCTGCAAAGATCCCGAATGCGATCAGGATAACCAGCCCGCGGTGCTTCAGCGACCAGGCCAGTGTCCCTGGGTAAACGCGGGCCAGGGCCAGGTAAAAACCCTGGACAAGCCATACACCAGGGCGCAACAGCTTGTTCATCAACCAGGCGATCGCCGAGAAAAACTTGCGCAACATCCGAACCACGAACGCGATGCCACGCGTAAACCAAGCCGGCGGGCGGTGATCGGTAGAATCGGCGAAACGCTCGCTCGCGCCCATCGCCGCCAGCATCGGGATCAGGGTCAGCGCGACGATCAGCGAGAATGCCAGGGCGAAAGTCACGGTCAGCGCCTGGTCCTTGAAAAGCTGGCCGGCGATACCGCTGACGAAGACCATCGGGAAGAATACGGCGACCGTGGTCAGCGTTGAAGCGATAACGGCGGTGGCGACCTCGCTCGAGCCTTCCCGGGACGCCTGCATCAGCGGCAGACCCATTTCCTTTTTTCTGACAATATTTTCCAGGACGACGATCGAATTGTCGACCAGCATGCCGATCGCCAGCGCAATACCACCCAGTGACATGATATTCAGCGATATTTCACTGCTGTACATCATCAGGAATGTGCCGACGACCGATACCGGGATTGCAGCGCCGATGATGAAGGTCGCGCGTGCGTCGCGCAGGAAAAAATACAACACCAGGATGGCCAGCAGGCCACCCCAGAGTGCGGCTGAGCGTACCTGGGAAATCGCGTTCGAGATAAACGTCGACTGATCGTAAATCGTGATCAGTTTCATGTTGTCGGGCAGGGTGGTCTCGATATTTTTCAATCGTTGCTTGATTCGATTGGCAACCTGGACCGTGTTTGCATCACCTTCCTTGAAAATGCCCAGCTCCACGGACTCCTGGCCATCGACCCTGGTGATTGCCTCCCGTTCCTTGTAACCGCGTTTGATCTGCGCAATATCGCGCATATAAATGATGCGGCCATCGACATTGGCAACGATGGCGTCGGCGATTTCATCGATGTTCTGGAATTCGTTAATGGTGCGGACGAGGAATCTCTGCGAGCCTTGTTCGAGCCTGCCGCCGGACAGGTTGACGTTCTCCTCGCGGATTCTGCGGGTGACGGTTTCGATGGACAGGCCGAGCTGGGCGAGTCGAAGCTGATCGACGAGGATCTGAATCTCGTCTTCGAGGCCGCCGCTGGTCTTGACCGCCGCCGTCCCTTCGCTGGCCTCGAGATCCGTTTTTAGCTGTTCTTCGGCAAAACGGCGCAAGGCCTTCAGGCGGTCTTCGTCGTTTTCATACTTGAGCTCGGCCTCCGGGTCCTCGATCAGCGCGAGGCGCATGACCGGCTCGCTCGACGGATCGAAGCGCAGGAGCATCGAACGGCTGGCTTCCAGCGGCAGTTGCAGGATGTCGAGTTTTTCCCTGACGTCTACACCGGCGATGTCCATATCGGTGCCCCAGGCAAACTCGAGTACGACATCGGATTGGCCCGAGCGGGACACAGAGCGCACCCGGCGGACATTCTTGATCACGCCCACCGCTTCCTCGACCGGTTTTGTAACCAGGCTTTCGACCTCGATCGGCGCCGCGCCGGTTAGCTCGGTACGGACCGTCATCGTCGGATAAGAGAGGTCGGGCAGAAGATTGACCTTGAGCCGGGACAGGGAAACCATGCCAAACATAATGACCGCCACAGTGAACATCATGATGGTCACTCGGCGCTGGGTAGCAATATCGATAAGTCGCATGAGTTCCTTCCGTTTTTATGACGGTCTGAAATGCGTCAATTGGTGGATTGTCAGCCGGTTACGGGGTTGACTATCGAAATCTTTGTGCCGTCCTTGAGACCGGACTGACCGACGACAACGATCTCTTCGTCTCCTGTCAGGCCTTCCACGATTTCAATATTTTCATCGCTGGTATAACCCGTGGTGATCGGCCGGCGGTGCGCGACTCCATCCTCAATGACATAAACAACGGTGTCCAGATCACCGACTATGATCGCGGAGCGGCGAACGAGAATCGCCTGTTCGCGCTTGTCGAAAATGATGTTGAAGCGACCGAACATGCCCGGTTTGAGATGGCCGTCGCTGTCCGCTACTTCAACGGTGACTTTGAAGGTGCCGGTTTCGGGCGAGACGGTCGGGCTGATCCTGGCTACGACGCCGGAAAAGGATTTATCCGGCATGGCGTCGACAGATATCCTGACCTGCTGCCCCGGGCTCAGCTTGCGAAATTCGCGTTCGGGTACGTGCAGATACCCCAGCAGGGGATCCATGTCGCTGACGTGAAATACCGGTTCGTCGGCAGTGATCGTGTTGCCGAGTTTGACATATCGATCCGCGATTACACCGTCTATGGGCGCCTTGATTTCGGTGTAACTGAGTTCCAGGCGAGCCATGTTATAGGCGGCCCTGAGCGAGTCCATTTCGTAGCGGATATTTTCGAACGCGTCCGCGCTGATCAGACCTCGTTCGCGGAGATCCGTGTTTCTCTTGTGCTCTTGTTCGAGCTTTGAAAGGTTGGCTTTTGCCTGTTGGGTTTCCAG
>JAZFYI010000172.1:0-23243 GCA_036443455.1 Gammaproteobacteria bacterium
GATGAATCCCGCGTGCAGGGTAATTCTTCGCTGGCCAACCGTTCGGCCAAGTTCCGTTTCCGTGGAGTTTCCGCGCACGCGGCCGCGGCGCCGGAAAAAGCACGCTCGGCGCTGGATGCCGTCGAAGTCTTTAATTTCATGGTCAACCTGATGCGCGAGCATGTGCAGCAGGAGACCCGTATCCATTACGTGATCACGGCCGGTGGCCACGCGCCCAATGTCGTCCCCGATTTTGCCGAGGTGTATTACTACGTGCGGCATCCGGAAACCCAAACGCTGTTGCAGATATGGGAACGGGTGGAAGTCGCTGCCAAAGCGGCGGCAATGGGAACCGGCACGACGATGGACCGCGAAATCATCCATGGCAATCACGCCCTGTTGTCCAACATGACGCTGGCCAAAGCCATGCAGAAAAACCTGGAAAGCGTTGGCGGCGTTAGCTACGACGCCAGGGAAAAGGCGTTCGCCGAGGCAATTTATCCCACGTTGAACCAGCCGGAAAATGCCCTGGGCAGCGAAGCCACCATCATGCCGATCAAGCTGGAGAGCGGCAGCGGATCGACCGATGTTGGCGATGTGAGCTGGAACGCACCGACGGTCGAGCTACGCGCGGCGACCTGGGTGCCTGGCACTGAGGCACACACCTGGCAGGCGGTAGCGGCCGGTGGCACCAGCATCGGCATCAAGGGTGTGCAAGTGGCGGCCAAGACCCTGGCGCTGACGGCCAGGGAACTGTACGCAGACCCGGCGCTACTGGCCCGGGCGCAAAAAGAATTTGCGGAAAAACGGGGCGCCGATTTTATTTATGAGCCGTTGCTCGGCGACCGCGAGCCGCCGCTGGATTTCCGCAAATAATATTAGCGCCGGCGCACCTGCGGGTTCATGACCGGGTCACCTGGAGAGTAAGCAATGACTGCCGGTTGCCCGTTCTCGTAGCGCGTGAGAACTGCACGCAGATGATCGATGCGCCTCCCACCACCGACACCCGGCGTTTGCCGGAGCCTGAGCATGGCCTGCGCCTGAAAGCCCTGCGCATCTTCAAAACGGCGGTTGGCGGCGCTGGCCATCGCCAGCGTTTCCAGCGAGTCTACACTCGGACGCGCGTCGTGGATTAGTCGTGCCAACTCCAGCGCGCGAAGCCTCTGCGCTGCGCTGATATCGGGACAAACCGAATACGCGCGCGCCAGCGCCTGGAGCAGGCTGCCATCCGCTGGCACGATCGCGAGCGCCCGATCGAGCGCGGCAAGCGCACCGCCGCAATCCCGCTGCGCCAGTTTCGCCAGCGCGAGACGATACCAAAATACCGCAGTGTCATTATCGGCTTCGGCCAACAATTGAAAATGCGTTTCGGCATCGGCGTAACGTCCCGAACGCATCAGGCTGTTGGCCAGCATCAGCCGCGCCTCGGGCAAGCCGTGATCGAGCGACAGCGCTGCGGCATATTGTTGGTCAGCCCTGTCCTGCAGGCCCTGCGATTCCAGGGCCATCCCGTACCGGTAATGCACGAACGGATCGTCCAGCCCCAGCGTCAGCGCACGCTCAAAGGCGGCAATTGCCTCACTGATGCGACCGACCAGTTGCAATGCCTGGCCCAGTGTAGCCTGGGCATAAGCATCGTCCGGCTTCAGCGCGACCGCTTTTTGGATTTGCACCACGGCCATGGAATCCTTCCCGGCACGCAACAGCGCGAGACCGCGTTCGAGGTAAAGCTGACCGCTGCGCGACAATGACTCCACATCGGTCAGCAGCGGATCCGCGACCGGCGGTGGTGTTCGCCCGGCCAGCTCAAGCTGCCTTTTTGCCGCTTCCAGCCGGCCGGTTTGCCTGAGTGCCTGGGCCAACGGGTAATGCAACTGATTTGCCGCCGGGTTAAGGCGCAAAGCCCTGCCAAGCAGCGTGATCGCCCGTGGGTAATCGCGCTCCCTGATCGCGATCCGGGCCAGCCCGGCCAGCGCCGCAACGTGCTCCGGCTGGCGGTTCAGCAGGGACTCAAAACTTGTTTTTGCCGCCGACTGTCTGCCATCACTCAATTCGCTTTGTGCCAGCCTGAAGACCGCAGTCATATAGTCTGGCTCGATGAGCAGCGCTTTGCGAAAACCCCGAATCGCCTCCGCATGCTTGCCCTGTTCCTGCTGTGTATAGGCGAGCAGGTAATTCCAGAGAAAATCATTCGGACTTTGCTCGACTGCTTGCTTAAAAGCGGCCTCGGCGGCATACATCAGGTGATGGGCAAGATAGAGCCTGCCCAGTTCGCCATAAGCGGCCCCGCTTTCCTGTGCCGATGGCGCTGCGCCAAGCGCTCGCTCCAGCTCCTGCCGGCCGTCCCGCAACGCCTCGGCTACGGCCGGTTCGAAGGATTCGAGGTCCGGATGGGGTAGCTCCACCGCCGCTTGTGTTAGCGCGCCGCCCGGCACAAAAAACAAGCCCGCAACGGATAGCAATAGCAGGCGTATTGTCATTCGGTGCTGGCCCCGCTGCCTTTGCGCAGCGTATGGTAGCGACCGGCATCGAGCCCTTGCCAGTGTTCGCGTTGCCGATCCGGCCAGACGACATCGACGCGGTATTTGCCCGGTTCCTTTTTGCCCAGACCGAAAACCACCCGCGGATCGCTCGCCGATGCGTAACTGCCATCGGCACCGGTGCGCCCGAGTCGAATTTTTCCGTCACCTCCGCTGATACTGACCAAGGCGCCGAGTCGATCGACGCGACCACCGGCATCGGTCAGCCTGAAACCGATCCAGCCGGCGTGGTTTCCGGCCTGGTTGAGCAACAGGCGTGCCGGACCCGCGTTGTTGGCAACCAGGAGATCTATATCCCCATCGTTGTCGATATCACCCGCTGCCACGCCGCGACTGATCTCAGCCACGTCAAAAACCGGGTCATCGGTGAGTTCGAGCAACTTGAATTGCGTGTTGCCCAGGTTGCCAAAAAGCTGGTTGGCCTGGCCGAGTGGATAAGGGTCGCCGCGATCGACCCACTCCTGCTTACGCGTGACCGCGCCGTTGGCGACGAACAAATCCAGCCAGCCATCGTTATCGTAATCGAGCCAGACCGCGCCAAAACCAGTGTAGGCAAAACTGGCGCCTGCCAGGCCGGCGGTCGCCGTTCGGTCTTCGAACCAGCCATTGCCATCGTTGACATACAGCGTGTTGGTTTCCCGCGCCAGGTGGGTCATCAGCAGATCCATGTCGCCATCGCCGTCAAAATCGGCGGCAGCTACTCCCATGCTGGCCTCCGGCGCACCATCCATGTTCACGGCGACTCCCGACAAATACGCCTCATCGTTAAACCGCCCTTCCCCGTCATTGATCCACAACTGGTTCGGCACGCCATCGTTGGCCACGTAGATGTCGATCGCCAGATCGCCGTTGAAATCGGCGGCCACGACCCCGAGCGCACCCCCGGTCATCGCATGGATTCCAGCGACCCGGCTAACATCGGCAAAGCTGCCGTTGCCCAGGTTCCGGTACAAGGTGTCGTTTTGCGGCCGGTACACCTTGGGTGAGCAATAATCCCTGGCGCTGGTCGTCGACCGGCACGGTTTGTTGCCGGCAATCGTATAATCCACGTAATTGCCGACATAAATATCGAGCAGGCCATCGCCATCGTAATCCACGAAACTGCTGCTGACGCTCCATGCCGGATCGCCGACGCCGGCGGCCGCGGTCACATCGGTGAAGGTGCCATCGCCGTTGTTATGCAATAGCTGGTTCGGGCCGAAATTGCTGATATACAGATCGACATACCCGTCGTTATCGAAATCACCGGTTGCGACACCCATGCCATAGGCCGGTGCGAAAATGCCGGCCTGTTTCGTGACATCGGTGAAACGGAGGCGATCTGACCCTCCATCGCCAGAGTCGTTGCGGTACAAACGATCGGTCAGCGGTAGCTCGTGTTGCGGTGGGAAAGTCGCCGCGGAAATCTTTTTGTCCGCCCCGAGCATTGCGCCCTGCACCAGGTAAATATCCAGGTCGCCGTCGTTGTCAAAGTCGAACATGGCTGCACCCGACCCCATCATCTCCGCGTAATACAACTCTCCGGACATGCCGTTGAAGTGGACGAAATCGAGGCCACTATCGGCCGTGATATCGACAAACGGGCGACCCTGTGTCGTATCGCGTTCGGCCAGTGATGCCGGTACTGCCGCGAACGCCGCGATCAGCAAAAATATTTTGTGCTTTGTGCTGGGATGGTTCATCGGTCTGGCATGAAACGCTCTCGGAACTTTTCCGGCGGGCACCGCCGTTGTGGCACGTAGGTTAGAAGTCAGCGCAAACAAAAGTCAATCCGTCGAACTACGGTGGTATCCTGCCGCCTTCTGCAAAGGATATATGCATGGCCCACGATGGATCACTAAAGGTCGTTATCGCCGCTTTGGTCGGCAATTTTACGATTGCGGTAACCAAGTTTGCCGCGGCGGCGTATACCGGCAGTTCCGCGATGCTCAGCGAAGGCGTCCATTCGCTGGTCGATACCGGCAACCAGGCGCTGATGTTGCTGGGAATAACCCGGTCCAAAAAGCCAGCCGATGAACAGCATCCATTCGGCTATGGCATGGAACTGTATTTCTGGGCCTTCGTCGTCGCGTTGCTGTTGTTTTCGCTGGGCGCCGGCGTCTCGATCTACGAGGGCATCCTGAAAATCAGGAACCCGCACCCGATGACCAGCCCCGGCGTCAACTACATCGTCCTGGGCGCCGCATTCCTGATTGAAATGTGGGCATGGACAGTCGCGTTCAACGAATTCAAGGGGGGTATCGGGCGAGCCGGCTTCTGGCACGCTACGCGCACCAGCAAGAACCCGGCCGTTTTCATTGTGCTTTTCGAGGACACGGCGGCCCTGTTGGGACTGCTGGTCGCTTTTGCCGCCATCGCCGCGAGCCAGATACTCGACATGCCGATCCTCGATGGCGTCGGCTCGCTGATCATCGGCCTGATTCTCGCGCTGACCGCGATCATCCTGGTCATCGAATGCAAGGCCCTGCTGATCGGTGAAGCGGCAAGCCCGGCGATCATCAAAGGCATCCGCAAACTGGCCAATGAACAGCCGGAAGTCCTGGGCATCAATGAACTGAGAACCATGCACTTAGGTCCCGATGACGTGTTGCTGGCCTTGAGCCTGGACTTCAAAAATAACCTGAACGCGGGTCAGGTCGAGGTCACGGTGAGCCGCCTCGAAAAGCAAATCAAGGAACGCTACCAGGAAATACGCAGGGTTTTTATCGAAATCCAGTCGCCCGGCGCCGCGGCCGACTGAGCTCAGTGCACGCGGCCGGATTTGGCTGGATTGGAGCCGTCATCATCAAACAAGACCTGGTCGAACACGCGAACCAATGCGTCCGCATCCTGCGCCCCTGCGACCGCGTATTTGCCATTGAGGATGTAGTTGGGCACACCGCTCACGCCTAGCTGCCGCAGGTGCTTCTCTTCGGCGCGGACTTCTGCCAGGCCGCTGTCCCAGCGCTGAAATCTGTCGATCGCTTCCGCGTCGAGACCGGCCTGGCGGGCAAGCACGGATAACAGGTCATTGTCGCCGATATCCCTGCCGTGTTCGAAAAAATTGCTGAATATCAAAGCGACCAGCCGGTTTTGTTGCGGACCGGGACCGGCAATCTGAATCAGGCGATGTGCATTCAGCGTGTTGGGTATGCGTTCGAGCTGGTCGAAGCGGAAAATGCTCCCCTCTTTTTCGCCCACGACGGTGAGTTCATCGAGGAACGGCTGGACCAGTTCGCGTCCACCGAAGCGTTTGTCCAGGTATTCGTCGAAAGACATGCCCTCGACCGGCATATCCGGATTGAGTTGAAACGGGTGCCACAAGACTTTGGGCGGATCGCCACCCTGGATATGGGTCAGCGCTTGCTCAAGCCGGCTCTTCCCCAGGTAGCACCAGGGACAAATGAAATCAGCGACGGCATCGACTTGCAGGCTCATGAATTTCGGTATCTCCGTTTGCATTTACCCGATATAAGGTTAGACAGCGGAAAAACCAAGTGTTTGCAAAAAATGTGACAAGACTGATCTAGATAATTGAAATTAAACATAGACTATAAGTCTATGTTTAATCAAGTTTTTTAATATTCCCACCAAGTCGTTTTCCACCAGACCGTGAACTCTTCCAGATCGATTGCCCCATCGCAATTGGTATCGATCATCGAAAACCCCTCGGCAGCCTGCTGGGTCGTGGCCTCCGGCGAAAGCGTTTTCAACAGGCTCTGAAACTCCTTGAAATCGATATGGCCGTTGCCGTCGCTATCGAAGTATGCAAAGTTCGAACTGATGTCTTCCTGGCGTTTTTCCCAAGCTTCTTCCATCGTTTTCTCCTGCCGGTATCGGTACCGGGTTTCCTGGTCCGGCATCGATCCTGTTAACCAAGCTATGCGGATAATCCGAAAAGATGGGCAACTGTGCAACACGCACGGCGATTTTTCTTGGTCCTGGAGTAGCGACGACCGGGAAAATCGCTCGGGAAACAGCTCTATTTCGCGGCAAAAAAATGGCCGGCTAGGAGCCGGCCACAATCATTATCCATATAAACCCGCTGGTTAAAGGCGTTCAACCGCTGCTGATGGTGAGCTGAGCATTGCCAACATCGGCCGACACATCGAACTCATCGGTTCCCGATCCCTCACGCTCCAGGCCGGCGCCAGGGCCCCACCCGCGTTCCACCGGGTAATTTTTGCCATTTATTTTCAGGGAAACATTGCCTACATCCGCATCCAGTTCGATGTTGCCGATCGATTGCGTCGCGCTGTTGACTCTTACATTGCCAACCGAGGCATGTGCACGAACATCGCCACCCGGAACGTCGATCCTGACCTCACCAACTCCGGCATGCGTGTTCACGCCGCCGGCGACACCCTCGATATTGATCCGGCCGACGCCGATCCTGACCCTGGCCTGCAACCTGGCAGGTACCTCGATCTTCCAGTGTTCCTCGATATCGTCTTCGTCAACGCCACGAGGAAAATCGAGCATCAGGGAAAGTTTTCCTTTTTTCGACGTGCTTTGCAGCGTAATTTTTTCCAGGTCCTCACGATCGGGTCCGGCGCCAAACCAGTTGTCGTCCGGCTCGATTGACACCAGCACAGTGATCTCATCGCCACCGCTGGCGATCATTTCGATCGAGCCGACCCCGGCGTTGATCGAGATGACATCAACACCATCGGCAGAAAAGCTGTCGCCGATTTCCCGAGTTGCATCGGCATTGGCTACTGCCACGCTCATCATCACGATGATGAAACCGGCAAGTAAATTCAGTATCTTAGGCATTATGTTGCTCCTCCCGTTTCAGCTTGGATGCCGGTCGCCGGCGAATGGTTTGTGCGCTGGTCGCAAAACCCATGACAAGCCGGCGAGGCAGAGTCGTCTGCCAGGCATTTTTCTCGCTGCCTTGCTGGTTGCGGGTTTCTCCGCCCCGGCCTTCGCGGATCGCCAGATCATTAAGATGACGATCGATGATGTCAAGCGTAGCGCGCTGGTTTTTTCGCCCTCGAATCCGGGTGACGCCAAGCTTCCGCTGGTATTCGTTTTTCACGGTCGCGGAGATGATAACGGCAAATTCGCGCGCGCCGTCAGGCTGCACAAAGACTGGAAAAACGCGGTCGTCGTTTACCCTCGAGGCCTGAGTATCGATACGAAACCGCCGATGCGTGGCTGGCAAGGCCGGGTCGGTCAGTACGCCGACCGGGATCTGAAATTCACCGACCGCCTGCTCCAGCGACTGACGACGATGTTCGCCGTGGACCCTCAAAAAACCTATGTCGCCGGTTTTTCAAATGGCGGGCACTTCACGTTCCTGCTGCTCAAGGAACGCACCGACAGCTTTGTGGCCTATGCGGTAATAGGCGCCTTGCATCCGGATTTCCAGTCGGATACAGCGCCCAGGCCGTTTATATACCTGTTTGGCCGCCAGGAAGGCACCCAGTACCAGGATCAGTGGGTCAAAACGGTCAAGGCATTGGCCCGGCATAACCAGGCGAGCGGAGAACAATCAGAGTATGAGGACTGCTGCACCTTGCTCTACCCGAAACCCGGCGGCGCCGTGATGGTTTATGGTTTGTATAATGCCGGCCATATCTGGCCAAACCGTGGTAACGAACGCCTGTTGCGTTTTTTCGGCCAAGCCAGCATCGACCTCCAGAAAGCCGATAACGGGAACAAATAAAGTGGCGATTACCCTATGCCCGGTCTGCCGGAAAAAAATCTCGACCCGGGCCCCCCGTTGCCCGCATTGCCATGCAGATCTGAGCGGCAATGATCCTGAACTCGCCTCCCGCCGGCGTTCGCAGCAACGCAAAAAATCGAATGCCATGAAAATACAGCTTGCGCTGGCTATGACCTTGCTCGTCATTTGCATCGGACTCATGCTGCTGGAAATGAACCAGGGGAGGCCTCTGCCATCGCCATGGTATATCGGTATCGGCCTGGCGGCGGCCGCCTGGTATGTTGTGACGCGATTGCGTATCTTCCTCTCTCATCGCTAGACGATATTCAGACCCAGCCAGGCGACCTGAACGACGGAGACTGCAACGTGCATGATGAAAAAATGGAACTGCAAGCTCATTTTGCCGATATCGATACCAACGGCAGCGGGTCCATCGATTACGAAGAATTCTCCAGGCTTTTACGCTCGATGGGACTAAGCCGGGTTGACGGCATCGCGCGTCTTGCGTTCGAGTCCATGGACAAGAACGATGACAGCGAAATCGACTTCGATGAATTTTGCGCCTGGTGGCAAAAACACGAAAACAGCTAGATGTCCATTGGAGCGGCATCGGCCGCGGTCGTATCGCTATCTGCGTCATCAACATTCGATTCCGGGCTTCTGAGCCGCCACGCCCGCAGCACCGCTTTGACCACGGTTGCCAGCGGGATGGCAAAAAATACGCCCCAGAATCCCCATAAGCCGCCGAACAGCAACACGGCCGCTATGATCGCAACCGGGTGAAGATCCACTGCTTCGCTAAACAACAATGGCGCCAGCAAATTTCCATCGAGGGCTTGTATTACCAGGTAGGCAATAACGACGTAATAGAACGATGGATCGAGACCCCATTGCATATAGGCGAGCAACGCCACCGGCAAGGTGACGACGGCCGCGCCGATATACGGGATCAAAACAGAGAAGCCGGTGATTGCGCCGAGCAAGACCGCGTATTCCAGCCCCAGCAAGGAAAAAACCAGGAAACTTGTAACCCCGATAATCATGATTTCCAGGACTTTGCCATCGACATAATTGCTGATGCTGACATTTACCTCCGCCCAGACGTCGGTGGTAACCTGCCTGTCCCGTGGCAGAAAACTGGCAAACCACTCGGTCAGCACCGTGCGGTCGCGAATCATGAACACGACCATCATCGGAACCAGTATCAAGTAAACGACGACAGTTACCAGGGTCAGAACAGAGGTCAACGAATAGGAAATCGCTTTCTGGCCAAGACCGACAAATTCGCTGCCCAGCCGGCTGACGAACTCACTGATCTGGCTCTCGGTAAAGTATTCCGGATAGCGTACCGGCAGATCCAGCAATTGTCGCTGCAGCTTGCTGATAATTGCAGGCGCCTGCTGCACCAGTTCAGAAAGCTGCGCGACGACGACAGGAATCAGGCCGAGGAAAAGACTCAGGAGCAACGCCAGGAACCCAAGGCTAACGATCAAGACGGCGATGATTCTCGGCACATGAAGATTCTCGAGCCGCTGCATAATACTTTGCAACAGGTAGGCAATGATCACGGCGGCAAAAACCGGTGCGAGAATTCTACCGGTGAAATAAATGATCGCGCTGATCGTCAGCAGTACAACGCCCAGCAAGACCATCTGCGGGTCAGACATGCGTTTGCGAAACCAGTCTCCAATGTAATTCATGTCGGACCACTCCGATGATGACATCATGTGATTGTACCGAAGTAGACGTTTGAGATGGCAACAAAACTTGCTAGTCTGTCGCGGTCGACCTTGATGGCGAACAAGCGAATGGAAAACGAGCGATCTTCAGGGCAAAGCGGGCCCTTGCAGCGGCTGAAAAACGAGGCGTTTCTGTTGATCGCTTTGCTTGCGCTCGGCTTGTGGCTGGTCCCCGCCCTGATATTTTGGCTGGGTAGCCGGGTACTTGGCCCATATGGAGATATCGACACACTCGCCGCGTTCTACATCGACCTGTTTGGCTCCTTGCTCGCGGGCAGAGGCATAGTCTGGTTGCTGGTGACCTCACTCTACCTTTTCCTGATGCTGATCCGTCTGCTGGCATGGCTTTGGGGGGTCGCTCATCGAGCTGCAGCCAGGAACGACGAAGTTGCGGCCGAATAGGCTAATCTTTTGCAATGCAGCAGCGCGGGCATTCCCCGGGGCTCATACTGATTTCCGGATCCAGGAATGTGACGCAGGTCGCATATCTGATCTTTAAACGCATCGAAAACCCCCATTTCTCCGATAGTTATGTAAATATTGTCGCTGACGGCCCGAAGCGGTCCGTTCGTGTGTGTATGAGATACGATGATGAAAAGCCTGTTTAAACGATTTCGCAAAGAATCCGCGTCCTCGGTGGGCCAGTCGATGCATGCTGGCGGCGTGAATCAGCCCTCGCTGATATCGCGCGGCCAGTCAGCTTTGAAAGGCTATCTGAAGCCGCCGCCCAAACCGGAGGTGGTTGAAGAAGAGGATCATGTCAAGACCGTTCTGGATATCCTGGACAACCCTGATCTGGAACTGGAGCCGCATGGATTCGATCCGTATAACAGCGGAAGTTTCGACCGCAACAAAAGCTGGAAACCCGTCAAGAAAAGTACCCGCTAGTTCAGTCGAACTATTGCATTTGCCTGGCTGACTCCTGCCGGTAATGTTTTATCAGCAGATTCTCCAGGTCTTCACAGTATTCCTTTATCGACAGCTTTCCCGCCACGGCATTTTCGAGGCGCTCGCGTATGGCGCCAAGCCTGTCCCGGTCTTTGACCAGATCATGCGCGCGGCCCAGGTATTCCTCCGCCGTGTCGCAAGTCAATTCATCGAGCCCCAGCGTTTTGTTGAGCGATGCGCCCATCCGGCCAAGTATTCGCTTGCCCCGCAACGTCAGCGCAGGCAACCCAGCCTGCGCTGCGGCGATTATGGTGGCGCCGGCGTTGTAATCGGGTGTATCGAGCAGAAGATCCGCCGCCTTCATCCTGGCGAGATGTTCTGCCAGCGGCACGCGGCCGACAAATATCAGCCGCCCAGGATCGACACCCGCCTCGCTGGCGGCGGCGAGTAGGTTTTTCCTGACGGTTGCCCGCTCCGCCAACAGCCAAAGCACACTCCCTGCCGAGCTTCGCAGGATCTTCATCCACAGCGAGAAAATACGCGGCTGCAATTTGTAGCTGTGATTGAAAGAGCAAAAAACGAATGCATCCGTCGGCAAACCGAGTTCCGCCCGGCCGGGACTCGCACCGACGTCTCTCGGCGTCAGCGGCAGAAAACAGCGCTGCAAGCGCAAGATATGCTCGCTAAACACAGATTCCTCGTTTTCCGGCAACACCTCGTCATCGCCGATCAGCGCATCGATAAACGGCGCCTGCATCGTGTTTAGATAACCCAGGAAAGAAACCTGCAATAACGCCGGCCGCAGCGCGAGGATATGCGGTCGAGCGTTTCTCGTATAGCCGGCAAGGTCGATCAGGATATCGATATCGTCGCCCGATATCTGCTCGGCGATCCTTGACGAGGCAAGCTGGGAAACGTCTCGATAAATATCGACACCGGCCTCGACTTGCTGCCGAATCCCATCGCTGCTTCGTGCCAAAGAGTAAGCAAACACCTTGAATTTTTTTCGATCGTGCCAGGCAAACAAACCGCTGATCAGGCTGCCCACCGCGTGCGCATTAAAATCGGGAGAAAGATAAGCGATATTCAATCGTCCGCTGGTCTTGATTTGCCTGACCGGCTGCAACGACCCCTGATTCATCGCCTGTATCGTTATTTGCCTGGCGTAACAGGCCGCGGCCCGGTCGTGAAGCTTGCCATCGGGAAAATGAATATTCAGGCCATACGGTGAAATCATTTCCTCACCGGGTTTTTCCAGGTGGCGCTCGAGCGCCACGGACAACTCGGCCAGGTCGCCCGAATAATTTTCCCAGGCACAAAGCAGGCGCTGCAGATAACTGCGCCGGTAAAGCGCGCCAAGGTGTGCCGGCGAGATCGCCAGCACCCGCCCTATCTGCAGCAAGGCTTCGTCGAGTTGATCGGACTGTTCCAGCGCCAGCGCAAGATTGAACGCCAGGTGTGGATTCTCGCCGTCCTGGGCAAAAGCCGCCTGGTATTGCAAAAGTGCATCCTGCAAATTGCCGGTCCGCTGCAAGGCGATCGCGTAATCATGGCGTATGCCCGCCTCGTTGTTCGCCCGGACAAGCGCTGCCGCAAAAATATCCAGCGCCTGCGCGAAGCAACCCTGCTGATTCAGCCAGTATGCGAGCATGTGCAGTAATTGCGGGTCCTCTTCGGGGTCGGCTGCAGACCCGGCCAGGGCAATCGCTTCAGCATTTCGGCCACCAAAGGCAAGCGCCAGGCTTTTGAGCGCAATGCCCTGTCGTTCCGCCAGCCCCGACAAGAGGATCAGCGCCTGGTCGGCGCGCCCGCTGCGCAGATAAATTCTGGACAATTCCAGGATGGATCCGCTGTCGTTTTTGTCCTGCGCCAGGCTGCGCAAAAGACTTTTTTCACTTTCTGAGAACTTGTATTCCGACATTGCCTAACGCTTGCGGCTAGCGACTCACTGGCGAACAAAAACACGAACGCCGGCCAGCCAGGTTTCTTCAACCTGGATCTGCCATAGCTCGGATTCATGCGCCTTGAACAAATCGCGATCGAGCACGATGAAATCCGCCCATTTTCCTGGCTGCAGCTCACCCAAATCGTTTTCCTGGAACGCCGCATAGGCGGCATCGATCGTAAATGCCCGCACCGCTTCGGGCAGCGTCATGCGTTCGCCGGGATACCAGCCGCCGGGTGGCTCCCCGTTTTGATCCATCCGGGTGACCGCCGCATAAATACCATGGAACGGGTTGGCATATTCCACGGGGAAATCAGAACCCGCGGCGATGACCGTTCCGCCATCGAGAAACTTGCGCCACGCGTAACCGCCGGCCAGGCGTTTTTCACCCACCCGATCGGCCGCCATGTTTTTGTCGCTGGTCGCGTGCACAGGCTGCATGGCCGCAATGACACCGAGAGCGGCAAACCTGGGTATGTCCTCGAGTGCGACGATTTGCGCGTGTTCTATGCGATTGCGATAGCGCACGCTATCGCCTTGCTGGGCCTTTGCAAAAGCATCCAGGGCCATGCGGTTGCCAAGATCGCCGATCGCATGAATGCCGACCTGAAAACCCATGCCCAGCGCTTTCATTACCATCGCGTCAAGCTCGTCCTGGTTCGAGAAAACCAGGCCCTTGTTGCCTGGCTCGTCGCAGTAATCAGACAACAGCGCGGCGCCCCGGCTACCCAGGGCCCCATCGATATATATTTTTACGGTGCGCGCCGTAAGCCGGTCGCCACCGTACGCTATCAACGGCTTTCCCAGCGCATCCAGGTTCTCGCCGGCGTCCGAAACCATTGCGTAGACGCGCAGCGTCAGCTCACCCTTGTCGGCCATGTCTTTATAAGCCGCCAGCGTTGCCGTATCCACGCCGGCATCGTGCACGGATGTGATACCGAGGCTGTTCAGCTCTTTTTGCGCGACATCCAGTGCATATCGAATTTCATCCTCGCCGGGCCTGGCGATGTTTTGTTCGATCAACGCCTTGGCATTATCAATAAATACGCCCGTTGCCTTGCCATCTGAATCCCGGACAATTCTTCCGCCGACCGGATCGGGTGTCGTATCGTCGATACCGGCGATCTCCAGCGCCCGCGTGTTCGCCCAACCCGCATGACCATCGATGCGACGCAGCCACACCGGCCGGCCGGCCATCACCTTGTCGAGATCGGTCGCACGGGGAAACTTTTTATCGGGCCATAGGACCTGGTTCCAGCCGCGGCCAAGCACCCACCCCTTGCCCGGAGATGCCTGCTTCGCCACCCGGGCAAGCGCATCCTCCAGACTGTCGCTACCGACCAGGTCGACTCGCGCGCGCGCCTGCCCCAGCCCCAGCATGTGCCCGTGTGCATCGGTCAAGCCAGGCATCACGGTCCTGCCCTGCATATCGATTACACCTGAATATTCAGCTGTCGGCGCATCCCCGCTGCCAACGGCGATCACCCGGCCATCGTTTATCGTCACCCAGGTAAATCGTTGCTCCGTGTCGGCATAGCCGTTCGCATTGTGAATCAAAAGGTCTGATGCAAGACCGGACATTGGTAAAAACCATAAAATCGCGATCGATAAAACGACGGGCATTGGGCAACTCCCCTGAAAAAACCAGGCATGGGACTCAGCCAGCCACAAGGACCGGCGTCAAAACACATATGATACAGAATCGGGCGGGGAAAGCTCCCGACGCCCTGCTGGCGGCCTCGATTCGGCCGCAAGAGATGGCAATCAATCTTGCCGGGAAAAGCCCGCCAGTTTGCCGGCGCGAATCTCTACTCGCCGGCGCGCGGCGATGATCCTCCGCGTCGGGCGGGTCAATATTTTTTTCCGACCGAGCAATTGCAAGCTGTGCTGTTGTAAATGGTTCATGGCGTCTTTGCCTCGAAAAACTTTTGCTTGTTAGTATTTAGATCGCTGCCGGCGCCAAAATGACGCACCCTTTGCCGCACCAGGCGCACGACTGGCCGTGGTTTCGGGCATTGCCATTATTTTGCCGGCGCCGCCTCGGCAAAAAAACTGGATTATTCGTGATTTGACTTAATCATAAGGGCTGGGCAGGAACGTGACGGCCGTCACATTTTATCGCCGGATAAGCAGTAGGGTGAGAAACGACCCGAAGCCTTTATCAGTATCCGGGAGACGGCTCAGGATGAAAACGTTTGCAGCCTGGCTCATAGCACCGATCGCGCTGACCGCGGCCTGCGCCGCGCATGCGCCGGAACGGCCCGAATTGCCGCCGGCTGCTGGCTGTATTGCGCCCGCGTGCGAAACCGGCGCAGCCCCGGTTGCAATCGACGAGTTTGCATCCCCCGACTGGAGAGCGTTTCAGTTGCCGCCTGCCAGGCATGTTGGCGGGTTGCTAATCCGGCAGGAGGACACCCTATTCGATCCAGCCGAATTTAATGACCATCCCCCCCAAGCTACCTATCCCCTGATTCGCGACGAGCAAAGCTGGGAGCAGAAAATCTCCCAGATGAAAGAGTTATCGTTGCTTACTCTTTGGCGGACCGATGGCTCAAAAATTTTTTTCGGCGTGAACAGCAATGGATTTGCCGGGCTGAATTTCTCACAGAACCCCAGGGCAAGACCCAGGCCGACGAGCGCCGGGTCCGACAGTCTCACCAGGAGGCCAATCGGGCCGCTGTCACCGCCGCTCGCGCACGCCCAGTCACTGACCTACCAGAAAAAAGATCTCAGCGGCGCGTTGGCAGCCGAGGAAAAATAATCAAAGGTCCTTTGCTCCGGTGGGATCAGTCGGCTGAACTTCTGCTCTCGTCACGCCGGGCCCTGAACTCGCTGTTTTCGTACCAGTTCGGAAAAGTGCTTTCCGCTGCCAGTTCCCGGCCGATCTCGAAATACAACTCCAGATCCTGCAACACGCCACCCCAATCCCAGTCCGCGTTATATTCATCCGCGGGCTGATGATATCGGTCGCTGCGGTAATCCTGCATTCTTGCCACCCCCCATTCGCGGCCGTGTTGCAGATTATCCACGCCAGCCTCGGCGTACAGGACGGGGACGCCGGCCTTGGCCAGGTTGAAATGATCCGAGCGGAAAAAATACCCTTTTTCGGGTGTGGGCTCGTTGACCGGCACCCTGCCCTGCTTTGTCGCTGCCCGCTCGAGGTATTCTTCAAGCTCCGAGCTACCGAGGCCAAAAACCGTAATGTCTCGCGTCGCTCCATCGGTGATCAGGCTATCGAAATTCAACGCGGCGACGGTCTGGTTTAGCGGGAACAACGGATGCTCCGCATACCACGCGGAACCCAGCAGGCCCGATTCTTCACCGGTCACGGCCAGGAACAGTATCGATCTTTCCGGCGCCGGTTCCATCGCGGCAAACGCCCGCGCCAGCTCGATAATCGCCGCGGTTCCGGTCGCGTTGTCGACCGCGCCGTTGAAGATGCGGTCTCCTTCCAGGTTTGGCTTTATACCCAGGTGATCCCAATGCGCCATGTAAATGATGATTTCGTCGGGTCTCTTTGTGCCTTCGATCAGACCCGCAACATTGCTGGAATCCAGGTTCTTGATTTCATTGCTGAATCGAGTGGACGCAGTGAGCCCCAATGCAACCGCCTCAAAATCCCCCGCCAATGCCATTTGGCGCGCGGATTCCAGGTCGAGCCCGGCAGCCGCGAGAATCTCTGCTGCCGCCGCTCCGCTCAGCCAGCCTTCGACGACTACGGCGCTTTGGTTGCCATCCGTTCGCACCAGGTCAAATCGCTCTCCCGACCAACCGGTTGCGACGACATTCCAGCCATAACCAGCCGCATCGGTTTCGTGGATGATCAAGGCAGCCGCCGCACCTTGCCGCGCGGCCTCTTCGTATTTGTAGGTCCAGCGACCGTAATAAGTCATCGTATTGCCGCGAAAAAGCTCCGGCTCGGCAGTGGCAAAACCCGGATCGTTGACCAGGATGACGACGGTTTTCCCGCGCACATCGACGGCGGCATAATCGTCCCAGGCATACTCGGGCGCCACTATTCCATAACCGACAAACACCATTTCACTGTTATCCAGCGATATCTCCCGCTGTACCCGTTTGGTCGATAGCATCGTTTGGCTGCCCACCGCATAGCGGGCCGAAAATCCCGGGCCCTCTATGGCCAAGGTCATGTCTGGGTTGGCAGTCAGACTCACCAACGGCACGGCTTGCAAAAAGCTGCCCTGGTTGGCCGGTTGCAGACCGGCATCCTCAAATTGGCCGACCAGGAATTCGAGAACCCTTTTTTCCCCCTCGGTTCCGGGCGCGCGGCCCTGGAACTCATCCGATGCCAGGCGTTGCACGTCCGCCGCGACACGGTTGGCGGAGAACCTGGCCACTTTTTCATCCGGGGGAGCTGCGGACTCGCAGGCAACCAGCAAGACGCAAACGCATAAAAGCCATCGGGACGCTAGGGACATGTCAGATCTCTCTGTTTGAAAATCCGCGGGGGATAATAAACCATCGTGATGCCGGCTGCCGGTGCGCGCGACCGTGCCTATTGCTGTGGATCTTTTTCCTCTGCCGCTGCGCTGGCGGGATCGGCTTCCTCGCCTTGCATCTTTATCTTTATCTTTATTGAGGTTTTTGTTCCGGTCTCAATTTCGGTCGGCGGGTTGACCCAGATGATATCGATATTACGGAATTCCGCCTGTTGATTGAGCGAATTTACATGCGTCATATCGACCGACCGGCGACGGCCCTGCCCGTCATTGGCCGCGCAAGCGGACAATAGTGAGAAACACAGCAACGATGTCAAAATAATCTTGTTCATGACTAAATGGAAATCCTGCCGCCATCCACGCCCACGTGCTGCATCGCTTCGGTCAGGGTTCGACCAATTTCTGCCTGGACAAACTCGAGCCCGGTGTTCTCGCTGACCGTTGTGCTCGACCAGATGTTCCGTCCGTCGCTCGAAACCAGCCTGGCGTCTATGAGCAGCCTGGAAATGCCGTTCTCTCCGGTCAGCAGGCGCGTTCTGATCAGCAGTTGCGCTCCAGACATCGCGACCCGGTCGCCAAAACCCCGGTTGCCAAAACTATCCGCGGTCTGCGAATAAGGCAGACCACGAATTCGCAAAACGAGGTCGGTACCATCGGCAACGAAGGCCTTTGTCGAAGCATGATTTTCAGGCGCCATCCGGTCGCTGCCAACAACCAGGACAAGCGCTACGATGGCGGCAACCAGCACCCATCCGGCGACAGGCCGCAGCACAAATCCAGGGGCAAAAAAACGCTGCCCGAATTTCCTCATCGTGTCTCCTGCCATTTTGCTCGACCGCCTTTGTCAACTTCCGGAACCTGATTCCCGGGCGCCATAAAGCTTATTTGGAACCAATCCCCGGGAAACTACAAGTCCAATTGCCCCGGCTACCCCTTTTGGCAATTTTAGCACCGGCTAGTTCCCGTCTTCCGAGCCATGCGAAAATCATATGGCGTGACGTACAGACTGTGCAACCTCGAGCCAGCAGCAACAAGACATGAATTATTGACCACCTGTGGCTTGCCGAGTACGCTGCCGGCTATAACAATACGCCATTGGCAACACGCGTTGGGGAGAGACGGAATGTCGCTAAGAATCACTTTTGAGTTGGGCCCTTCTGACCTGAAACATTTCCAGACCATTATGCGAGAAGCGCGCGCCAAGGCAAAAAACCTCAGCGCCGAGGAAATCATCCGCTCTGCCAACGAACTGCTGGATGAGGTCCGCTCAGTCAAGGCGCCGGATTTCATCAGCGAGCGGCTGATGAAACTGGAAATAATGGTGCAAATGATCCAGGACGAGGAATGGAAACTGCCACCCAAGGAAATCAACAGGATTCTGAATGCCCTGGCATATTTCAGCGAACCTGAGGACCTGATACCCGACCATATTCCCGGCCTCGGTTTTCTCGATGATGCGATCATGGTCGAACTGGTCGTGCGCGAACTCCGGCATGAGATCGAGGCCTTTCAGGATTTTTGCAAATATCGCGCCACGGAAGAGACCCGCAGACGCAGGCTGGGCAAGGAAGATCATGTATCCCGTGAAGAATGGCTCAGGGAAAGAAGAAAAACACTCCAGCAGCGCATGCGCCGGCGCCGGCGGCGGGATCGGTCGAGACGATCCTCCGGAGGCCGGTCACCGTTTTCGTTGTTCTAGCCCGGCTTATTCATGAATAAGCCGGGCTAGCTGGCCGTCAATGTGACCTCTCCATGTCATTGGCCGGGCCAGTAATAAAGACCTATAACCAGCAGCATCGTCCACATTGCCGCCTGACCCCACCAGCGCCAGGTGGTGTTTTTGAGCAAGCCGAAAAAGCCGAGCACGCAACAGATTGTCAGTAAAAAGAATATGCCCGCGCTTTTCAGCAGCGGCGCAAACTGGGCTTGCAAATAAGGATATTCATCGGCCATCAGGAAAAACAGGAACGCCACTACGCTCAAACTGGCGGTGATTGCCACGCTTGAGCCGAGCAAAATGGCGGAAATTATGGTCAATGGCAGCATTTTTTCTCCCTGAAGTTGTCCAAAACGATAACCAGATGCTTGATTGCAGACCTCGCAGGCCATAGTTTAGGCGACTGTTACGATATAGTACGACTATTCGATTTTGCTATAGATAAGGATTCAGAAAATATGGCCTTTGCCAAGAAATTTGTACTGCCCCTGGCGTTTTCCTCGCTGATACTGTTCTCACTTGCCGGTAGCCTCGCGCATGGAGCCCCGGGGGTCGACGAGCAATCCGCTGGCGAACTGAGGCACAGCGATCGGCACAGTGCCGTCAGCCGCCTGGTAACCAAATTTATCGAACGCAATCATTACAGTGAGCCGCGCGTCAACGACGCGTTGTCAGCCAAGGTTTTCGACCGTTTCCTAGAGACTCTCGATGGCAACAGGATGTTTTTTTACGCCAGGGATATACGGGGATTTGAGCCGTACAGGACGATTTTGGACGATGCCGTCAGCAGCGGAAACCTGGATCCTGTGTACCGGATTTTCTCAATATTCAGGCAACGCAATACCAACAGGCTCGCGTATAGCCTGGGGCTGCTGGAAACAGAACCGGATTTTTCGGTGGACGAGCAATACCAGTTCGATCGTTCGGGAAACGACTGGATCGAAACACCCGAAGAAATGGACGACCTCTGGCGGAAACGGGTAAAGAGCGACGCATTGCGTTTGTTTCTGACCGGAAAAGACTGGCCGGAAACCCGTGAAATTCTGGAGAAAAGATACACCAGGGCCCAGAGAAACATGGCCCAGCTCGAAAGTGACGACGTTTTCGAATCCTTCATGAACGCCTACACCCGGGCGCTCGATCCTCATTCCAATTACCTGCTGCCACGCACGTCAGAAGAATACCGGATCCAAATGAGCCTTTCTTATGAAGGCATAGGCGCATCCCTGCAAATCGACGACGACTTCGTCATGGTGATGAATATTCTTCCGGGCGGTCCGGCGGCCATAGACGGAAGCCTGGCGCCCAACGACCGGATCACGGCCGTCGGCCAGGATGAAGACGGAGAAATGGTCGATGTAGTCGGCTGGCGCCTGGATGATGTGGTTGATCTGATTCGGGGGCCGGGCGGAACCGTTGTGCGTCTGCAGATCCTCGGAGCCGGCGCTGTGCCCGGCTCGGAAGAAAGGGTATTGCGGCTGGTCAGGGACAAGATAAAGCTCGAAGCGCAGGCCGCGCAGAAGGAAATCATTACGATCCCGGGTGGAGACAAGGAATTGCGGATAGGCGTGATTACCGTACCGAGTTTCTACCAGGATTTTGAAGCCAGGATGGCGGGTAACGAGGACTACACGAGCACGACCAGGGATGTTCGCCGTTTGTTGCAGGAATTGGAAAAGGAAGGCATCGATGGGCTGCTCATGGATTTGCGCAGCAACGGAGGTGGACACCTGACCGAGGCGCAGGAACTGAGCGGTCTGTTCATCGAAGACGGACCGGTGGTCCAGGTCCGCCAGACCAACGGCCGAATCGAGATTCTCGAAGACCCGAATCCTGAGGAAGTGTACAACGGTCCGCTCGCGGTCCTCGTCAATCGATTCAGCGCATCGGCATCCGAGATATTCGCCGCCGCTATACAAGACTACGAAAGAGGGGTGATCCTGGGCCAGCAGACTTTTGGCAAGGGTTCTGTACAGAATCTTTACTCGCTGGACAGGTACGCACCACGCACCTCGGATCCTGGTTTTGGTCAGTTAACGCTGACCATCGGCAAGTTTTATCGAGTCAGCGGGGAAAGCACCCAGCATCGCGGGGTGCATCCGGATATTGAAATGCCGTCGCTGGTCGATGCCAGTGTGGTTGGGGAAAGCACCCGGGAAAGCGCCCTGCCCTGGGACAAGATCGATTCGACGGCTTACAAGGTCGATATCGAGCTTGACGAAGCCATTGTTGCAATCGCTCAAAGCCACGCGCTGCGAGCGGAGACCGATCCCGATATCAATTTTCTGATCGACGAGTACGCTGCGTTTGAAGACATTCGCAATCAGGACTCGATCTCATTGAACCTGGAAGTGCGCCGCCAGCAACAGCAGGAAATACGTGTACAGCGCCTGGCGCGGGAAAACAATCGCCGCGGCAAACACGGATTGCCGCCCCTGGAATCGATCGAGGCCCTGGAAGAGCTTGAAAATCAGGATTTCATCCTGATGGAAGCTGCGCAAATAGTCGCAGATATGGCAAAACTGGATGGACATGTCACCGCAAGCCTGCACGGATCCAGCCAATCCTTGAACTGACAGGTATCGGGCCTGAGCGACAGCCAAGACGAGGCCTCAAACGCCATTTTATTTTCTTAAATAAAAACAACCGGTTGCACACTCTCAGCCAGATAATTGCCAATTTTCCCGGCCTGCTATTGCGATTTAGATCTTTAGTGTTATACTTCACTACAACACTAATTGAGTGAACTATGCTCACTCACCGCTCTCAAATGGCAGGCACATTATGAAATTCTGGAAATATATCTCGGTTTTTGTACTTCTTGCCGGTAGCGCAGCCCTCAGCGGATGCGGCACCAGTGAAGCCAGCAGCGCGGATGCGAAGGCGGAATCGTCCGTCCAGGCATCGATCCCGGTCGGTGTAATGCGCGTCCACAGAGGCGACATATATGCTCGCCATACCGGTACCAGCGTCCTGGAAGCCGATTTTGAGGCGCCTGTTGTTGCCAAAGTCAAAGGCGACCTGGTTGAGATCCTGATTGAAGAAGGCGATTGGGTTAAGGCTGGCCAGGTCCTGGCCCGTCTGGATGGGGAGCGCCTGAAGCTGGCGATGGAAAGTGCAGGTGCCGAGTACCAGCGTGCCAGGAAGGAATATGAACGTAACCAGAACCTGCTGAAGCTTGAGCTGGTTGCCCCGGGGACCTTTGAGAACCTGAAGTACGAAACCCGCGCACTGAAAGCTGCCTATGAAATCGCACGCCTGAATTATGGATACACCCAGGTCAAGGCGCCAATCGATGGCGTGATCGCCGAGCGCCTGGTCAAGACGGGCAATCACCTGCAGGTGAACGAGCAGCTGTTTATCATCACCGACCCGAGTCAGCTGATGCTGGCACTTTACGTACCGCAACAAAACATGGGTCGTTTCAGCGTGGGCCAGACCGCGGATATCATGGCGGATGCCCTGCCGGCGGAGATGTTCAAGGCGAAGGTTGAGCGTATCAGCCCGCGTATCGACCAGAATACCGGTACTTTCCGGGTGACGCTCAAAATTCTTGACCGCAGCGGAGTTCTTCGCCCGGGTATGTTTGCACGGGTCGCCGTGGTTTATGATGTCCATAACGATGCGGTCATGGTTCCGGTAGACGCTATACTTGACGAGGATATCGAAAAAAGCCTTTTCGTAATCGAAGACGGCGTAGCGCGCCGCAGGATCGTTGAGACAGGCATCACCGATCGCGACATGGTCGAGATCCTCGAGGGAATCAACGACTCCGATACCGTGGTCGTCATTGGTCAGGGTGGCCTGCAAGACGGGACACTGGTAACAGAACACGCCGGTTGAGGCGCTGACAAAGTCACAAAGGGAGTCCGGCTCGATGCATATCCGGCCACTGTATCGACGGGTGCTTTTTCTACTGCCGCTGATCGTTCTTGGCGCATGCGAAATGCAGGCCGAGGACGATGACGAAAAGAACGGGGCCGATGAAGAAGAAGCTGCCGCCATCCCGGTGGAAGTGGGTCGCCCGACCCGCGGTGATATTTTCGCCGTCTACTCCGCGACAGCAGCACTAGAGGCCGATGGCGAAGCCGAAGTCGTCGCCAAGGTCGGCGGAGAAATTGTCGAGCTGCTGGTCGAAGAAGGCGATATCGTCAAATCCGGGCAGATACTCGCGCGTCTGGATGGCGACCGGCTGCGGCTGGAAACCCAACAGGCAAAAGCCAACCTTTCAAAGCTCGAACAAGAGCACAAGAGAAACACGGATCTCCGCGAACGAGGTCTGATCAGCGCGGACGCGTTCGAAAATATCCGCTACGAAATGGACT
>JAZFYI010000173.1:0-2653 GCA_036443455.1 Gammaproteobacteria bacterium
GGCCGGCCATTCCGGAGGCCACCCCCTTGGTGATTTACAGCCCAGCCTTGCCGGGAACTTTCCCGCATTGCGGCACTCTTACTGAATGAGCGCAGAAATGCTGCTCGCCTGCTTACCTCCCTGAGCAGGCTAGCACCCGGCATCCCCATTCCGGGTTCATTTCCCCGGTGCAATTTTGCCCCGGGGATTTTTTTGCCCGTAGGTAATCTGAGCTAACCCGCATCTCACCCGGGACCGCGGACCCTGGATGCGGGCTCGGCCGGCTGCCGATTCAGCAGCGCCATCAGCGCTTCCCGCGCCTGCTCGATGCCGGATTTCCTGGTTGCCGAAAACAACTGGACCGATGTCTCCGCGTCAACCGCAGACCTGACCTCGTGCAGCATTGCCGAGGCCTTTCCCCGGCTCAGTTTGTCGGCCTTGGTCAGCAAAATATGGGTCAGGCAACCGACGCCCTCGGACCAGGCCAGCATCTGGCGATCGAACTCGGTCAGCGGCCTGCGTGCATCCATCACCAGGATCAGGCCCGCCAGCGATCTTCTTTGATTAAAGTAAGCCTCCATCAAGTGCCGCCAGTGCCGCCTCACCGCTTCGGGAACCCGCGCATAACCATAACCGGGCAAATCCACCAGGCGATCGCCATCCGGCAAGACAAAGAAATTGACCAATTGCGTGCGCCCCGGCGTCTTGCTGGTTCGTGCCAGGCTCTTCCTGCCGGCAATCGCGTTCAGGGCGCTGGACTTGCCCGCATTGGAGCGGCCCGCAAAAGCCACTTCGCTGCCCTTATCCGGCGGAAATTGCGCCGGCCGGTTGGCGCTGATCACGAATTCGGCCTGGTTGAATGAAGACATTATGTCGGTCTGTGCTGGACTGAAATAAAGGCATTTAGTGTACAATGCTGCGCTTGCGACGGCCCGTCAATTTTCAGCGCGGGCGCCAAAAAGCCGGGGGAGGCTTAACTTAATGAATCGCGTGTTTATTATTGCCGTATTGTCGATGTTCAGCCAGAACATCGCTCTCGCCGAGGGATCGGTTGAAGCAGGCAAGAAAAAATCGGTAACTTGCGCCGCCTGCCACGGCGCAGACGGCAACAGCGTAAATCCCGCCTGGCCGCGGCTGGCTGGCCAGAATCAGAGATACCTGGTCGAACAACTGGAAGGCTTCAAGGAAGGCGAGCGCCAGGACCCGTTAATGACGCCCCAGGCGATGATGCTGTCGGCCCAGGACATGGCGGACCTGGCGGCTTTTTACGAGTCGCAGGAACCCGGCCATGGCAAGGCCGACCTGGCGCTGGTCCCGCTGGGTCGGAAAATTTACCGCGCAGGTGTCGTGGAAGAAGCCATTATTCCGGCATGCTATGCCTGCCATGGACCGAGTGGCCGCGGCGTGGCGCCAGCCGGATATCCATCGCTCGGTGGTCAGCATGCGGTCTATGTCGAAGCCCAGCTCAGGGCATTTCGTTCCGGCGCGCGCCGGACCGATGCCGACCAGCAAATGCGCAACGTGGCGGCACGCCTGAGCGATGAGGAAATCATTGCCGTGGCTTCCTATTTACAGGGATTACATTAGCCGTCATTTCCATACACCAGATCACGGAACGTAAAACATGAATCTGAAAACCATATTGATTCTTTTTCTCTTCGCCTTGAGCAGCGCTTGTTCAGATAGCGCGGATCAGGCCTCGAGTACTGCCGTAGAAATTCCGGCGGAGCAAATTGCCGAAACTGATGCCGCAGAAGCGGCGGATGGCGCGGCTGAAACCGCGATCGAGGAAGCGGCGCAGGTAATTGCCGCGGGCGAATCCGAAGACGCCGCCGAAGAAGAGCCCAAAGCCAGCGAGAGAATCGTTCTTGCCCAGGCGGACCCGGACCCATCGCCGGCGGCTCGCGCGTCCCGATTTATCGATGGCAAGCATTACAAAACGCTGATACCGGCACAGCCGACTTCAAGCCCGCCGGACAAGATCGAAGTCGCGGAAGTATTCATGTTCAGCTGTCCGCATTGCTACAACTTCGAACCGCATATTCAACAGTGGCTGGAAAACAAGGCTTCGTACGTCGAATACGTGCGCATCTCGGCAAATTTCAACCCGATGGCGCGCGAACATTCACGCGCCTTTTACGCGGCGGTACAACTGGGTATCGCGGAACAGATCACGATACCGTTTTTCCGCGAATTTCATACCAACAGAAATCCGCTGAATACTCCGGATCGGCTCGCCAAGTTCTTCTACCGCTTCGGTATCAGCGAGGAAGATTTTCTCAAGGCGTTCAACTCCTTCGAAGTGGATTCCAGGGTACGCCAGGCCGACAAGCTGACCCGGCGGTACCAGATCACCGGCGTGCCGGCCATGGTCATCAACGGTAAATATGTATCGGGCGCCGACATGACCGACGGCTATGAAAACCTGATTGCGCTGATGGATGATTTGGCCGCGCAGGAAAACAGCGTTCGCAACTGAACGGCCTCTATCGAATAGCAAAACGCCCGCTGCAATTAGCGGGCGTTTTCGTTATTGGCTTTTTCCAGCCTGTCAAAATCCCGCGCCAACAGACGACGCAGCTATCCCTCGCTGCGTGAGTCCTCTTCAATGGGATAAACGTCACAAACAAAATCATCTTCACCCAGCGGCCGGCAGGCATCGGCCCAGCCAAAT
>JAZFYI010000174.1:0-5079 GCA_036443455.1 Gammaproteobacteria bacterium
TCGAGAAGAACCGAGTTGGTAAAAACCAACCTGATGGTTTTCATCCGACCGACGATCCTGCGCGATGGCACCCAGGCGGCAATGCAGTCCAACGCAAGGTACAACTACATTCGGGATTTGCAGCTGGACCGCGGATTCGGTAAAGGATCCGTACAAATGATGCCTGACGAACAAAGACCAGTCCTGCCCGCGATCGACGGCCGTGGCCGTGTCATTGGCGGAACGGCGATCGACACAGCCCCGCCGGTTGCTGCGGATGAGGAAGGCGATGACGGATCCTGAAAGCCGGCCGGCAGAAACTCATGGCGTTGACGGCGGCCATCCCAGGCTGTCTTTTTCATTTGCCAAACGCCATGGCGTGCTGATTCGGGGAATTCAGGACGGCCGGCTGGACACAGTCTGCCGCCACGATGTAACGCCGCTGACACTGGCGGAACTGGGCAGGCATTTCCAGGTTCCGCTGAACCTGACGCGGGTCGACAGCGATAATTTCAATAGCCTGCTGCAACTGACCTACGAAGCGGGGAGTAACTCGGCCATGCAAATGGTTGGGGAGTTCGATGAAGACCTGGATCTGAGCACGGTTGCCGAGCAGCTGCCGGAGCCGTCCGATCTGCTGGAGAGCGAGGACGATGCGCCGATCATCAGGCTGATCAACGCCCTGCTGACCGAGGCGATCAAGGCCAATGCCTCCGACATACACATCGAGCCCTATGAAAACCGGCTGGTGGTTCGCCTGCGCGTCGATGGCGTATTGCGCGAAGTCCTGCGATCGCGCCGCGCGGTGGCGCCGCTGGTGGTTTCCCGGATCAAGGTGATGTCGCGGCTGGATATCGCTGAAAAGCGATTGCCGCAAGACGGCCGCATCTCGCTGCGTATTGCCGGCCGCGCCGTCGACGTCCGGGTCTCGACCATGCCATCCGGTCATGGCGAACGGGTGGTGCTGCGCTTGCTGGACAAGCAGGCGGGACGACTCGATCTCGGCAGCCTGGGCATGGACGGCGAAACCCGGAAAACCGTGGACCAGCTCATTCATCGGCCACACGGAATTTTGCTGGTCACCGGACCCACCGGCTCGGGCAAGACCACGACCTTGTATGCCGCGCTGGAACGCATCAACGACAACACGCGGAACATCATGACGGTCGAGGATCCGATCGAGTACTACATCGATGGCATCGGTCAGAGCCAGGTCAACAACAAAGTAAAAATGACCTTTGCCCGGGGTCTGCGCGCCATTTTGCGGCAGGATCCGGATGTCGTCATGGTCGGCGAGATACGCGATCTGGAAACCGCCGAGATTGCGGTACAAGCCAGCCTGACCGGTCACCTCGTCTTGTCGACTTTGCATACCAACACCGCCGTCGGCGCCGTTACCCGTTTGCGCGACATGGGCATCGAACCCTTCCTGCTCGCCTCAAGCCTGATCGGCGCAGTTGCCCAGCGCCTGGTGCGCTTGCTCTGCACCGCCTGCCGCGAACGCTATTCGGCCGATGCCACCGAAAAAAAGCTGCTCCAGACCCCCGCGCGCGAAAAACTGACCCTCTACCGGGCCACCGCCTGCGCGCAATGCAACCAGACCGGCTACAGCGGCCGCACCGGGATCTATGAACTGGTGGTTATCGACGACACCATGAAAACGATGATTCATGAAACGGCCAGCGAGCACCTGCTCGAGGAACACGCCAGATCGCAAAGTGTGAGTATCCGGGCCGACGGGCGCAGCAAGGTACTCAGCGGAGTTACCACGCTCGAAGAAGTGTTGCGCGTTACCCGGGCCGACTAGGAATTCCTGATACGCGATGGGCGCCTTCGACTACAAAGCGGTCGATTCCTCCGGCAAGCCGGTGCAAGGCGTGCTGGAAGGCGATAACGCGCGGCAGGTACGGCAACTGCTGCGCGAAAGACACTTGCTCCCGCTGGAAGTGACCGAGGTTGCCGAAAAGGAAAAGAAACGGCGCAAACTGGGTTTTCGCCAGGGCATCAGCGCAACCGACCTCGCCTTGTTTACCCGGCAGCTGGCCACGCTGGTGCGGGCGGGCTTGCCACTGGAAGAGGCCCTGCGCGCCGTCTCTCAGCAGACCGAGAAATCCCGGGTCAGCAGCATCCTGATGGGGGTGCGCTCGCGCCTGATGGAAGGGCACCCGCTGGCGGCCGGCATGGCTGATTTCCCCCAGGCGTTTCCCGAGATGTACCGGGCGACGGTCGCTGCCGGCGAACAATCCGGGCATCTGGATGCGGTACTGGAAAGATTGGCGGACTATACCGAAAGCCGGCAGATCCTCCGTCAGAAATTGAGCTCTGCGGCGATTTATCCGATCGTGCTGTCGGGCATGGCGATCCTGATCGTGACCGGCATGCTGGTTTTCGTCGTGCCAAAAATCGTCGGTATTTTTGAAGACAGCAACCAGGAACTGCCATTCCTGACCACCGCCCTGATTACCGTCAGTCACGCGATTCGCGACTACGGGTTGCTGGGCCTGGTCGCTATCGCCGGTGGCGTGTTCGCGTTCAAACGCTGGCTGCGGCAGAAAAGCGCCCGGCGCCGGGTCCATGGTTTCCTGTTGCGCCTGCCGCTGGTGGCGCGCCTGGTTCGCGGTTTCAATAACGCGCGCTTTACGCGCACGCTGAGCATCCTCTCGGGCAGCGGCGTACCGGTACTGGAATCGATGCGCATCGCCGGCTCGGTGATCGCAAATTTACCTATGTGGGAAGCGGTCGAGGAAGCGACGATGAGGGTTCGCGAAGGCGCGACCATCAGTCATTCGCTGGCGGCACGCGGGCTTTTCCCGCCGATGACCGTACACCTGATCGCCAGCGGCGAAGCCAGCGGGAAACTGGATGAAATGCTCGAACGCGCGGCCGAAAACCAGGAGCGGGAACTCGATGGCCTGATCGGGGCGATGCTGAGCATCCTGGAGCCTGCGCTGATCATCGTGATGGCCATATTCGTTTTTATCATCGTGATCGCCATCCTGCTGCCCATTTTCCAACTGCAACAGATTGTTCAATAGCCTGCCTGTCGCCGGGGATCGCGGATCCTGGGCGACAGGCAGGTTAATGAAAATCGCGTGAACGGGTGAGCAGGCTGCCCAGCAGTTCGCTATGGTCTTCCAGGCGAGTGGCGATCAGGTGCAAGACTTCGCCCTCACGCTGCACCCTGCCCCGCACTCCCAGCAACCGCGCCTCCAGCACTTCACGACGCTGCCGCTCGACCAGCTTCGGCCAGATGATGACATTGCTGTGATCGCTTTCGTCCTCCAGCGTCACAAACACGACGCCGCTGGCGCTGTTCGGCCGCTGCCGGGTGATCACCAGGCCGGCGACCGCGGCCGGCGCACCGTTCGGCAGTTTTTTAAGTTCGGCACAGCTTAACCACCCGGCTTCTCGCAACTGGCGTCGCAGCAAGGCGATCGGGTGCGCCCTGAGACTCAGGCCCAGGGTACGATAATCGGCAACCACCGCCTCCTCGACCGTCGGCGATGGCAGCAATGGCAAAGCTTCCGCAATACGCGGCTTGGGAAACAACGGGGAAGGCGGCACCAGCCCCGCTACGTCCCAGCGCGCACGATGGCGGTTGCCGCTTATAAAATACAGGGCATCGGCCGCAGCCAGCGCCGCCAGGTCTCCCCGGCTCAGTTGGCTGCGTTCGGCCAGGTCCTGCACACAGACGAAAGCCCGCTCCCGCCGTTCCGCCAGCAAGCGTTCACCCGCGTCGGCCGACAATCCCCTGACCAGGCGCAGACCCAGGCGCAGGGCGGGCTCATCGCCCTGACCGCGCTCCAGTACGCAATCCCAGTCGCTGGAACGAATATCGACCGCACGCACTTCGACGCCATGCCGGCGCGCCATCTGCACCAGTTGTGCCGGCGCATAAAAACCCATCGGCTGGCTGTTGAGCAGCGCGCAGGTAAACGCGGCGGGTTCATGGCATTTCAGCCAGGCCGAGACATAGACCAACAGCGCAAAACTGGCGGCATGCGATTCGGGGAACCCGTATTCGCCAAAACCCAGTATCTGCTGAAAAATCTGCCGGGCGAATTCAGTGGTATAGCCCCGGTCCTGCATCCCCCGGACCAGGCGCTCCTCGAATGGCCCCAGACCGCCCCTGCGTTTCCAGGCCGCCATGGCGCGGCGCAGGCGATCGGCCTCGCCCGGGCTAAAGCCGGCCGCGACAACCGCCAGCTGCATGACCTGCTCCTGGAAAATGGGCACGCCCAGCGTGCGTTCCAGCACCTTGCGAACCGCCGGGCTGGGATAACTCACCGCTTCTTCGCCCCGCCGCCGGCGCAGATAGGGATGCACCATGCCGCCTTGTATCGGCCCGGGGCGAATCAGCGCGATCTCGATCACCAGGTCGTAATAATTCCTGGGCTTGAGGCGTGGCAGCATTGCCATTTGCGCCCGCGACTCGATCTGGAACACACCGACGGTGTCGGCACGGCAAATCATGTCGTAAACCCGCGGGTCTTCGGCCGGCACCGTCGCCAGCATCAGGCGGCGACCGCGAAATTTCTCGACCAGGTCAAAACAGCGCCGGATGGCGGAAAGCATGCCCAGGCCGAGCACATCCACCTTGAGCAGTCCCAGTTCATCGAGATCATCCTTGTCCCACTGGATCACCGTGCGCTCGGGCATGGCTGCATTTTCGACCGGCACCAGTTCCGCCAGCGGACCTTGCGAGATCACGAAGCCACCCACATGCTGAGAAAGGTGACGCGGGAAACCAATCAGCTCGCGCACCAGCGTCAGCAAACGATGCACGGCCGGGTTAGCCGGGTCGAACCCGGCCTCCACGACCCGTTCATCCTGGACTTCCCGGCGGTCCCGCCACTGCATGGCCCGTGCCAGGCGGTCAACCTGCAACTGATCCAGCCCCAGGGCCTTGCCGACATCGCGCATCGCGCTGCGTGGCCGGTAGCTGATGACGGTCGCCGTCAGCGCCGCCCGCTCACGGGTGTATTTCCGGTAAATGTACTGGATGACTTCCTCGCGCCGCTGGTGCTCAAAATCCACATCGATATCCGGTGGTTCATCGCGCTCGCGCGAAATAAAACGCTCGAACAGCATCGACATGCG
>JAZFYI010000175.1:0-13600 GCA_036443455.1 Gammaproteobacteria bacterium
GGAAATCGGGTTGCGGCAAACGGCAAGGAAGCCACCGCGCGAGCGACCCCCGACTACAACGAGTTGGGGTACATACGCGAAGGCATCGATACGCCGGAAAAACAATCGCGGTATTGTGCCGACCAGCCGCCCGGGATCGTGGCAACCCGGGGTTTGGTGCCACCGGGGATATTGATCATCAAGAAATACCTGGATGCAGCGCAGTGTGAGTTCATTGTCGACTATGCGAAGCGGCAGACCGGTGAGAAATCCACGATCCTTGGTGAGGGTGTGCTGGACTCAGGCCAGCCCGTGACCCGGGAGTCGGCCGCGAGAATTACCGAGTATGTGGATATCGCGGGGATAAACGATCACGTCAATTCGCTGATGAGCGATATTTTTCTTCATGAGGTGCAGCCATTTTACTCGACCGAGATCGAATGGTTCGAATGCCCGGAGATACTTCGTTATCACCAGGGCGGGCACTACGAGCCGCATTCCGATGCGGACAACTGGAACGCATCGCAGCGGACATGGTCACGAGGGATGGACAGGGATTACAGCCTGTTGCTTTACCTGAACAATGATTTTACCGGCGGCGAACTCGATTTCCCGCATTTCGGTTTTCGTATACGCCCGCAGGCCGGGATGCTGGCTTGTTTCCCATCGGATCATCGATACCTGCACGCGGCGAAACCGACACTGTCCGGTACCCGATATGTACTGGTCGGCTGGGCTGCCGCGAAAGGAAGCCAACGCGTCAACGATCGGCCGCCAAAGCGCTCGGTCAGGCTGAACGATTAAAGCAAACTGAAATCAGCTTGTTATTCCCGCGGTCGTACCTATTCCAGCGTGGCGATATAAGCGGTGACGTCCAGGACCTGCTCATCGGTGGCCAGGATCATGGCCATCGGCCGCATTTGCGCGCCATAAATATCTTTGGGGTTGGTGCCTCGAACGCCGGTCTTGAAATTCTCGAGCTGACGTTTGATGTACCAGTCGAACTGTCCGGACAGACGCGGCGCATTCAAAGATACGTTGCCTTCTCCATTGGCCCCATGGCAGGCCACGCAAACCATAAACGCCTTTTTGCCGGCATCGGCATCGCCCTCGATCGTGGTTGCCAGTTCGGGAACAGGCAAAGTCGCGACATACGCTGCAACATCGATTACTGCCTGTTCGTCCACCAGGGTCAGCGCCATCGGGCGCATTTGCGCGCCAAAGATATCGTCAGCGTGCGCGCCGCGCACCCCTGCCCGGAAATTATTCAGTTGGCGAACGACATACCATTCGTCCTGACCGCCGGTCGCGGGTGCGTTCAGCACTGCGTTGCCCTCGCCATTCGTACCATGGCAAGCCATGCATACCGTAAACAAAACCTTTCCTTTTTCGGCGTCGCCATCGGCGGCGTACGCAGCCGTCGTGCTGCTAAGCACAATGGTGAAGATCAATAAAATTCCCGGTAGTTTTTTCATGATGTCCCCGCTTTTGGCATGCAGATTTGGGACACAAGCTACCTAACTCTCTGTTTTTCTTCAAGCATTTTACGAGCTGCTGTCCCGGCGCTGGCTTTGCGAAGCGGCTTTGGAATCGCGTGCTACACTCGGCCCCATAACGGGAGCATCTTGCAACAGGGATCGTGGAAGTCACCTTACTTTTTTGTAACCAGGCCAGTGTCGGGCCTGACGGAAAGCTAAGTCTTCAAGGCGTGATGAACGAGTTGTATGCCCCGGCGTTTCCTGCCACGCAGGAGCGGTTGTTTTTGGCTGGAATCATAGAGTGGCAACGATCTGACGAGGGAAAGAAAGAATTCCGGATAAACCTGAAAGACCCGGACGGGCTGGCCATTTTTACCATTGAAGGCCATACCGATGTGGACCGCCGGTCGGAAACACGAGCACCGGCGATGACCCAGCTCGTGTTGCCGATGGAAAAACTGGTTTTTGCGGCGGCGGGCGAATACCGGGTGGAAATCGCGATCGCCGGCCGGCAGATAAATGGTCCAAGACTGTATTTGATGAAAACCGAAAAGGCAGATTTGTAGTTTGTAAAAGCAATAGGCACAATCCGCAACGCGAAGAGAAATATAACAATGTCAATTTCTGTTCTGGAAGCCCTGGCTCATTTTAAAAAACCGGCTTTGGTTCTCTTTGCCGGGTTGGCCGGTTTTGTCGGGGGAATCTGGATAAACAGTACATATTTTGGCGACGCCAGCCCGGTTCAGCCCATCGAATTCAGTCATAGAATCCATGCCGGGGAAAATGAAATTCCCTGTCAATATTGTCATGTCTATGCAGCCCGTACGCCGTCGGCCGGCGTGCCATCGGTTGAAAAATGCATGGGTTGCCACCGGTCCGTCGCGACCGGCAAACCCGAGATTATCAAGGTTGCGCAATATTATGCCGACCAGGCGCCCATACCCTGGGTAAAAGTTCATGACGTACCCGATTTTGTGCATTTCACGCACAAACGGCACATCAAGGCCGGCCTGGAATGCCAGGAATGTCACGGCCCCGTGGCTACCATGGATCGAATTACCCGACAGCAACCACTGCGCATGCCGTGGTGCGTCGATTGCCATACGAAAAAAGAGGTTGTAAACGGGCGCGATTGCTGGACATGCCATAAGTAAAAGCGGCAGATGCTGCGAAACTCGAGGGCGAGATGAGTAACAAGATTAATCGTCGGGATTTTCTGAAGTTTGTCGGAGCCGGAACGGTTGGTGCAGGGGCTGGTTTTCTCGTTGCCGATGTTTCGAAGATGTCGACCGAGTTCCTGATCCCGCAGGTCAATCTGCCGGAGGATTATTCGCCTGGAATCGCGACCTGGTACAACACCGTCTGCACGCAATGTTCCGCCGGTTGCGGCATCTCGGTCAGGATCCGGGAAGGGCGGGCCAAGAAAATCGAGGGCAACCGGTCCCACCCGGTCAACCAGGGCAGGCTGTGTGCCCTGGGGCAAGCTGGCTTGAACGTATTGTACAACCCGGACCGGATAAGGACTCCGTTACTCAGGGATGGCGAGCGTGGCAGCGGCCGTTTTAGCCCGATCGGCTGGGACAAGGCGCTGACCACCATTTCCGGTGTACTGGGCACGCTGAAAATTCAGAAAAAAGCCAACAATGCCTACTTGCTCAGTGGTGGGGTAAACGGTCATTTGAATGATTTGTTTGCCCTGTTCATGGATCAGCTTGGCTCGAAAAACTATCTGCAGCACGAATTTTCATACCCGGCCAGCCTGTATGCGGCGAACGAGACTTGTTTCGACGAACATGTATTGCCGTATTACGATATTGCCAACAGCAAGTACCTGCTTTCTTTTGGCGCGGATTACCTGGGTGCGTGGTTGTCGCCGGTTCACCATGGCGTTTCATACGGGCACTTGCGCCAGGGAACGGAGCAGCGTGGCCGCTGTGTGCAGATCGAGCCGCGAATGTCGCTGTCGGGCGCAAATGCCGACGAGTGGGTACCGGCCCGGCCTGGCAGCGAGGGTATGCTGGCCCTGGCGATGGCGCATTCCATCGTCGAACAGGGATTGTATGCGGGCGCGGATGCCGGTGACTGGAAACAGGCGCTCGGCGCTTTTTCGCCAGCCGCCGTTGCCGAACAAAGCGGCATACCGGCTGAGCGCATCGTTCGAATTGCGACAGAGTTTGCATCCGCCAGCCCCAGCCTGGCCATCGGCGGCGGGACCGCCGGCGCATCGACGAATGGCACGGCCAACCTGGTCGCGGTCAACGTGCTCAATTATGTCGGCGGCAATATCGGCGAAGCCGGCGGGATATTGTTCAACCCGGCCAGCACATTCTCCGGTGATGCTCCCCGGCCGCGCGCCGCATATCAGGACATGCTGAAATTGTTTGCCTCACTTGGCGGCGATGATGCCGAGGTGCTGATTCTTCACGATACCAATCCGGTCTTTACCCTGCCTTCATCCGCGAATGTTACAGCGGCAGTGATGGCGGTCCCGTATGTCATCGGCATGTCGAGTTTCATGAATGAAACGATGGCGCTGGCCGATATCATCCTGCCGCTGGATACCTACCTTGAAGCCTGGGGCGACAACATCCCCGATCCCGGTGTCGGCTTCGCGGTTGCCTCTATAGCCCAGCCGGTCGTCACGAGACTCTACGATACGCGCTCGGCCGGCGATATCATTCTCGCGCTGGCGCACCAGATCGGTGGCGAGCTTCCCGCCAACATGCCATGGACATCGATGGAAAACTACGTCATGGAAATGTGGCGAGAGGTCTATCGGGGAAAAAGCAACGATAACAGTGACCAGGGATTCAAAAAATTCTGGTCGAGTATCCTCGAATCAGGGGTTTGGGGCGAACGGCCGCAGCAACAGGATCGTCCGCGCCAGGCCATGAGCCGGGCGATGTTGTCGGCAGTGGGCATGACGCAGCCATCTTTTGCCGGCAATGAGAGTGAGTATGGGTTTGTGATGCAGCCCTATCTGAGCCTGGCCTTCCAGGACGGGCGCGGCGCCAATCTGCCATGGATGCAGGAACTGCCCGATCCGCTGACCAGCGTGGTCTACAACTCCTGGGTTGAATTGAACCCGGCTACAGCCGCCGGGCTCGCCATCCGCGAAGGCGATGTCCTGTTGATTGAGTCCACGGCCGGTCGACTCGAAGCGCCGGCTTTTATCTATGAAGCGATTCGGCCGGACGTCGTGGCCATGCCGATCGGGCAAGGCCACGGCAACTACGGTCGTTACGCGAGCGGCCGAGGATCGAACCCGATTGAAATCCTGGCGCCTGAAACCGATGCCGACAGCGGCGGACTGGCCTGGTCGGCAACCCGCGTCAAAATTTCAAAAACCGGCAGACGGGTCCACGTGATCAAGACCGATGGTACGACGCGCGACCTGGGGCGCAATATTCTGGGGCACGAACATGGGCATGGCTGAGTGCAGGAGACGTAGATGAGCACAGCTCTGGACAAATTCAGGAAATTAAGAAAGCCAGGCTACTACGACAAGTTCGATTACCACTGGACGATGTCCATCGACCTGGATCGTTGTACAGGTTGCGAAGCTTGCGTTGTCGCCTGCCAGGCGGAAAACAATTTGCCCATCGTCGGTGAGCAACAGTTTGCGATGCGCCGGGAAATGAAATGGATCAGGATCGAGCGTTACTGGGAGGGTGAGTACCCGAACATCAAGCTGCAATTCATCCCGATGCTTTGCCAGCATTGCGATCAGGCTCCCTGTGAAATAGCCTGCCCGGTTTTTGCGACTTATCACAACCAGGACGGACTCAATACGCAGGTTTACAACCGCTGTATCGGTACCCGGACCTGTGCGGTCTATTGCCCTTACGAAGTTCGTTTTTTCAACTGGTTCACCTATGAGTGGGATGAGCCGCTGGAGCAGCAGTTGAACCCGGATGTGACGGTCCGCGAAAAAGGTGTGATGGAAAAATGCACCTTTTGCATTCAGCGTATACGCCAGGCCAAGGACGCAGCGAAGGATGATGGCCGCCGCCGGGTTCGTGATGGTGAAATAACGCCGGCCTGCGTGCAAAGCTGCCCGACGGAGGCCATGGTTTTTGGCGATCTCAACGACCCTGACAGCCGGGTCTCGAAGATGGCCAGGAACCCCCGTGGCTACCATGTCCTGGAGGAGTTGAATACGACGCCGTCTATCGTTTACCTGAAGCGGGTCCACGCAGATGGCTGATTACATCGAACCGACCTATGCCGAGGTCAACAAGGATGTCCTGCGGTCGATGATGGAGACCGGTCCGAAGTACTGGGCAACGCTTGGTACTTCGATGGCGGTCGCCGGCATCTGTTTTTTCATCCCCTGGTTTTATCAGATGGAGGTGGGCGTCGGCGCCGCCGGGATGAATCGCAGCGCGGTCTGGGGCACATATCTTTCCAACTTCATTTTCTGGATCGGGCTGAGTCACTCGGGCACCTTGCTGTCGGCGGTATTGCATATCACCAACAGCTCCTGGCGCAAGGCAATTTATCGCAGCGCCGAAGCCATGACCCTGTTCTCGCTGGTTACCGCGGCGCTTTTTGTCATGGTGCATGTGGGCCGGGTCTGGTTCGTACACTGGACTGTCCCGATACCGAACCAAATGGGTTTATGGCCGAATTTCCGCTCGCCGCTGATGTTCGATGTCATGGCGATCACCACTTACCTGACGGCCAGCTCGATTTTTATTTACATGGGATCGGTACCCGATTTTGCCGCGGTACGCGACGTGAGCACCGGGCTGAGGCGCAAGCTTTATACGATATTTTCCTTTGGCTGGAGGGGGACGGCCAAGGAGTGGCACACGCTGGGCTGGGCCTATACTTTTTTTGCGGTGCTGGTTATTCCGCTGGCCGTATCGGTGCACAGTATCGTGTCCTGGGACTTCGCAATGTCGCTCGTGCCCGGCTTGCACCACACCGTCTTCGCGCCCTATTTTGTGACCGGGGCGATTTACTCCGGTACCGCGGGTATCGTCACGGTCATGTTTTTGCTGCGTAAATACATGAATTTCGAGCGTTATATTCGCGAAATTCACCTGGTCAACCTGGGGAAGCTCCTGGTCCTCCTGTCGCTGATCTGGACTTATATCAACATCATGGAGTTGTTTACGACCTGGTTTAGCGGCAGTTCCTACGAGCTGGAGGCGCTCGAATGGCGGCTGACCGGTTTTTACGCGCCGATGTTCTGGGAAATGATCCTGTTCTGCGCATTCGTTCCGCTGTTGATTCTGTTCAAGAGAATCCGGACCTCGTGGAGATCCATGCTGATTATCTCGATCCTGATCAACATCGGCATGATCAGTGAAAGGTTCATCATCGTCGCGACTTCACAGCCGAGGAAGTTCCTGCCCGATGCGTTCGGCTTCTATTTCCCGTCGATCGTCGAAATTTCTATCACCATCGGTTCCTTCGCGGTTTTCACAACTTTGTTCTTGATATTCGTCAAGTGGGTGCCAAGCATATCCTTGTACGAGGTCAAGGAAACGCTCAAACCATTGCGGAGGTCGAGCTGAAATGAGCACTAATGTAATGGGAATTTTTCAGTTCGAGGACGAATTCATCGGCGCATTGCGCAGGCTCAGGGAATCGGGTTTCGATGACTTGACGGCGATGTCGCCGATACCGCTGCACGAGGCCGATCATATCCTGGGTTTTGGCAAGTCACCGGTTCGGCGCTTTACGCTGGCAGGGACCTTGCTCGGCGCGGCCGGGGGCTTTGCGATGACCGTCGCGACGGCAGTAACATTTATCCTGCCTACATCGGGACGCCCGATCATCACCATTCCGCCATACCTGGTCATCAGCTACGAGATGACCATCCTGTTCGGTGTGCTGTTTACCTTGTTCGGTTTTCATGTCGTTTCTGGTTTGCCCGCCTGGCGCGACAAGATCTATCGTCCGGTGTCCAACGTGGACCGGTTTACGCTGGTCGTCGAATGCGCCGAGGAAGAAAACAGCAAGCTGGCGGAAAATATCATTCTTGAATCCGGCGCCGAGGAAGTGAGCCGGGTGGAGGGGGACCGATGAAGCGGCCCGAAGCTCTTCTGTTCATCGCAGGTCTTGCCCTGGTGATGGGGGTCATTCCCCGTTCTTCAGCCTTGCCCTGGGATGAAGACATGCGCAACCAGCCCTCGGTCAAGCCACAGGAATCCCAGGTCCGGACCAATGCCAGTTCTGTGCCGACCAGGGGCAAGGAAACCATTCCGACCCCGGCCAACATCGGTGAACTGGTGGTGGCCAGGCTGACCGCGGGCGAGCTGCAAAACCCGGTCCGGGCCACGCCCGAGTCGCTGAACCTGGGTAAATCGTTGTACGAGGTCCATTGCCGGACCTGTCACGGTGACCAGGGCAGGGGGGATGGGCCGGTCGGGCTCAAGTTTGTCGTGGCGCCGATGGATCTGACGATGGACTATGTGCAACTCCAGCCCGATGGCCAGATATTTTTCACGATCAGCCACGGCAGTATCGCGATGCCATTTTATCGCGACTCGATCCCCGAGGACGACCGCTGGCATGTGGTTAATTATATCAAGCACGTATTGGGTCAGAAATGAACGGCGTTCCTGAAGTAGAACTTGGAGTTCGGGCGAATGGCGGTTACCGCAAATGGCTGTTGTTCTTTGCCGTTGTATTTATTGCTTGCATAGCAACGCTGGCTTATGCGGTGCAGACTGGTTCAGCCGATGTACCCTGGGCGTTTCTGACTGCAAACTTTGTTTTCCTGATCGGCGTCAGCCAGTTTGGCGTGGCGTTTACCGCGATAATGCGCGTGATCGGCGCCAAGTGGGCGCGCCCATATTACCGGTTGGGAGAAATCGTGACGCTTGCCTACATGCCGATCGCGATCGGCGGCTTGTTGATTATTTATTTTTTCGGGCGCCACGATCTCTTCTATTGGCTCGACCCGGTGCCTGGCGAGCACCACAGCGCATGGCTGAATGAAAGCTTTTTGCTGACTCGCAACCTGGTTGCGCAGATCGTTTTTTATCTCCTGGTGGTCGTGTCTTTCACTTATGGCCTGCTCCCCGATATAAGCCAGGAAAACGCGGCGAGCGGTCCGCGGTGGCGGCGTGCCTTGTACCGCCGCCTGCTCAAAATGAAGGCGGCCAGGGACGCAGCGAAACTCAAGCGCATCGTTTACTTTTATTCACCGCTGATCATACTGGCCTGCGCTGTCGCCAACACGTTCATCGCCTGGGACTTCGGCATGATGCTGACGCCGCACTACCACAGCACCGTTTATTCCTTGTATTTCATTGTCGGCAATATGTTCGCGGGAACTGCGGCCCTGCTACTGCTCAGCGTTTTGTTGCGCCGGCTGGTTGCGGTGGACGATTATTTTTCGACGCTGCATGTCAAAAGCCTGGGTATTATGCTGACCGGCTTCTCCCTGCTGTGGCTGTATTTCTTCTGGGCGCAGTTTTTTGTCAGTTGGTTTGGCAATCTGCCGCAGGAATACGGGCCGTTGTGGAAACAAATGCACGGATTTTACGGGCCCTATTTCTGGGCCATGCTGAGTTGCATTATCGCGATCCCGATCGCCAGCTTGATTTTTGCGTGGGTCAAAAGGTCCTGGCGGGCAATGGTCATCGTTACGTTGATCATGCTCCTGGGCATCTGGATCAACCGCTTTTTGATGGTAATTTCATCGCTATACGATGAATACACGCCATTTGCCGGTATTCCCGACTACTTGGCCTTTGCCGGGATTTTTGCGGGATTTTTGATGATCCTGCTGTTCCTGTTCAATGTTTTCCCGATGATTTCCATGTGGGAGTTGCGCGACGCGGTGAAACAGGAACATGATAATGGCGGGTGACGATTTCAGGTCGTTTGAGGCGACCGGAAAAAAAAGATAACGGAGACGATGTATCCATGATAAGAGCCGGAAATTTAGCGCTGATGCCGGTTGCACTGGCTTTGCTCCTGGTTGCATGCGAAGGAGCCCAGGAATCGGTAATCGAAGAAGATGTAGACCGGGTTACGCTAGCCGATCATATTAACCTGATCGATTTTGGCGACTACATCGTGCATATCAACGCGATCGTCACCAGCCAGGTTCCTGCCGATGTTGCCCATAACATGGGGATTACCCGTAGCGGCAACAGGGCCATGCTCAATGTTGTGATTACCAGGAAAATCGACGGTGCGTTCGGTTCGTCGGTCAAAGGCAAAGTAACCGGAACCGCAGTCAACCTCGTCGGGCAGTTGAAAAACATGAGCATAAGAGAAGTCACCGAACATGACGCAACTTATTATATCGGTGAGGTCGTCGTCGTGGATGGGGAGACTTTATACTTTAACGTCGATGTGACCCCGGCAGGCGAGAGCCGGACATATTACCTAAGATACAAGGGCCAGTTTTACTCGAGTTGATCCGCCAGGCTCCTAGCCAGGGTTTTTTGAGAATGGTTCCGGTGGCTCGAAATACTCCATGTCGACTTCATGAATAAACCCCGGAATCATCCCGCGCTGCCGCCCGAGGCAATGGCCAGGATTCTGGAAGTCACCCAGCAACTTGCCGCATCATTCGATCTGGCGACCATGCTGGCTGAAGTGGTCAGCGCCAGTCGATCGATCCTGGGGGCAGACATGGGGGCGCTTTGGCTTTACGAAGCGGATTCGCATGACCTGGTTATCAAGGTTCCCGAACTCGATCCACCCGCGCGGGTTGCTGCGGGCGATGGCCTGGTCGGCGAATGCCTGGTGTCGCGACAGATTATCAATGTTCAGGATTGCTACGCCGACTCCCGGTTCCAGGGTGCGATTGACAAGGCGACCGGGTACCGGACCAGGACCATGCTTTGTGTCCCGCTGGTGGGACGGGATGAAACGCCGGTAGGGGTTCTCCAATTGCTCAACAAGAATTCGGGCGAGTTTGATCAAGACGATGAATTGATTGCGCGCTCGCTGGCGGCGCAATGCGCCGTTGCGTTGCAAAGAACCCGTTTGACCGAGGAATTATTTGACAAAAGACATCTGGACGAAGAAGTCAATATCGCGCGTGAGATCCAGATGGCCACCTTGCCGACGCGGATGCCATCGGTGCCTGGTTATGACTTGCATGGAAAGTTCCTGCCGACCTCGCAAACCGGTGGGGATATGTTCGACCTGGTCATGCTCGATGGCCAGCTATTCATGTTGCTGGGGGATGCCACCGGTCATGGATTTGGGCCGGCATTGTCGGCAACACAAATGCAGGCGATGCTGCGGGTCGCCTTCCGTGTCGGGGCAGACCTCGATTCGGCATTCATGCATGTCAACAACCAGCTTGCCGAGGATCTGCCGGATGACCGCTTCATCACCGCGTTCATGGGGTTTCTGGACCCCGATACCCATCACGTGAGATTCCATTCCGGCGGCCAGGGGCCGATTCTGCATTTTCACGCCGAGAGCGGAGAGTGTGAATGGCACAAGCCCACCCGTTTTCCGGTTGGCGTCATGGAGATGGATACCCCCGATCAAGCGAAATTGCTCGATATGCAGCCCGGTGACATTCTCGGCCTGATTTCGGATGGCGTTTTCGAGTACGAAAACACGCAAGGGGAACAATTCGGCGAGGACCGTGTTGCCGAGGTCATGCGGGCTTACCATAATATCGCCATGGCCGATCTCAGCGAGCAATTGCTCGATGCGACCTTCGTATTCGGTAAGGATGTGCCGCAGGCGGACGATATTACCGTGGTTTTGCTCCGCCGGTTGCCGATTTCGGGCATGTAAACGCCCCGCATGGCCTGAAACCGGGGCCGGCAAGCCTTTGCGGGGGGCTTTGGCTGGTCTACACTAGCCCCGTACCAAAAAAATCGTCGGACAAAAGAACAAGATGTCGGCGCGGGGGAGAACCAGTCACCGGCAAACGGCTGCCGACCAGCCGGCGGCATGCTTGTTGTCGGTATGAGCTATGGGGGCCGATCCATGGAAAAAAAGTTCAAGAGAAGTCTTGCAGAAATCCGCAACATCGTATCCATGACCGCGGATTTTTTCGCGCGGGAAAGCCTCGACAGTTCCCTGCGCAATGCAGTTGACCTCGCCACCGAAGAGTTGTTCGTCAATATGGTCACTTACAACACCGAAACCCAGTCCGATATCCTGATCGAGATGCAGTGCGCCAATGGGGGTATCGAGGTCAGCCTGACCGATTACGGCGTCGATCGTTTCGACCCGACCAAAGTGACGTCCCCGGATATGGAAGTCCCGCTGAATGAAAGGGAACCCGGTGGCCTGGGGCTTTACCTGGTCCTCAAAATGGTCGATTCCATTCACTACGAGTATCACGACCGGACCAGCAAAATCACCTTCAGGCAGGGAGTGTCCTAGACGATGTTTGAGATCGACTTTGGCGAAGACGGCGTAATTGTCGTCGTCGGACGGCTGGATGCGGCCGAGGCGGATCGCGCCCAGGCTTTTCTGGACGAAGCGCCTGGAGCCTGCGTGCTGGACATGGAAAAGCTGGAGTACATATCGAGCGCTGGCCTGGGAGTCTTGTTAAAGACCCACAAACGGCTGGCCGCAACGGGGTCGGGCTTGAAGATGATCAAGGTCAGCAGTCATATCAACGATATTTTCAAGTACTCGGGTTTTGACCGCCTGTTCGAGATCGAAACCGCCGATGGATAATTCTTGCTGATGGAATTCAATGAATCACGGCTGGGATCGAGGATCAAAGCCTGGTTTCCCCCTTGCATCAACTTTTTGGCTGCCCGGCAGTAGTTATGAGTAAGGATCGTGATACGGCGCTAATCAGCGACTGCAAAAGGGGCGATCGGAATGCCTTGGAAACACTGGTCAGACGCTACGAGAAGCCGATATACAACGCCGCTTACAGGATGCTTGGAAATCCTGACGACGCAGCCGATATTACGCAGATCGCGTTCCTCAAGGTTTTCGAAAATCTTGATCAGTACAACCCGAAGTTCAAGTTTTTTAGTTGGATTTACCGGATCGCAGTCAATGAATCAATCAATCTTCTCAAACGGCGTGGTCACCAGGAGCCTTTCGATGACAGGCAGGCATCGAGCCTGCGTGAGCCGGAGGCGTTGGTCGAAGCCGGGCGCCTTTGTGATTGCGTACAGGAGATCCTGATGGAATTGCAGGAAGAACATCGTGCGGTCATCGTATTACGGCATTTTACCGAGTGCAGTTACCACGAGATTGGCGAGATTCTGCAGATCCCCGACAAGACGGTGAAATCCAGGCTATATACGGCGCGGCAGATCATGAAGGATAAGATCAAGGCAAAGGGTCTGGTTGGCAAATGAACGACAGGAAATACATTGAGCTGATCCAGGCCGAGCTTGACAACGAGCTAAGCGGTGATCAGCGAGCCGAACTCGATACTTTGCTGCATGAATCCGCCGAAGCCCGGGCCACCAGGAAAGATTTCCGCAATCTTGCCGGTTTGCTGCGCCAGGTACGCTCGCGCCAGCCTCCCGAATCCCTGCGCCAGGATATTCTGGCGGAGATAGAGATTGCCGGCCGGCAGCGGGCGGCGCCATCGGCCTGGGCGATACCCGCGGCGGCACGCATGGCCATGGCTTTTGCCGCCGGCATCGTGGTGACCATAGGCCTGTTCAGGCTGGCGCCTGCGGATATCGGGCCGACCGATACGCGGAGCCTGGTGGGAGCCATGGTCAACAACCAGGCCTTGCCGGATGAGTTGCCACGGGATCGGCTCGAACTTGGACTCGATACCGTGCAAGGTTCGGTTGAGCTGCACCGCAACAATAATCTGTTTATACTCGAGTTCGAATTCGATTCCACGGGACCGGTAAGCCTGGCGGTGGATTTTGCGGGTCAGGGCCTGCAATTTGAGGGTTTTGCGCACCAGTCGCTCGTCCCGCCAGGTTGACAGGTATCCGCCGATTCCATTGCTATCGTAGCGAGCGGCGATCAGTCGTTCGTGGTTTTCCTGGCGTATACCGGCCAAAAAGACGCCGGTATGGAGGCCAGAATAACGCTTGAGTTGAAAACGGCAGGAGGGCAGACACACCGGGCCGTGCTGACGGACCGGTAGTGTTGCCAACTTTTCAGGTGAAAGCCTGTATTTGAACTAGAATCGTAAAAACCCCGAACTGGGGAACGAGAGGAGCAGAGGCATGACAACTAATACTTCAAGCAATAACAGGACCACG
>JAZFYI010000176.1:0-3607 GCA_036443455.1 Gammaproteobacteria bacterium
ACCCAGATGGGTGTGGTGCTGCGCAACACGGCGCATTCGGTCAACATCAAGGAGAGGCTGGATTTCTCCTGCGCCTTGTTCGATGAACACGGCGGGCTGGTGGCGAATGCTCCGCACATGCCGGTACACCTGGGGTCCATGGGCGCCAGTGTCGCCGCGGTGGTCGGCAAGCACGCGGCGGATATGCGGCCCGGCGACAGTTTCGCGCTCAACGCGCCCTATGCCGGCGGCACCCATTTACCAGATATCACGGTAGTCACGCCGGTTTGGCTGGACGGTGCAGAGCCTGTTTTCTACCTGGCGTCGCGTGCGCATCATGCCGATATCGGCGGCATCACACCGGGCTCGATGCCACCGGACAGCACCCGGATCGAACAGGAAGGCGCGCTGCTGGATAACCTCAGGATCGTCAGGGACGGGAAACTCGATGAGGCCCGGTTGCTCAGCCTGCTAGGCAGCGGCGAATGGCCGGCACGAAACCCGCAGCAAAATATCGAGGACCTCAAGGCACAGATCGCCGCGAATCGGCGCGGCCTGCAGGAACTCGGCAGCGTGATCGACCACTATGGACTGCTTACCGTGCAGGCCTATGTGAAGCACGTCCAGGACAACGCCGAGGAATCCGTGCGGCGAGCGATAGGTGACCTGAAAGACGGCAAGTACTCGTTGCGCATGGATACCGGCCAGACGATTCGGGTTGCGATCCGCGTGGACAAGAACAGGCGCAGCGCAATTATCGATTTCGCAGGAACCTCGCCGCAGGCCGGGAACAACTTCAACGCGCCGGCATCGGTGTGTGCCGCGGCTGTACTGTATGTGTTCAGAACACTGGTCGACCACAAGATCCCGCTCAACGAGGGCTGCCTGAAACCGCTGGAAATCAAAATACCGGCAGGCAGTTTGCTGTCGCCGGAATACCCGGCAGCGGTCGTCGCCGGTAACGTGGAAACCTCCCAGTGCATCGTCGACGTGCTGTACGGCGCCATGAATTTACAGGCGGCGGCACAGGGAACGATGAACAACCTGACTTTTGGTGATTCACGATGGCAATATTATGAAACGATCTGCGGCGGATCAGGCGCCGGCGATGGCTTTCACGGCACCGATGCGATCCACACCCACATGACAAACTCCAGGCTGACAGATCCTGAAGTTCTCGAGAGCAGGTTTCCGGTGCGGGTACGTGAATTTTCAATCCGCGAAAGTTCGGGCGGCGACGGAAAGTATCATGGCGGCAATGGTGCGCATCGCAGCCTGGAGTTTTTGCAATCCATGACCGCCGCGATACTATCCGGTCATCGCAAATTCGCACCGTCCGGGCTGGCGGGCGGTGCAGATGCCGCTGCCGGCAGGAACAGCCTGCAAAAGGCAAATGGGGATATCGTCCGGCTTGAGGCTACCGCAAGTTTCCAGGTCGAGCCTGGTGATATCCTGATTATCGACACGCCGGGCGGTGGCGGCTATGGCGCTCCGGAATAACCTGCATGGAATGAGGACTCACAGCGATGGCGATCAACGTTTTAAACCTGTATCAACGCTTATCCGCTTTCCCTGGTGGTCGCTGGCTGTTTACCCGGGTCGTCTGTTTTCGGGCGCCCTATTTCGGCAGCATCCGGCCACGGTTTATCGAATTGCGCCCGGGCACCGCCCGCGTCTCGATGAAAAAGCGCCGTTCGGTGCAGAATCATCTTGGCGGTGTGCATGCGCTGGCCATGGGCAACCTGTGCGAACTGGCTGCGGGCTTGATGACCGAAGTCACTCTGCCTCGGAACATGCGCTGGATCCCCCGCGGGATGACTATTCGATATCTCGGCCAGGCACGCAGCGACGTCTCCGCTGTAGCCCGCCTCGAACTGCGTGAATACAATCAGAAAGAAGATGTAGTGGTGGACGTCGAGGTCATGGATCAGGCGGGTACGCGCGTCGTTCGCGCCGAGATCACGATGTATATTTCGCCACGCGACTGAGCGCCTGTGGTCGTTCAGCCAGTCAGATAATTAATGCTTTCCAGCTCCAGACCGATGACGCGGGTCACATCCGAGCGGCCGATCAAATGCCGAATCCGGTAAATCAGGAACTGACCGGGCCGAATGGGTGCAAGGGCTACGATGATGTTGAGCGCGCCTTCCGCGAGATCGATTTCGCTGTGGGTTTTGGGTCCGCACAGCACGAACCAGGCCTGCCTCTGCGTGTCGGCGGGGAAAGCGCCCTCCCGGTGTATTTTTGCAAGATAGGCCTCTACCTGGAGACGAACCTTTTCCCACAGCCGCTCGTCATTTTTCTGGAACACGATCCAGCGTGTTCCCTGGCGAATGCTTTCGATGGTCTGTTGCAAGACGCGCCTGGCGCCCAGCGACCGGCTGCCGCCCGGACCGGGACCCAGGGTCATCAGCCTGGAACCGGTTTGCACGAGCGAGCCATACTGGCCAAGGACGTTCACGCCCATCGCCCGCAGGTGCACAGCCTGGTCATCCGGCACGATCCGCGATATGCGTATTCCGCCGCGCAAAAGAACCTGGGTTTCCTCCGGCTTTCGCCAGACTTTGCCATCGGCCGAAGCACGCGCCAGGTAGCCTGCCATTGCCCCGGATGGCGGGAAATCCTCCGTTTTCCCGGTCAGCCGATTGATCATTTTGAGCCACGGATAAAACATCACGGCATTGTCGCTGGCAAAATTCAGCCGCCTGAAACCGGCGATCGCCTCGGTCGGGCTGTCCCATGCTGCATCGGGATCGGTCAGCAATATCGCCCCGCGTTGCCGGCACAATCGTGCCGCAGCCAGCAACGCGACCGGGCCCGGCCCTTCGCCGCGCGCATGCGGCGGCAACACGAGAAAATTGAAACAGGGTATTTTTTGCAGAGCGTGCATGCCGGTGGCCTCTGCGGCCGAGCCGATCAAATCGTAATCGCTTGTTTCACTGCCGTCGCTCCCCTTCGCCGACACCCCCAGGTAAGCCACTTCCGCCATCGCGCTGTTTTTTACAGTCCGGTCGGGGCGTTGTGAAGGCACCTCACCAACGACCCGCACCAGGTCCGAATCGAGCAGGACATTGGCAATATTCGCGCTATCGTTTTCCTTTACGCCGACACAGCGGTAAATTTCCTGGTCCGCGACGATGGCCGAGCGCTGGTCACGCAATCGCTGAACGACGATATTGAAAAGTTGCTCGTTATCATCGTCGATATTGTCGTAATCGACCGATACGCGCAGCGTTTCGTGCGCACCCGGCGACCTGGCCTCGAGCGTCAGCATTTCCTCGCCGCACGGAATTTCTATTTTGGCGCAGCTTCCGCCATTGATAACGCGGACGATGATCGCTTGCCGACCGCCCTGCAAAAAATATTGTTCGACCGCGAAAGACAGCGGACTCGAACGCCAGAGACTACCGAAGGTTTCATTGAAGTCGCGAAAACTATTGATTTCGGTGGGGAGGTCGAGCGGTCCGCGCAGGGTGCGGCCGACGAAAGCAGTGATCGCGGCGGCAGCATTTTTTATAGACTGCTCCGGCGCAACTGATTCTTCAACCAGGATGCCCGGCTTGTAGCGGTCAGGCACGGCTTGCTCCGATGGCCAAGGATGTGAACCCGGCTACAAACTAACACACGA
>JAZFYI010000177.1:0-4378 GCA_036443455.1 Gammaproteobacteria bacterium
GGCTTAACTATCTTAGATGCTTGTGGACCAGCGAAGCAGAGGCAATGCCCAATATTGAAGTACTCGGTGGCACTGATGAAGCATCCCGCACGGGCATGGCATCATTTCGCATGGTCGGGAAAAATACAATTGAAGATGCAATGCGACTTCAACAAAAGCTGGAAAGCGATTTTGGAATCTTTACCGTAGTCAGAAAAGGGCTGGCAAGTGGAGGATGTGTAAGGATCACACCGCAGGTATTCAATACCCCTTGGCAAATAGATCGATTCGTAGATGCACTAAGAGTGCTTAACAAATCGAGACATTAGGCGTACATAGGCAGCGCAATATGAAAAGTAGGCCGGAACTTCCTGGTGATGTCCTCGAAGCCGTGCACTCGAATCGGAAGATCGACGCCATAAAACTTCTGCGGTCGCATCGAAATCTCGGTCTCAAGGATGCCAAGCACATGATCGATGCATATATCGTCGAGCATCCGCAACTCATCCGCCAGGCCAGGATGCGTGGGCTGGTAAATAGCCTTTACGAAATAGCTAGCCGCATAGCATCAGCTACTCAATATCCCGCCGCGTGCCCATCCTTCCTGGTCTCGGACGCACCGATATAAGTGCCATTTTTCTCATCGCGGCGGATCGCCTGGTAGCCGCCAAAGCCACCAACCGACAGGCTCACCTGGTGACCCCTTTGCCTTAGCTCTGCGATGACCTGATCGTCAATTCCCGATTCCAGTAACAACACGCCGCCATCATTCATTTGCTCGCCGGTCGGCTGGCTGCTGCCTTTGTGGCGCAGGCGCGGCGCGTCGCCCGCCTCCTGCAGGTTCATACCGAAATCGATCAGGTTTACGAGGACCTGCACATGTGCCTGTGGCTGCATCGCCCCGCCCATGATGCCAAAACTCAGCCAGGGCTTGCCGTCTTTGGTGACAAATGCCGGGATGATAGTTTGGAATGGGCGTTTGCCAGGCTCGAAGCTGTTGGCATGGCCCTCCTCGAGACTGAACAACTCACCGCGGTCTTGCAGGTTGAAGCCCAGACCGGGCGGCACCATGCCCGAACCCATACCGCGATAATTGCTCTGGATCAGCGAGACCATGTTGCCGTATTTGTCGGCCGTCGCGAGGTAAATGGTATCGCCGTTTTCCAGCTTTGGGTCTCCCGGCGGATATGCCTTTGCGGCTTTTTCCATGGACAGAAGTTCGCGCCGCCGGTCTGCGTATGCTTTCGATATCATTTCCTTGACCGGCACATCGGCGAAATCCGGGTCGGCATAGAACTTCGCCCGGTCTTCGAAAGCCAGTTTCTTGGCCTCGGTCAGCACGTGCAGGTAATCTGCGCTGCCAAATCCCATGGCGGCAAGATCGAGAGGCTCCAGAATATTCAGCATCTGCAAAGCCGCGATACCCTGTCCGTTCGGTGGCAGCTCCCAGACATCGTAACCGCGATAACTCGTCGAGACCGGCTCAACCCATTCGGAATGGTGGCTGAGCAAATCCTCGTAGCTGAGGAAGCCGCCATTGGCCTGCACGTGGTCGGCGATGACATGCGCCATCTCGCCCTTGTAAAATACATCACGCCCGCCCTCGGCGATTTTTTCCAGGGTATTTGCCAAGCGCGGGTTTTTGAAAATCTCTCCCTTGGCGGGCGCCTGGCCATCGGGCAAATAGGTCTCCCGGAACGCGGGATACTCGCCGAGTATGGTCTCGTATTTTTTCCACAGCCAGGCGATGTATTCGCTGACCGGGAAACCTTCGCGGGCGTAATCGATCGCGGGTTTGAGTATTTCCTTCATCGGCAGCGAACCGAAGCGCTGATGCATCTCGAACCAGCCATCGACCGTGCCCGGCACGCTGACCGGCAGTGCTCCACGCCGTGGGATCGACTCGTAGCCGTTTTCGATAAACCATTCCCGGGTCAGCGACCGCGGCGAGCGCCCGCTGGCATTCAGGCCATACAGTTTTTTCGTTTTGGCATCCCAGATTATCGCGAACAAATCTCCACCGATGCCGTTACCGGTCGGCTCCATCAGGCCGAGCGCGGCATTCGCCGCGATGGCGGCGTCGATCGCGTTGCCACCGGACTTGAGAATATCGATCGCTATCTGGGTCGCGAGCGGCTGGCTGGTTGCGGCCATGCCATGCGTCGCGATCACCTCGGAGCGGCTGGCAAAGCTGTCACCTGATTCTCGGTCGTATCCATATCCCATTGGGGTCACCATAAACAACATCAGTCCGCTCAAAATCCACTGGCTTCGCATTCGGGGTCTCCATCGTCGGCGGCCCCCGATTGTCCCACAAAATCGTAATAGGCGGCAGGGTTGTTATACACTGGATTTCTTTGCGGAGACCACGCAATGACTCAGTTGGCGACGCATTACCCGGCCCACCTGGATCGGGTGAAGGGCTTTACGGACCAGGCACTGGAAGCCACCGGCTACGACGAGCTGCTGATCGCCGGCGGCGCGCTTAAAGTCGTTTTCCGCGACGATAACAGCTATCCGTTCAAGGCGAATCCACACCTCAAATGGTGGGCGCCGGTCACCGATAATCCAAACTGCTGGCTGCATTACCGGCCGGGCGAGAAACCGCTGTTTATCTTTTTCCGGCCGATCGATTACTGGCACGATGCGGCGGTCGCGCCGACCGATTTCTGGGTCGATCATTTCGATCTGAAACTGATCGGTGATCCGGGCGAGATTCGCGATCTGTTACCCAAGGACCTGTCGAAAACGGCCTTCATCGGCGAGGCCACCGACGCCGCAGGCAATTGGGGCGTAGGTGCGGTCAATCCGCAGCCCCTGATCGATCATCTCGACCACCATCGCGCGGCAAAATCCGAATATGAGGTCGCCTGCATGCGCGAGGCATCGATACTGGGTTGCCGGGGCCATCGTGCAGCAGAGCAGGCATTCCGGGATGGCGCGACCGAGTTCGAAATCCATCTCGCCTATCTCAAAGCCACCGGCCACATGGAGCACCAGCTTCCCTACGGCAACATCATCGCGCTCAACAGTCACGGCTCGGTTTTGCATTACCAGGCCCTGGAGCGGAAAAACCCGGCTGAGCGATTGTCATTCCTGATCGATGCGGGCGCGCAATGCAATGGCTATGCCTCCGACATCACGCGAACCTACGCGGCGGAAGACGGTGATTTCCGGGCGATGATCGCGGCCATGGAGAAAACCCAGCTGGAGATATGTGCACGCGTCAAACCGGGCCTGGATTACCGTGAATTGCATTTGCAGGCCCATCTGTTGCTGGCCGGCATCCTTGCCGACTTCGAGGTGATCAATGTCAGCGCCGAAGAAGCCGTGGCCAGCGGGTTGAGCGGCGTGTTTTTTCCGCATGGCCTGGGTCACCTGATCGGCCTGCATGTACATGACAACGGTGGTTTCTCCGCCGGCGCCGGCGGCGGCAAGATAGACCCGCCCGATGGCCATCCGTTCCTGCGGCTGACCCGCGTACTCGAAGAGGACTGGGTCATGACCATCGAACCGGGCATTTATTTTATCGAGCAACTGCTGCAACCGGTTCGCGATGGCAGCGACTCGGCCAAAATCAACTGGGCCGCGATCGATAAATTCAGCCCCTACGGCGGCATCAGGGTCGAGGACAATGTGCGGGCAAGCGATGGGGCATGCGAAAACCTGACCCGGGACGCATTTTCAGCGCTATAAACAAAAAAACCGCGGGTGAACGCGGTTTTTTTGGTGCGGCTGACAGACCGTGTGGCCTGCCTGGCCTTATTGTTTGCTACCTTCGTTTATTCGCTGGCGGGCGTTTCCTCGACCAGTTTGACCACCGCCATCGGGGCTGCGTCGCCCGCTCGCAGCCCTGCCTTCAGGATGCGCAGATAACCACCGGGACGGTTGACATAGCGTGGACCGATTTCGCTGAAAAGCTTGCCCACGGCTTCCTTGTCGCGCAGGCGATCGAAAGCGCGACGGCGCTGTGCGACGCCATCGGTCTTGGCCATGGTGATCAGCGGCTCGACAACCCGACGCAGTTCCTTGGCCTTTGGCAGCGTGGTGCGAATGGTTTCATGACGCAGCAGCGACACCGCCATGTTCTTGAACATGGCCTTGCGGTGCGAGCTGTTGCGCCCGAGTTTACGACCGGATTTGCGATGATGCATGTTATTGGTTCCAGTTCACGAAGAGATCGGATCCGCAAGGATCAGGCAATAACCCGCTCTTCTTCAGGTTGCAGGCTGGGTGGCGGCCAGTTTTCCAGGCGCATACCCAGCGACAGTTAATGGCTGAGTAAAACTTCCTTGATCTCGGTCAGCGACTTCTTGCCCAGGTTCGGGGTGCGCAGCAGTTCGACTTCGGTACACTGAACGAGGTCGCCGATGTAGTTAATGCTTTCGGCCTTCAGGCA